>JBLUWJ010000011.1:0-56962 GCA_049888895.1 Bisgaard Taxon 45 | reverse complement strand
TAAGACTTCAATTTTAAAAATCTTTTTCTAAATGAAATCAATCAACAAGTGCCCACACAGATTGTCTGTTAGATTGTTAAAGAACGTTGCACTAAGCAAGGACGAAAATGATAATCAAATCTCTCTTCTATGTCAAGCGTTTTGTTTTAAATACTGCTTACCTTTTAAAACAACAAAAAGCATTCCGCTTTCCTTTCCCTTGCCACCCTTGCGGTGCGGAGGTGCATTATAGGGATTTCAGATTTTGACGCAAGTGCTTTTTTCATTTTTTTCATCAATAGCTGTTTTCTTAATCAAAAACGATCTTGCCGCTATAAAATCAAACAAAAAGCGCGTTTTATTTAAACGTTTCAAACTGTACTGCGAAACACTCGACTTTATGCCAATCTGTATATTCAATTTCTTTACGGGTATCGGTTTCACCACCCGTTATTTTCATAATCAATTTGATCATTGTACGATCAAAAAAAGAATAGCGAGGATAATACAATGCACCAGCAAAAACAGCTACTAATTGAGGTTGCCAGTCAATACGTTGTAAAAATTTTCTGACATAGACATTGGTTTCTGGTGTATCTTTTCCAACTTTGCGTGCAGTCAGATTCACGGCAAAAAAGGCATTCGCTTTTTGGCTCAGAAGTGCGGTCTGTTTTTTAACAAATTTATCGAGGACTTTATCAAAATGCCCATAACGAATTGAGGCACCTATTAGCACGCGATCTGCATTTGTAATATCCGTATCTTCGGTCAACGCTTGAATTTGTACATTTCCACTTAATTTAGAGGCAATAAATTGGGCAATTTTTTTAGTTTGTCCATCACGACTTGAATAGAGAATCAGTGTTTTCATTATTCTTTCCAGAAAGCTGGGGTAAACAGAACCAGTAATGAGAATATTTCTAAACGACCACAAATCATGGCAAAGGCAAAGACGATTTTGGCACTTTCAGGCACATTCAGAAAATCTTGATGAATTACACCAAGCCCAGGGCCTGCATTGGTTAATGTCGCAAATACAGAGCCCATCGCATCAAACACATCCATACCACAAAGAATGACTGCAAATACACACACCCAATACACCAAAATAAAAATCATCAGGAATGCCCAAATACTTTCTAGCATCCGAATTGGTAAAATATTTCGTCCTAATTTGATCGGCTGAACTAAATTTGGATGAACAAGACTACGTAATTCTCTTTTGACTTGTAACCATAAAATCAAAACACGGATGGTTTTTAATCCGCCCGTTGTGGAACCACCACATCCACCGATGAGACTCGCAATCACTAATAGCATGGCAGAAAATGCAGGTAAATTATTCATATCAAAAATCGTATAACCTGCTGTCATAGACATTGAAGTTAACTGCAATGAACCTTGAATAAAGGCATCACTTAAATTCGTCATCACATCATAAAAGTATAAAGAGAGAGAAAATAATAAAATAAACAGCACTTGCATGGCTAAGAAAAAACGAAACTCTGGATCTTTCCAATAATTTTTCCAAAGACTTTGTTTACCAAGGTAAGTGAGCGCTGAAATATGCAAATTAAAATTGATCCCCGCAATCAGCATAAAAAAGGTTGTAATCAGATAGATAGTCGAATTATTAAAATATCCCATACTGGCGTCATGGGTTGAAAAGCCACCGTTAGCCACAGTAGAAAAACTATGTCCAATGGCATCAAATGCATTCATGCCAGCAAACCAATAAGCGATTGCACAAAGGACAGTGAGAGAAAAATATAAAATCCACAGCAATTTTGCCACTTCAGCAATACGGGGACGTAATTTTTGTTCCTTTAGCGGACCGGAGGATTCCGCACGATATAGCTGTGTTCCACCAATACCTAACAAGGGAATAATCGCCACCGCAAGTACAATGATCCCCATTCCACCTAGCCATTGGAGAAGTTGACGATAAAATAAAATGGCTTTAGGTAGCTGATCTAAACCCTCAATCACAGTCGCACCAGTCGTGGTTAATCCAGAAAAAGACTCAAAAATTGCGGAGGAAAAAGAAAGGTGCGGCGTTTCAAATAATAGAAAGGGAATGGAACCGATACTACCTAAAACTAACCAAAATGCCACCACAATTAAAAAGCCATCTCGAGAACGTAGTTCTTCTTTATGATCGTGACAAGGCCACCATAATAGCATCCCAACTATCGCACTCATCACAAAAGTTTGCATAAACGCTTTACCCGCGCCATCTCCATATAATAAAGCCACAAAAGCAGGGGCTAACATGGTAAGGGAAAAACACATCACAAGAATGCCAACAATACGGATAATGGATAATATTCTCAAAACTTACTCTCTTTCTAATTGTAATTGCCCACTAAAACGTTCAATTAAGGCTTGTTGAAATGCCGTCAGTTTATCATCTCTGATCCCTAACTCAAATGTTACACGATCAACAAAATGTTGATTTGTAATCATCACATCCTGTTTTTCACAAAGCTGCAACAAAGCATTAATTTGAGCATAATCACAGCACAGTTTATAACGTTGACGTTGCACTTTCACAGACGTTTCTAATAAATTTAACGCTTGCTGTACACCATTACTATAAGCACGCACCAAACCACCTGTTCCCAGTAAAATGCCGCCATAATAACGCACAACAACAGCACAAATTTCACCAATCTTACTGCCTTGCAAAGCAGATAACATTGGTTTCCCTGCTGTACCTGCTGGTTCACCGTCATCAGAAAAACCAAATTGTTGAGAGTCATTCGGTGCACCAGCAACCGTTGCCCAACAGTGATGACGCGCTTGTGGATGCTGTAATTTTATTTGTTGCCAAAATAGTTTTGCTTGCGTCAGGTCTTCGACATGCTGAAGGTAAGTGATGAAACGACTTTTTTTAATTTCTTCTTCAAAAATGACCGCACTTTTTGGGATATGATATTCAATCATGTTCTTATTGAACTTCTACGTAATTTGAGTTTGGTGTATTATAGCGCCTAAATATAGCCAACCAATGATAAAAATCAATGAATGAGATAAGGGTAACACAAACACTGGATACATTAGGGCTACGTTGTCCTGAGCCTGTTATGTTAGTGAGAAAGCATATACGCTTTTTGGAAGAAGGTGACATTCTATTGGTTATTGCAGATGACCCTGCCACCACCAGAGATATCCCTAGCTTTTGCCAATTTATGGAACATACTCTATTGAAAAGTGAAGTTGAGCGGATTCCATTTCAATATTGGGTAAAAAAAGGAAAATAAACCTAAAAAATAAAAGACCACAAAATGTGGTCTTTTTAGTCTGTAAAGTGCGGTTAACTTAGCGGTTATTTTTCACTAATTTTTCCGTTAATTCATAAGCACGTAGTTTCGCTAATTCTTTAGATAGTTTAGAAGCTAACATTTCATAGTTTGCATCACCATGACGAGTACGAATATTTTCTTCTGCGCGTTTTTTCGCAGCCAAAATACGATCGCCATCTAATTCATCACCACGAATTGCCGTATCCGCTAATACGGTAACCACATTCGGTTGAACTTCTAAAAAACCACCGGAAACATAGATCACTTCTTCTTTTCCGTCTTCAAGAGTCAATTTCACAATACCCGGTTTAATTGCCGTAAGTAGTGGGGTGTGGCCGGCTAAAATTCCCAGTTCACCCTCAATACCTGTTGCTTGCATACTCTTTACTTGACCAGAAAAAATCTGTTGTTCTGCACTTACTACGGTTAAGTTAAATACTGACATTTTTTCTCCTTCAAGCCTGATTAGTTGCTTTCAGAAGCAATTATAATTTTTTCGCTTTTTCTAATACTTCGTCGATGCTACCTGCCATATAGAACGCTTGTTCTGGGATATGGTCATATTCACCGTCTAAAATACCTTTGAAGCCACGAATTGTTTCTTTTAATGGCACATATTTTCCTGGTGTACCGTTAAATACTTCTGCCACGAAGAATGGTTGTGATAAGAAACGTTCGATTTTACGTGCACGCGCAACGACTAATTTATCGTCTTCAGATAACTCATCCATACCAAGAATAGCGATGATATCTTTCAATTCTTTATAGCGTTGTAAGGTCGTTTGTACACCACGTGCAACGTTGTAGTGTTCTTCACCCACGACTAATGGATCTAACTGACGAGAAGTCGATTCTAATGGATCCACTGCAGGATAAATACCTAATGACGCAATTTGACGACTTAATACAACGGTTGAATCTAAGTGCGCAAAGGTTGTTGCAGGTGATGGGTCAGTCAAGTCATCAGCAGGCACGTAAACGGCTTGAACAGACGTAATAGAACCTGTTTTGGTTGAGGTAATACGCTCTTGAAGCACACCCATTTCTTCCGCAAGGGTTGGTTGATAACCTACCGCAGATGGCATACGACCTAATAATGCAGAAACTTCTGTACCAGCAAGGGTATAACGATAAATATTATCAACGAAGAATAAAACATCACGACCTTCATCACGGAATTTTTCCGCCATGGTTAAGCCTGTTAATGCCACACGTAAACGGTTACCTGGTGGCTCGTTCATTTGACCATAAACAAGAGAGACTTTATCTAATACGTTAGAATCTTTCATCTCATGATAGAAGTCGTTACCTTCACGCGTACGCTCACCTACCCCAGCAAATACAGAGTAACCTGAGTGTTCAATAGCGATGTTACGGATTAATTCCATCATATTAACGGTTTTACCTACACCCGCACCACCGAATAAACCAACTTTACCCCCTTTCGCAAACGGACAAACTAAGTCAATCACTTTAATCCCCGTTTCTAAAAGTTCAGTACTGTTAGATTGTTCTTCATAACTTGGTGGCGCACGGTGAATAGACCAATTCTCTTCCGCACCAATTTCGCCTTGTTCATCGATTGGTTCACCCAATACGTTCATGATACGACCCAATGTTTTTGTTCCGACTGGAACAGAAATTGGGCTATTTGTGTTAGTGACGCTTAAACCGCGTTTTAATCCATCAGATGATCCCATTGCGATACAGCGAACTACACCACCACCTAATTGTTGTTGAACTTCAAGCACTAAACCTGTTTCAACGTTTAAGGCATCATATACTTTTGGTACTGCATCTTGTGGGAATTCAACGTCAATAACCGCACCGATGATTTGTACAATTTTTCCAGTTGCCATTACCGATCCTCTATTTGTTAAATTGCTGCTGCACCTGCAACAATTTCATTTAATTCATTTGTAATACTTGCTTGACGAGCTTTGTTGTAGACTAACTGTAACTCATTAATTAAGTTACCAGCATTGTCTGTTGCTGCTTTCATTGCGACCATTCGAGCAGCTTGCTCAGAAGCAAGATTTTCAACTGCTGCTTGATAAACCTGAGATTCTAAATAACGAACCAATAAATTATCTAATAATACTTTCGCATCGGGTTCGTAAATATAATCCCACACTTGTTTTCTTTCGCCTAATTCATCATTATCTAATTCTGGTAATGGAATTAATTTTTCCAATACAGGTTTTTGCGACATGGTGTTAATGAATTTGTTATAAACCAAATACACAACATCAATATCACCTTTCTTATAAGCATCAATCATTGAGTTCACTGAACCGATCAAATGCTCAACAGAAGGCGTATCACCGATACCTGAATCTTGGGTTAAAATTTTAACCCCCATTGATTGGAAAAAGTTGATAGATTTAGAACCAATTAAACTTAATTGAACAGGAACACCTTTTTCTTTCCATTGTTTCATTTCATTTAATATGGTTTTAAACAAGTTCACGTTTAAGCCACCACAAAGTCCACGATCTGTGGACACAACAATGATGCCCACTTTTTTTACTTCGCGATCCACTAAAAATGGATGCTTATAACCGATCGTTGCTTTTGAAACGTGGCTGATCACGTTACGTATTGTTTCTGAATAAGGACGTGAAGAAGACATGCGTTCTTGCGTTTTACGCATTTTCGAGGCAGCAACCATTTCCATCGCTTTCGTAATTTTTTGTGTACTTTTTACACTCGCGATTTTGGTTCTTATCTCTTTAGCACCTGCCATTTTGTCTCTCCATTTAAAGTGTTAACTTACCATGCACTGTTTGCTTTGAAGCTATCCAAAATGGCTTTTAATGAATCTTTAATTTCATCATTGTAGTTGCCAGATTGAGTTAACTCACGCATAAAATCAGCATAGTTATGGTTAGCATACTCTAAAAGTGCTGATTCAAATGAACCAATACGATCTAAATCGACTTCTTCTAAGTAACCAAACTCTACTGCAAATAACACTAATGCTTGTTGTGCTACTGATAACGGAGAATATTGTTTTTGTTTCAATAATTCAGTTACTTTTTGACCATGAGATAATTGCTTACGCGTTGCATCATCAAGATCTGAAGCAAATTGAGCAAATGCCGCCAATTCACGATATTGAGCAAGTGCGGTACGAATACCCCCTGCTAATTTCTTAATTACTTTTGTTTGTGCCGAACCACCTACACGAGAAACCGAAATACCTGGGTTGACCGCAGGGCGAATACCTGAGTTAAATAAGTTAGATTCTAAGAAGATCTGACCATCAGTAATCGAAATCACGTTAGTCGGCACGAATGCAGACACGTCACCCGCTTGGGTTTCGATAATTGGAAGCGCAGTTAAAGAACCGGTTTTACCTTTCACTTCACCGTGAGTGAAGCGTTCAACATATTCTTCATTTACGCGAGAAGCACGCTCAAGTAAACGAGAGTGTAAATAGAATACATCGCCAGGGAATGCTTCTCGACCAGGTGGACGACGTAATAATAGTGAAATTTGACGATACGCAACCGCTTGTTTTGATAAATCATCATAAATGATTAACGCATCTTCACCACGATCACGGAAATATTCACCCATTGCACAACCAGAATATGGCGCTAAATATTGTAGTGCAGCAGATTCTGAGGCGGATGCCACCACAACAATGGTATTTTGTAAAGCACCGTGTTCTTCTAATTTACGTACCACGTTTGCAATAGTTGATGCTTTTTGACCAATCGCAACGTAGATACATTTAATCCCCGAATCACGTTGGTTAATGATTGCGTCAATGGCTAATGCCGTTTTACCTGTTTGGCGGTCACCGATAATCAATTCACGCTGACCACGACCAATTGGCACCATAGAGTCAACGGCTTTATAACCAGTTTGTACTGGTTGATCAACGGACTTACGATCAATAACACCTGGCGCAATTACTTCAACAGGAGAGAATCCATCATTTTCAATCTCACCTTTTCCATCGATTGGTTCACCTAAGGTATTAACTACGCGACCTAATAAACCACGACCGACTGGGACTTCAAGGATACGACCAGTACATTGAACTTCCATACCTTCAGCAAGATCTGCATAAGGTCCCATGACTACTGCACCCACAGAATCTCTCTCAAGGTTAAGTGCCATCGCATAACGATTGCCCGGTAATGCAATCATTTCCCCTTGCATTACCTCACTTAAACCATGAATACGGATAATTCCGTCACTCACAGAAACGATTGTCCCAGTATTACGAGCTTCACTCACAACATCAAATTGGGCAATGCGTTTTTTAATCAATTCACTAATTTCTGTAGAATTTAGTTGCATCTTTTATTCCTCTTATAATTGTAGCTCATTTGCTAGACGAGTCAGTTGTCCACGACTACTTCCATCGATAACAAAATCATCTGTACGAATAATTACACCTGCGATGAGTGAACTATCTAAGCTACAATTTAATTTAACTTTACGAGCTAATCTTTTTTCCATTGCTGCAGCAATTTTTTGCTCTTGTGTTGCATTTAATGGTTGAGCTGATATGACTTGTACTTCAGTTATTTTTTGGTGTTCCTCAACATAAGATTGAAATGTTTGATAAACAGCAGGAAGTACTTCCAAACGCTTATTTTCAGCCATTAACCGAATAAGATTTTGCCCATATTGATCAAGTTGTTCGCCACAAATTGAAATGACTGCATCAGCAAGTTTATTAGCAGACAGAGCACTTTTTAAAAATGTTTGCATCGTTTCATCTTTGATTAACTCAGATGAAAAATGCAGCATATTTGCCCATTTTTCTACCGTATTCTGCTCAATAGCAAAATCAAATGCTGCTTTCGCATAAGGGCGAGCTATTGTAGTTAATTCTGACATAAGCCCAACCTTTTATAGTTCTGCAACTAATTTATCAATAATGTCATTGTTTGCCGCTTCATCAACTGTACGACCCACAATTTTCTCCGCACCCGCAATCGCAAGTGATGCAACTTTAACACGTAATTCTTCTTGAACACGTTTACGTTCAGCTTCCACTTCTGCATAACCTTGCTCAATAATTTTCGCTCTTGTTGCTTCAGCTTCCACTTTAACTTCTTCTAAAATTTCATTGCGGCGTTTATTGGCTAAATCAATAATTTGCTGCGCTTGCATTTTTGCTTCAGTGATTTCTTGCTCAACTAAAGCTTTCGTATCGGCTTGCTCTTTTCTTGCTGCTTCTGCCGATGCTAACGCATTGGCAATTGAACGTTGACGCTCTTCAATCGCTTTAATAATTGGTGGCCAAACAAATTTCATACAGAACGCAACAAATATTGCGAACGCAATCAGTTGACCAATCAGTGTTGCATTTAAATTCACAACCCCCTCCTTAATAATTGTCGTTTAGATTACTCAGTGAGTAATTTTGCAATTGTTGGCAAACCGACAATTATTTTAATAAATCGATGAATGGGTTTGCGAAAATGAATAATAATGAAATCCCTACAGCGATCATCGCGATAGCATCAAGAAGACCGGCAACGATAAACATCTTAGTTTGCAAGCTGTTTGCTAATTCAGGTTGACGAGCTGATGACTCTAAGAATTTACCACCTAAAATCGCAAAGCCAATTGCCGTACCTAATGCAGCAAATGCTAATAAGATTGATGCACCGATAATAGTTGCTGTAATTACAGTTTCCATAATTTTCTCCAGTTATAGATTTAAAAAAAGTTAGCCTAAAGGCTGGTTAGTAAAAAAAAATGATAAATTACAGTAAGTTTTTACTTACTGTAACGGTTATTAATGATCAGCTTTATTATAAGCGATACTTAAATACACAATCGTCAACATCATAAAGATGAACGCTTGTAAAGTAATTATCAGAATATGGAAGATCGCCCACGCTAGATGCAATGGAATACCTAAGGCGGCAATTGCCATATTGGCAGAATACATTACTGCAATCAAAATGAAAATCAATTCGCCTGCATACATATTACCGAACAAACGGAATGCAAGAGAAATAGGTTTTGCAAGCAAGGTCACTAATTCAAGTACAAGGTTCACAGGAATAAATGCCCAATGATTAAATGGATGAAGTGTGTATTCTTTCACAAAGCCAGTGACACCTTTTGATTTTATTGTGTAAAAAATAATTAAAGCAAATACACAAATAGACATCCCAAGGGTTGCACTAATATCGGCTGTCGGCACGGCTCTTAAGTAATGAATACCAAATAAATTGGCAATTTGAGGTAAGAAATCAACGGGTATTAAGTCAATGGCATTCATAATAAATACCCAACAAAATACCGTTAATGCAAGTGGTGCAACAACATGTCTCGGTCCATGAAAGTTTTCTTTCACAACACCATCAACCCAACCAACTAAAATTTCAACAAAACATTGTAATTTACTTGGTACACCAGGCGTTGCTTTCTTTGCCACTTTTGAAAAAATGAAAAGAAAAATTGCGCCCGCTACGATAGAAAAGAAAAGGGTATCTAAATGAACATGCCAAAAAGAATCCCCTGTTTTCAAGAATTCTAAATGGTGCCCAATATATCCCGCTGTTGTAAGCTCTGCTGCCATAACTAATCCTTTTTGATATTTATAAAAACGTTATATATTTAAGTACTTACTTACTAAAAAGGGAAGAAGATTATTTAAAACTATTGTTATAAAATATCCTATAAAAAATGCAATAACATGTATTGAATCAACTAATTTAAAAGCAAGTACAATAAAAAAAATAGTGGATATGAATTTAACGGCTTCTCCACGGTAAAATGTTGTTAGTTTATTTGAAATTTGTTGTTTTTTTGTAAAAAAAACGAACCAAACAAACAGACTATGTGGAATAGCTATCGCTAAAGCACCTAATAAAAAAGAAATACCAATTAACCAGTTATACCCTATTAAGCACACAAAACTGGTTAATAACACTCCCAATTCTACCCAGAGGGTCATTTTATACTTCTTTCTAGCTTGATCAATTACTTGCGACATTAGCTATATTCACTGCAATAACACGGTATAAACAAAACAAAATTACTGCGGATTATACGCTAGTTTTAACCCTATTAGAAATTAAAATATGTGAACAAGATCACAAAATTATATTTTTTAAACATTCCTTTAAAGTTTACTTAACAATGACTAAATGTCTTTCTCCAACTAGCGTTGGCACTTGTAATTGAACCACTTGTTGGATAGCAAATTTCTCACCGAGTTCTTCTACTTCTTCTTGATGATAAAGCCCTTTTAAAGCATAAAAATAACCATCTTGTTTTGGTAGATGTTGACACCAATCCGTCATATCTTTTAAAGAAGCAAAAGCACGGCTTAACACCCCATCAAATAGTTGTTCTGGACGATATTCTTCAACACGACTTAATACGGGCTCTACATTATGCAAATCTAGCTCACGAACAGCATGACGAATAAAACTAATTCGTTTCCCCAAACTGTCTAAAAGTACAAATCGTTTATGAGGATTAATAATAGCAAGCGGTAATCCTGGTAAACCCGGACCTGTGCCAACGTCAATAAAACGTTCACCGGTTAAATATGGGCTGACCACGAGACTATCTAAAATATGTTTAACGAGCATATCCATCGGATCTCGAATGGAAGTGAGATTATAGGCTTTGTTCCACTTGTTTAGTAATAAAATCAATTTCACTAATTGTGCTTTCTGTTGATCGGTTATCGAAAGTGCGGTCTGTTTTAGTAAAATATCAAGTTTTTGGTTAAGCTGTTGTTCAAGGTTAGTCATCATTCACCACGCTTTAACATGCCTTGTTTTTTCAAATTCACCAATAAAATAGAGATAGCCGCAGGTGTTACCCCTGAAATACGCGAAGCTTGTCCAATAGAAACAGGACGATGTTGTTCTAATTTTGCACGCACTTCATTCGATAAACCCGCAACAACGCTATAATCAAAGCCAGTTGGAATAACCGTATTTTCATGGCGTTTTTGACGCTCAATTTCCTCTTGTTGATGTTCAATATAACCCTGATATTTGATCGCAATTTCTACTTGCTCTACCGCTTCTTGATCTGCCATCGCAGGTTGGAATGGCGTTAACGAGGTTAAAATTTGATAATTCATTTCTGGACGGCGTAATAAATCTTCGCCACTGGCTTCACGTACTAATGGACTACCTAACACTTTATTCGCTTCTTCAAGATAGTCAGAACGTGGATGTAACCAAATTTGACGTAAACGCTGTCTTTCTAATTCAATATTTTCCATTTTTTGATTAAATCTTGCCCAACGTTTTTCATCAATTAAGCCTAATTGGTGAGCAATTGGCGTTAAACGGCTATCCGCATTATCTTCGCGCAATAATAAACGATACTCAGCACGAGAAGTAAATACACGATATGGCTCTTTTGTCCCTAAAGTACAAAGATCATCGACTAATACACCAATATAGGCCTGATCACGACGTGGGAACCAGGCATCTTTTTCTTGCACCAATAAACTAGCATTAATTCCTGCTAACAAGCCTTGTCCAGCGGCTTCTTCATACCCCGTTGTTCCATTAATCTGTCCAGCAAAAAATAAGCCATTGATCGATTTCGTTTCTAAAGTAGGTTTCAGATCTCGTGGATCAAAATAATCATATTCAATCGCATAACCCGGTTTGATAATGCGTGCTTTTTCCATCCCTTTCATCGAGTTAACGATCTTCATTTGCACATCAAAAGGCAAGCTAGTAGAAATCCCATTTGGATAGATTTCATTACTGGTTAACCCTTCTGGTTCAAGATAGATCTGGTGTGAATTACGCTCAGAAAAACGCATCACTTTGTCTTCGATCGATGGACAATAACGTGGGCCGATCCCTTCAATGATCCCAGCATACATCGGACTGCGATCTAAGTTATTACGAATCACGTCATGGGTTTGTTCATTGGTATGGGTAATAAAACAGGGGATCTGACGTGGATGTTGATCAACGGAACCCATAAATGAAAAAACAGGCAGTTTTTCATCACCATGTTGTTTCGCTAATATCGAGAAATCAATGGTGCGTGCATCAATACGTGGTGGCGTACCCGTTTTTAAACGATCCACACGTAAATTCAGATCTCTCAAACGATCAGCTAACATTACTGAAGCTGGATCACCTGCGCGTCCACCGGTGTAGTTTTCAAGTCCAATGTGAATCTTACCTGAAAGGAAAGTACCGGCAGTTAAAATCACCGCTTTTGCACGGAATTTTAATCCCATTTTGGTCGTTACGCCGGAAACACGATCCTGATCTAGAATAATATCAGTCACTTCTTGTTGAAAAATATCCAAATTTTCTTGATTTTCTAATGCAATGCGTACAGCTTGACGATATAACACACGGTCTGCTTGTGCACGAGTTGCACGAACGGCAGGGCCTTTACTGCTATTTAAAGTACGAAATTGGATCCCTGCTTGGTCAGCAGCAGTTGCCATCAGCCCGCCCATTGCATCAATTTCTCTGACTAAATGGCCTTTTCCGATCCCGCCAATTGCGGGATTACAGGACATTTGTCCTAATGTATCAACATTGTGGGTTAATAACAGAGTTTTAAGTCCCATGCGTGCTGGTGCGAGTGCAGCTTCTGTACCTGCGTGTCCACCACCAATCACGATTACATCATAATTTTCAGTATAAAACATAATAACCTTTGTCAATTTTTCTCGGATTCCATGGATCTTTAATCCTTTTTTGCTGGTTGGCTATTCTACTGAAATTTACGGATCCATGAAAGCAACATTTTTACGCAAGGGCTGAGGATCATTGTTAAAAAGATCACTAGCTAGTAAAGATAAGATCTTTATATATAAAATGATCTTATTATTGTAATTATTAGGATCCTTTGATCTGTGATTAAGATCCTTTTTCTTTTTTAAATGAATAAGTTAGATCACTTTTAATGCTGTTAAGATCATCTCTGATAGAAAGAAAAAAACTGTGTATAATTCCCTTAGTTATCCACAGATTAAAAAATAAACTTTGTTATTCAGGGTATAAAAACAGGTTTTATACAATTTAGATCTTACTTATCCACAAGAAGAACATTACATTGACTGATTAAATACTATACTAATGAAGACAAAAAAATGGCACATCTTGTTAGATATGCCATGTTATTTGAGGAGAAAATTATAGTTTGGTCAGAAATTGAGGAAGCCATTCTTCAGCGGTTTGTTCAGGATCAGTGATGGTCAACATGTCCATTCTAAGGGATTCACAGATCTGTAACGCATCTTTACTTAGCAGTAATTGTTCAACATGATCTACCGCTTGGCAAAATGTATCGTAATCAGAATTTCCTAACCCGATCACCGCAAAACGTAAGTCGGCAAGGTGTTTCGGATAAAAGGCTAATTTTTCAAATAAAGGTTTAATATTATCAGGAAGTTCGCCAGCACCATGGGTAGATGTCACAACAAGCCAGCACGTTTCATTCATGACTTCTTCGAAAGAAGGCCCATGTTCTAAACGTATAGAATAGCCTTGATCTGTTAATACATCAGCAATATGTTCTGCCACGTATTCTGCACCACCAAGCGTGCTGCCGGTTATAATACATATTTTTGTTTTCATTAATTTCTCCTAAAAAATAAGGCTTAGAAAAACTAAGCCTTAGAGAAGTGAATTATACGTTATCAATTTTACCTAATAGTGAGCGTAAACGTTCTTGCCAGTTTTGATGTTCACTCTTTAGTTGCTCATTTTCACTGCGTAACGCATCATTTGCTTGTTGTGATTGATTATTTTTTTCTTTTAGTTCATCAATTTCCAATTGGAGTAATTGGATGGTTTCAACTGCTTGTTTAATTTTTTCTTCTAACTGATCTAAAATTTCTAAAGACATAAGGCTTCCTCTACAATGTAATTAAGTGCGTCTATTTTACTCTAGTTAACAGGGATGTTAAACAGATGAGTAGCATTTTGCTTGTCACCTTAACATAATTTCTAGTGAGGTTCGAAAAAATTATGTGTATTTTTTTATTTTTTCATTACGCAACCGTTTGCTAGGTGCTAAAATAGCGCTGAATTTTCATCAATCAACCCAAAGGATAATAAAATGAATAGAGCGTTAGCGATTGAATTTTCAAGAGTGACTGAAGCAGCTGCACTTGCAGGTTTTGCCTGGTTAGGTCGTGGCGATAAAAATGCCGCAGATAATGCAGCAGTACAAGCAATGCGTTTAATGTTAAATCAAGTCGAAATGGATGCCGAAGTGGTGATTGGTGAAGGTGAAATTGATGAAGCACCGATGCTTTATATTGGTGAAAAAGTAGGAAATGGTCAAGGTGAGCAAATTTCTATTGCTGTTGATCCTATTGAAGGCACAAGAATGACAGCCATGGGACAAGCAAATGCGTTATCTGTTTTAGCCGCTGGTGGAAGAGAAACCTTTCTAAAAGCACCTGATATGTATATGGAAAAATTGGTGGTAGGGCCAGAAGTCAAAGGCATGGTGGATCTTAATTTACCACTTGAACAGAATTTACGTCGTGTGGCGTCGAAAATGGGGAAACTATTGTCTCAACTCACGGTGATTACCTTAGATAAGCCTCGCCATCATGAGATGATTAAAAGAATGCAACAATTAGGTGTGAAAGTATTGGCGATTCCTGACGGAGATGTGGCCGCATCCATATTGTGTTGTTTACCAGATGGCGGTGTAGATATGCTATATGGCATTGGTGGTGCGCCAGAAGGAGTGATTGCGGCGGCGGCTGTACGTGCATTAGGTGGCGATATGCAAGCCCGTTTATTACCACGTGATCAGGTAAAAGGGCAAACAGCTGAAAATCAAGCGCTTGCTGAGGAGGAAATTCGTCGTTGCCAAGACATGGGTATTGAAGTTAATCAAGTATTAAAACTAGAAGATCTAGTACGTGATGATAATTTGGTTTTTTCTGCCACAGGTATCACTAATGGTGATTTATTAAAAGGCATCCATCGTAAAGGTAATCTTGCTACGACAGAAACATTATTGATCCGCGGTCGTTCTCGTACTATTCGCCGAATCCAGTCAGTGCATTATTTGGACAGAAAAGATACCGCACTTTATCGTATTATTGGTGCTTAGGTGTAAAGAAAAATGTTTTTTGCACCTTAATGACAAGGAGAATATTTTAAGGTGCAGAAAGCTATTTATTTTATTGACAAAAGAATTTATGTAAGAGCTGCATGATTTCGAGCACTCTTGGATCGGCAATATAATATAATCTTTCACGATGGCGTTTTTCACAATCGATCAGTTTATTTTCGCGTAATAAAGCCAGTTGATTAGATACAGAGGCTTGTGGTAAGCCGGTGAGCTGTGTAATTTCTGTGACATTGCGTTTTTGATCTAGAATACAACATAGAATAATTAATCGATTTTGATTTGAAAAAGATTTTAAAAATTTCGTTGCTTCATCACATTTTGAAAATATTTCTTCCATTATTTTTCCCCAACAGATATTTATTATTGAATAATTGTTTATTTATATTTAATTAAAATAAAAAGTAATAATTTTATTAAGGATAAGAAAATTTATAAAAACCAATTAATATTAAATGTTATCTAAAATTGACTTATGTACTTAAACGCGTTCAGATTGGTATGATATGCCATTTTTGTTAGTTTGCCTATTTTTTGATTAAATTGCTTACTTAAGTCGCATAAAAGAGAGTCATATTTCATTATCGAAGACAAGAAAAGGAAGTAGAAAATATCGCTTTCTACCTCCGAATATGTGTGATTATTGACGATTCCATGGCATGAGGGCAAGTAAACGTGCCATACCACAAAATCCTGTGGCACCTGCGAGTAATAAGCCTGCACCAACAAATGCACATAAACCATAGAATGCGGGAGAAACTAACCAACCTAGAATTGCACCGATTAAGGTTAAACTTCCGGCAGCAATTTGTACTTGGCGCATCATTTCTAAAGGTTGAGAACGATTTAAACGAGTCGGTTGATTATTGGCTTTCCAACCCTCTAATCCTCCTTCTAAAATAAATGCCTCTTTACCTACTGTAATCGCTGTTAATAATTCACTGGCTTGTTGTGTGCGACGACCAGAACGGCAATGAAAAATGACAACATTTGCGTTCACAGCATTACCAGTTAACCCTTCTTTTTCTAATTGTGAGAGGGGTTGTAGTTCGGCGCCTTCAATATTTTCTCTTAAATATTCATCTGGTTGACGAATATCAACTAAAATCGCTCCTTGTTTGAGTTTTTCACATACATCATTGACGCAAATTGTTTGAATAGCCATAGATTTTCCCTTATATAAATTATGATTTAAATAAATTAATTGGCACTTTTAAATAAACTTGCCCATTTTCTTCTGCCGGTGGTAAGTGCCCTGCTCGCATATTCACTTGTACCGACGGAATAATTAATTTTGGCATCGATAAGGTGGCATCACGAGTTTGTCGCATTTTAACGAATGCATCTTGCTCAACCCCATCATGAATATGGATATTCTGCTCTTTTTGTGCCTTGACCGTCGTTTCATAGCAGTATTCTTGACGATTTTTAGGTAAATAGTCATGACATAAGAACATCCGGGTTTCTTCTGGTAATGCAAGTAATTTTTGTACAGATTGGTATAACACATTGGCATCACCACCAGGAAAATCGCAACGGGCTGTGCCATAATCTGGCATAAAGAGTGTATCACCCACAAACACAGCATCCCCAATTAAATAACTTACACAGGCTGGTGTATGTCCAGGTGTGTGGATAACTTTAACTGGAAGATGACCGATCGTGAATTCATCACCATCCTGAAATAATTGATTAAATTGGCTACCATCACGGGCAAATTCTGTGCCTACATTGAATGCTTTTCCAAATACATTTTGTACCGTTGTGATATGTTGACCAATCCCAGTTTTACCCCCTAACTTTTCTTGTAAGTAAGGCGCAGCAGATAAATGATCGGCATGGACATGGGTTTCTAAAATCCATTCAACTGTAAATTGCTGTTGTTGAATATAAGCAATAATTGCCTCTGCGGATTGGGTACTGATTTTACCTGCGGCATAATCGAGATCTAAAACAGAATCAATAATGGCACAAGCTCGCGTATCTGGATCATGGACAACATAACTGTAGGTATTTGTTGGTTCATCAAAGAATGCTTTGACTTCAGGTATGATGCTTTTCATAAAAATATTCACCTTGTTACTGTTTTTGCCGAAGAACGAATATTAAGCAGTGAAGCCATTGCTACTTCAGATAGCAAGACCTGATGTGCTAATTGCGTTTATGGTAATAACTGTCGCACCAGTGCAAAGAAATTAGCGTTTGCGCTGATTGGGCTAATCACATTGATCTATTATATTTTATTTTTTAAATATAAAATATATCTGATATGAATAATAAATCAACATAAAATGTAATAAATTTGTATAAATTTTGTTATGAGATGTTATTTGAAGGGTGGTTTTTTGTTCAAGATGCGTGTGTAAAATCTACAAAGATAATTGTGCGATGAAAAACGTTTACCCAAAATCAAGCGCACTTATTCTTAGCTAATTTGCCAAAATTTTGCTATAATCTCAGCAATTTTTTATGGTTTAAAAAGAGAGATACGATGTCAAATAATACCCCTGAAAATTATGGTGCGAATAGTATTAAGGTTTTAAAAGGACTTGATGCCGTACGTAAACGTCCTGGTATGTACATTGGGGATACGGATGATGGTACGGGTTTACATCATATGGTCTTTGAGGTGGTGGATAACTCCATTGACGAAGCTTTAGCGGGCTATGCTAAAGATATCACCGTTACTATTCACACTGACAATTCTGTTTCGGTGCAAGATGATGGACGTGGTATTCCGGTTGATATTCACCCTGAAGAAGGGGTATCGGCAGCTGAAGTTATCATGACAGTCTTACATGCAGGCGGTAAATTTGATGATAATTCCTATAAAGTCTCAGGTGGTTTACATGGTGTGGGGGTGTCGGTTGTTAATGCCTTGTCTGATAAATTACAACTGACTATTCGTCGCCAAGGCAAAGTACATGAGCAGGTTTATCATTTAGGTGAACCACAAGCACCTTTAGCTGCGATTGGTGAAACGGATCAAACGGGGACTACCGTGCGTTTCTGGCCGAGTCCAACTATTTTCAATAACATTGAATTCGAATACGATATTTTGGCAAAACGCTTGCGTGAATTGTCATTCTTAAATTCCGGCGTATCAATTAAACTATTTGATAAACGCAACGACAGACAAGATCATTTCCATTACGAAGGTGGTATCCAAGCTTTCGTTGAATACCTAAACCGTAACAAAAATCCGATTCATCAAAAACCTTTCTACTTTTCAACGGAAAAAGACGGCATTGGTGTGGAAGTGTCCATGCAGTGGAATGACAGCTTTAACGAAAACGTTTATTGCTTCACCAATAATATTCCACAACGTGATGGTGGTACCCACTTGGCTGGTTTTCGTGGTGCCTTAACGCGTAGTTTAAATAACTACATGGACAATGAAGGTCATAATAAAAAATCGAAAGTGGCGACTTCAGGGGACGACGCGCGTGAAGGTTTGGTAGCGATTATTTCGGTCAAAGTACCTGATCCTAAATTCTCCTCACAAACGAAAGACAAATTAGTGTCTTCGGAAGTGAAAAGTGCGGTGGAGTCGGTGATGAATGAATATTTACAACAATATTTATTAGAAAATCCAGCGGATGCCAAAATCATTGTTGGTAAAATCATTGATGCGGCTCGTGCCCGTGAAGCTGCACGTAAAGCGCGTGAAATGACGCGTCGTAAAGGGGCGTTAGATTTAGGTGGCTTGCCGGGTAAACTTGCTGACTGCCAAGAGCGTGATCCCGCTTTATCGGAATTATATCTGGTGGAGGGGGATTCTGCGGGGGGATCTGCCAAACAAGGGCGTAATCGTAAAAACCAAGCCATTTTGCCATTAAAAGGGAAAATTCTGAACGTAGAAAAAGCCCGTTTTGACAAAATGTTGTCTTCGGCAGAAGTAGGCACATTAATCACCGCACTGGGTTGTGGGATTGGGCGTGATGAATATAACCCAGAAAAATTACGTTATCACAGCATTATTATCATGACCGATGCGGACGTGGATGGTGCACATATTCGTACTTTATTATTAACCTTCTTCTATCGTCAAATGCCAGAATTAATTGAGCGTGGTCACGTATATATTGCTCAGCCACCGCTTTATAAAGTGAAAAAAGGGAAACAAGAGCAGTACATCAAAGACGATGAAGCCATGGTGCAATATGAAGTTGCACTTGCGTTAGAAAATGCCGCACTTTATGTTAACGCGAATGCACCAGCAATGAGTGGTTTAGCGTTAGAAAGCTTAGTAACCGAATACAATGCGGTGCAAAAAATGATTGGCCGTTTAGCGCGTTATTATCCTGAAGCGGTGTTAAAAGAATTAATTTATCACTCAGAATTAACCAGTCATGTCATGGCAGATCAACAAGCCGTAGAAGCGTGGATTTCGTCTCTTGTTGCTAAGTTGGTGGCGAAAGAAAGTAACGGTAACCATTATAGCTATCGTACTGTGTTTAACAGCGAGCGCAGCTTATATGAAGCCGTGTTAACCGTGCGCACGCATGGCATTGATACGGACTACTTCTTGAACTTCCAATTTGCGACAGGTAGCGAATATGCACGTATTGTGAAATTAGGCAAACAATTAACTGGTTTAATTGAAGAAGGTGCCTATATCATGCGAGGTGAGCGTAAACTGGAAGTCAGTTCATTTGAACAAGCGATCGAATGGTTGGTGAAAGAATCTCGTCGTGGTTTAATGGTACAACGTTATAAAGGATTGGGTGAAATGAACCCAGAACAGCTTTGGGAAACCACCATGGATCCGAATGCACGTCGTATGTTAAAAGTGTCAATTAAAGATGCGGTGGCGGCAGATTTACTGTTTACCACATTAATGGGTGATGAAGTTGAACCACGTCGTGAATTTATCGAAAATAATGCCTTACATGCAAATTTAGATATTTAAGCATAAAATCTGCTTTTCATTTCATTAAGTGCGGTTAAAATAAAGTTCATTTTAACCGCACTTTTTCGTTATAACACCATGATATACCAAATTATTGCACTCTTTATTTGGGCAAGTTCTTTTGTTGCAGGCAAATATGCGTTTACGATGCTTGATCCAGTTTTAACCGTGCAAGCTCGTTTAATTCTTATTACATTATTAATTTTTCCGCTCTTCCTACGACATTGGAAAAAAGTGGATAAAAGTCTTCGCCCACAGCTTTGGTGGCTTGGTTTTATTAATTATCCCGCTATCTTTTTACTGCAATTTGTAGGCTTACACTACACCTCTGCGGCCAGTGCCGCCACCATTATTGGTTTAGAACCTCTACTGATTGTTTTTGTGGGTCATGTTTTCTTTAAAGATAAAGCCCATTGGTATCATTGGTTTTTTGGTACGATGGCATTTATCGGGGTAGCAATTTTAATTTCAGGCGGTCGAAATGAAGGTGAAATTACCGTATTAGGCTGTTTTTTAGTGTTACTCGCAGGACTTCTATTTGCTATTTGCTTGCGCTGGACAAAATCGATGATTCAGCAAATTACTGCACCAGCCTATACAGCGATTTCTGTTGTGCTAGGGGCGATCACTTGTTTACCCTTCACGTTGTTTTTAACGCAAGATTGGGTCATCAATTGGAACTGGCGAGGTGTGGCAGGCTTACTTTATCTTGCCATTTTTTGTAGTTGGATTGCCTATTGGTTATGGAATAAAGGGCTAAATTCAACGCATACCAATTTAACCGGATTGTTGACCGCACTTGAACCGATTTTTGGCGTGGCTTTAGCGATTATATTATTAGGCGAAAGTGTTTCGTTACTTTCTTGCTTTGGTATTTTCATCATTATCAGTGCAACACTGATTGCGAGTTTGATGCCAAAATTAACAGCAAAATCATAACCATTTCTTTAAGAAGTCTGTGTAATAGTTGAAATACACAGACTTTTTTATCAGTATTTTTAATCAATCCCATTCTCATTTATGCTAAAATAGCACACCTGAAATTCAGCTAGACTTTTACAAGGATAACCTTTTTATGATGATCGATAAGCGATTGATTAATACGGTAACCGATAGCAAAAAATGGGTGGCAAAAACGGTGCTTTGGAACTGGATCACGCTCATTGCCAGCATTGTCAGTGCCGTTATTTTTGCTCTTTGCTTGCAACAAGCTTTTCAACAAACGCTTACTATGGGCGCGTTGTTTAGTTACGCAATGAATCTCATCGTTGCCCTTATAGTGCGTGCTATGGCCGGAAAAATGGCGGTAAAAGCCTCTTATCAAGCCAGTACGCATGTTAAACATAAATTGCGTACCTTGATTTTTCAAAAATTGGCTGCCATGCCACTCAATCAAGTGAATCAACAATCTACCTCTTCTATTATTCAAGTAGCATCAGAAGGGGTCGAGCAACTTGAAATCTATTTTGGGCGCTATTTACCACAGTTATTTTATAGCTTGTTAGCACCGCTCACGCTCTTTGTGTTTTTAGTCTTTTTCAATGCACCGACCGCACTGATTCTCTTGATCTGTGTACCACTGATTCCTTTTTCTATTATTGCGGTTAATAAAATCGCTAAACGTTTATTACATAAGTATTGGTCGATCTATGTCGGGCTTGGTAGCAGCTTTTTGGATAATTTACAAGGCTTAATCACCTTAAAAATTTATCAAGATGATGACTATAAAGCGAAGCAAATGGACAAAGAGGCGGAGAAATTTCGTACTATCACTATGAAAGTGCTGACCATGCAGCTCAACTCAGTGTCAATCATGGATTTATTGGCCTACGGTGGATCTGCTATCGGCATTTTGACCGCCCTTTTACAATACCAAGCAGGCAGTTTAAGTATTTTTGGCGTGATTTTATTTATTCTACTCGCCTCCGAATTTTTCATTCCATTACGCTTATTAGGTTCATTTTTCCATGTGGCGATGAACGGTAAAGCCGCATCCGATAAGATTTTTACTTTGTTAGATACCCCTGTTGAAGTCAATCCAAATGCAGTAGCATTTCCAGTCGAAAATCAAGTGCGGGTGGACATTCAAGATTTGCACTTTGCTTATGAGACAGAAAAACAGGCGATTAATGGTCTAACCCTCAGCATAGAACCGAAAAAACTCACGGTATTTGTGGGTAAAAGTGGTTGTGGTAAATCGACTTTAGTGTCGCTTTTAATGGGCTTCCACAAAGCGCAGCAAGGCAAGATTTTATTTAACCAACAAGACATTCAAGATCTTGATCGCCATGCATTCTATCGTCATGTTTCACTGGTGAGCCACAGTTCTTATATTTTTAAAGGGAGCGTGCGTGAAAATATGTTAATGGCAAATTTAAACGCAACCGATGAGCAGATTTATGCGGTGCTAGAACAAGTCAATCTTGCCAATTTCGTGCGTGAAAATGGCGGCTTAGAGATGACATTATTAAGCCGTGGCAGCAATTTATCCGGCGGACAAATTCAGCGTCTCGCCCTTGCGCGTGCTTTATTGCATGATGCAGATTGCTATATTTTTGACGAAGCCACCAGCAACATTGATGTGGAAAGTGAAGAAATTATTCTGCAATTTATTCAACACTTAAAAGCGGAAAAAACTATTGTAATGATTTCGCATCGTTTAGCCAATGCGGTGAAAGCCGATCAGATTTATGTCTTGCAAGCGGGACGTTTAGTCGAGCAAGGCAACCACGATAGCTTAATGGCTGAGCAGGGAATGTATGCTGAGATGTTTACGCAACAGAAAAATTTAGAAAATATCCGCCACGGAGGTCAGCATGCGTAAGAATGGTTTTGTGATTATGTGGCAATTATTGAAGTTAGTCACCCCTCTTGCGCATATTATGGCGTTTACCATTATTATGGGTGTACTCGGCTTTTTAGCCGCAATCTTTATTATGGTATTGGGTGCCATGGGCTTGGTGAACTTGCTCGATTTCCCGGTCCATCTCAGTTTTTCACAAATTTTGACCGCACTCATTGTCTTAGCAGTGGCTCGTGGCATTTTACGCTATCTTGAGCAAATGTCGGGGCATTATATTGCCTTCAAGTTATTAGCCTTATTGCGGGACAAGGTTTTTACGGCATTGCGTAAATTAGCCTTTGTAAAACTGCAAGGGAAACAATCTGGGCAATTGCTGTCGTTAGTCACCAACGATATTGAACTGCTTGAAGTGTTCTATGCCCATACGATTGCACCGATTATGATTGCCTTTTTAACTTCAAGCATTTTGCTAGCGGTGTTTGCCCATATTTCGCCTTGGTTCACCTTAATTGGCTTATTGGCGTATCTCACCATTGGTGTGATTTTACCGATTTTTACCACCAAAATGGCACGAGAAGACGGGCGAGTGTATCGTGAACTGGTGGGCGAAATGAACGATTATTTCCTCGATAGCGTACGAGGCATGAAAGAGTTACAACTGTTTGGCAATGAGCAGGAACGTTTAGCCGGCATTCATCAACGCAGTGAGCAAATTGATAAAGCGTTCTTAAAAATCAAACAACAAGAAGGTAAAGTGCGTGCTTACACAGAAACTGCTGTTTCTGCATTTAATATTCTGATGTTAATGACGGGTGTTGCACTCTATTTAAATCAACAAGTTAACTTTGCTGGGCTATTAATTGCGGTGATTTTATTGATGTCGAGTTATGGTCCGGTGATTGCGTTGAGTAACTTGTCAAATAACCTACTACAAACTCTCGCCAGTGGTGAGCGTGTGCTAGGCTTACTCAGTGAAGAACCACATCTCAAAGACGTGGTGAAAGGCGTGGATTTGCAAGATGTTGAAAACATAGAAGTCGAAAATTTGAGCTTTGCTTATGCAGATGAACAGATCCTGTCAAATCTCAATTTATGCTTGCAAAAAGGACAAATTCTCGGGATTCATGGTCGTAGTGGGAGTGGTAAAAGTACATTGTTAAAATTGATGATGCGTTTTTATGATCCACAAACGGGTGTAATCCGCATCAACGGTACTGATCTGAAGCAGATTAATACCCTCAGTTTGCGTGATCATATCGCTTACATCACCCAACAAACCTATATTTTCAACGAAACCATCTATGACAATATTTTGATGGCAAATCGTACTGCTAGCAAAGCACAGGTGATCGAAGCAGCAAAAAAAGCCTCGATTCATGACTTTATCATGAGTCTTCCGGAAGGTTATGACACCCAAATCAATGAGTTGGGTAGCAATTTGTCCGACGGGGAAAAACAGCGTATCGGTATTGCACGCGCATTTTTACACAATGCCCCGATAATCTTACTTGATGAACCTACTAGCAATTTGGATAGCTTAAATGAAGCGATTATTTTGCAATCGCTATTAACGGTTAAAGCGGAAAAATTGATAGTGTTAGTCAGCCACCGTGCATCGACCATGTCGATTTGTGATCAAGTGATTCAGATTGAAAACGGGCGGATGTCGTAAGTTTTCTAGATAAACGATTCTCGATCACCCAAACTTATG
Source organism: Bisgaard Taxon 45 (assembly GCA_049888895.1). GTDB lineage: Bacteria > Pseudomonadota > Gammaproteobacteria > Enterobacterales > Pasteurellaceae > Pasteurella. The sequence goes on along the minus strand of JBLUWJ010000011.1, from coordinate 32,171 downwards.
TGCGGTCTGTTTTTTAAAATTTTTAACAAACAGACCGCACTTTTTACTTTTTCACATAACAGTCATCATGGTTATGAGTTTAAAAGGCTAGGCTAACGCTTGAGTTAAGTCATCTGCCGCAGCTTGTAAAATTTGATTAGCCGCTGGTGTTGGTTGACCATCAACAAAGTGATCATAATATTTGCCGATGCTATAAGCCCCCACCACCGTCGCACCATGAAATGGTGTGATGTTTTTTAAGTAAGTTTGTACTGTGAGTCCGCCACGTTCCCCCCCTGAAGTGGTTAAGATCAGTAGCTTACGTTGATTAAACAGAGTGGTATCTTCTGCTTTTGCTGCACGTGTTCCCCAGTCATATAAATTTTTAAAAATAGCCGGTGGTGCACCATTATGCTCTGGACAGGCTAAAATCACCGCATCATGTTTGTGTAGGAGTGCGACAAAATCCTTTGCCGCTTGTGGATAACCTTGTTTTTCTGCATCTTCACTATAAAAAGGTAAATCAAAATCAAGACTTGAGGCATAAGACAGTTGGTGAGTGGATAATAACGGCACAATGGCGTTTAACACTGTTTGGTGAATAGAGCGACTGCTATTGCTCGCATTAAAAAGTAAAATAGTTGACATATTCTTCTCCGAATAAATGGACTGATTAGGTTAAGATTAACACATTAGGTTATTTTTTGTTATGTTATTGATTTGAGTATTAGCATACAGGTTATGATTGATGAACAAATAGGAATCTTTGGTTATATATTATTCCTTAGGTTAAAATGAAAACAGCGCTTTTACGTACAATCAGTGAATTGGGCGGTAAACCTACAAACAAAGTATGCGCTTTAGCGAGCAAGATTGATACCTTAAAATAAGGAGGACACGATGAAAGTGACCAGTTCAGCCATTAAAAATGGTGCATTTGAAGACAAATACGGCAAACGAGGCAAGCAATTTAGCCCAAATGGTATGCCGACCTATTCGATTCCTTTTGACATTAGCGAGGTACCCGAAGGCACGAAATCTTTTGCGGTGGTATTGGAAGATAAAGATGCGATTACGGCCAGTGGGTTTGTCTGGATTCATTGGTTAATCGCGAATTTAGAACGTACCTCTGTGCAAGAAAACGAAAGTTTAACCGCAACGGATTATGTGCAAGGGGCAAATTCTTGGGCAAGCGTGTTGGGTAAATTTGACATTGCAGAAGCCTCTTTTTATGGCGGTATGGCACCACCTAACTGCTTACATCGTTATGAACTCATCGTATATGCATTAGATTGTAAATTGGATCTCAGTGCAGGGTTTCGTTTTAATGACCTGCATTTTGCGATGCAAGGGCATATTTTGGATCAAGCCGTCATCATGGGCACTTATGATGTGTAGTATGACTACGCCATAAATAAGCTTGTTTTAACCCGCGGTCTATTTTGACAAAATGTTGGTAAAATAGACCGCTCTTTATTTGTGCTGTTATGGGGCGAGATAAAACTCAATATAACCACCCTGATAAACATAGCCTTTTATGTCACCGTGGACTTCATATTTGAAGTCCATGTCACGAAAAATGAGTAATCCTCCTTCCGTTGTGGGTACTTGGGTTAGTTGCTTGGCTAATGGCAGTAACGTATCTTGTGGATATTTTTGGTGAATATCTAAGCCTGCTGCGTTAAAAACCTCGACAAAATAGCGTTCATCAAAACTGTACTTGTTATGCTTATCAATCAGATCAAATTGACGTTGAAATAGAGTGGATGTCTCTTGTGTCTGTGTCTCAAGCTCATTTGGATCGCCACTATTAACATAACCGTTGATCAAATGCAGTGTCTGATAAGGTGCGATATCAATGGCATAGTTATCCTGTCGACGAGTATCGTAAGCATAAAAAGTGATCGAGGCTTCTTCATCTTGGTACGGATTATTATAAATAATCTGGTTGTAATAAAAGCCATGTAAATAATCGAGTTTGTCTTGACCATATTTGGCGACAGCCGCTGGATTGGTTTTGATATAGCGTCCAATAATCCCATCTAATTGTTTATATTTTTCGACTTGTTCAGTGCTAAGTTGCTTAGCGAACTGACTGTCAAAGATGGTTGCGCTAATTTGTTGCTGTTCATCCAAGATATTCAGTTCACTGAGCAAGCGTTCAAAACGTGCTAATTGATGTTGCTGTGCCACATAATAGGGGGAGGTGAGTATTGTGCTGACAAAAAGAAGCAAGCAGGCAGTAAGGCTAAATAAGCGATATTGTCTCAAGCGCTGCGTCATAGAAAATAAAATAAACAAGGTCATCATACTGGCGAGCACGACAAGTATAACGCGGATTTCTGTTAAACCATAAGTGGTAATACGCGTGCTGATGCCTAACCAAAGCAAAACCAATGGTGCAATGGCGAGATAGCTAAAAGAGCGATAGAAACCAGTCCATTTTGCATCAATCAGCAATAAGCGTAATCCTTGACAACATAAGCCCAACGCGATGTATGGCATAATAATATACGCCACACCACCTTTCGGTAGTTCGAAATAAAACAGAATTTTAGCCAAATACAGGTACACGATCAGGGTATAAAGGATAACAACCGGTGAAAAAATAAAGTTGATGATCAATTCGATCACATAATGAAACCGTTCACCTTGAAAGTTTTGGGCTAAGCGCTGTTCAAAAATCAGAAAGAAAACCGGTGTAAAAAAGCACATGATAAAAAGGAGCGTTTTTGGCACGATACGGTAGCTTAATAGATTGATATTAAACAAGTATTCTATACTGTTCAAAACCAATACAGCGCATATACAAATGATGCCTGCTAACACAATAGCTAGGGCAAGTTGAGTCAAACGCGATACCGTGTTATACACAAAAAGTCGGTTCGATTTTGCTAGTGGATAGGTAACAAACAGCACAAAATGAATGAGCAGTAGTCCCCAATAAGCGTCATTATCATAGATAGGTCGCTCAGCAAAATAAAAGGCAAGCGTAATCAGAATGGCATAAGCAATAGCAAGCCCATTCGCGTATTTGCGCTTGTTTAACAGTAACACCGTGGAGAAATAGATCGGTAGCAATAAAACGACAATCATATCTCGGGAAATACTTTCATCTTGTATCCACGGAATAAATGCCGTACTGATGAAAATAAACGACATCGCGAGAGGGTATTGTTTGATTAAATCGCTTAATCTGTGCGTGAACGATTGTATGATATTCATGTTATTTCCTTCCCTTCCTTTAAATAAACAAGTAACACAAAATCACCTCATTTTAATGTTTTTATAAGTGGTTGAATAGCGCAGATAAAAACACAGATCACGCTGGTCAAAACATGTTATGAAAAAGCTGTCATAACTCGTAACACCTTATCTGTAGACACTTCGTGATGCCAATCAACCTGTTACAATGCATTGGCTAAAGTTTATTGCATTATTTACACAATTTTTTCTTTATCTTAAAGGGAGTCCCAAAAAGCAGGCATATTATTGCCTGAACGATAACGCATCACTTTTTGTAGATAATATGAATCTGTGACTTTGTTTTTTTTCATGATTCCCTTATTATGCTCAAACAAAAACCACATTGTTTACTGTTATCTCCTCTATATGATCGAAAAATACCCTTTAGACAAAAACAATATTCTCCCTTTTTTGACCACGCAGATTGAGCAACAAAATGCGTTTACCTTGTTAAATGCCGCTTGTCAGTGGATGCGTGCAGGAGGTAAAAAAGAAGCCGTACAACGTTTTCATCACATCACGCAACCATTCTATGATGACAATATATTGGCGCAAAAAACCGCCTCCCTTTTGTGTCAATGGATTTGCCAACTGCGTTTATATCCCTTATTTATTAGCTGTGGCATTTTAGGCCGAGAAGGCTTTGGACGCGACATTCAAAAACGTCTCTACGAGCGTTTCAACCCTTCTTTCAAAGATTTAAACGATTTACGGGATATTTTCTTTGTTCTCTTTTGTGAAGAAAAAGATGCTGATTGGTTACATGCGGTACCCATTCAAGATTGGGTGAGACTATTGGATGTATTACAACAACACTGCACAGAACGTGATCGGGAAAATGTGCATAACCATTTACGCTACGAAGGCTTGTTTGCCATTGAAATGCTTGCCATTTGGATTGCGGCGGAAGAATTAGAGCCGGAATTGATGCGCTTAGATCCTTCGTTATTGGATGCCGATTCGCCTTTCGTCGCATTGCAACGCGAGGTCTCACACTGGGTCAGCGCACGTCGTCAACACTGTCATTATGATGATGCGCATTTACAAGTGATGTTTGAGCAATGCCGTGATCAGATCGATCGTTTACATAAACGAGGCGCCAGTGCAGGATCCACCCTCGGGGTTGCCCATTTATTAACCCGTTTAGATCAAACGCTCGATCGTTTAGCCACACTCATGGATCTCTTCCAACGAGATCGCGTGCCACCACGCCGTATTTTGATGTTAACAGGTGAATTGGCGGTGGCATCGGCACAAAGCCATAGTGCGGTGGATTTATGGAAACAAAGTGTCAAAATGCTCGCGCGCAGTATTACCCAGAATAAAAGTGATCATGGCGAACATTATATTACGCGCGATGCAAAAGAATACCGTAATATGTTTTTTTCAGCGGCGGGTGGGGGCATCTTAATTGCCTTAATGGCGTTATTTAAACTGTATTTAGGTGATCTGATTGAAGATCGTGTTTGGCGAGGTATTGCTGAAGGGCTGAATTACGGTATTGGTTTTACCTTGATTTTTATGTTGCATTGTACTGTGGCGACCAAACAGCCCGCAATGACCGCAGCACGTTTTGCAGAAACGGTGGATAATGGACAAGGCAAATCCGTTAATCTGCAATTAGCTCAACTGCTGATCGATGTATTTCGCTCGCAAACAGTGGCAGTATTGGGTAATGTCACTTTAGCGATTTCTGTGGCTTGTTTGCTTGCGCTAGGCTATCAACATTATGTTGGTACACCTTTATTGAGTGAGGCGGAGATTGCCTACCAACAAAAATCCCTTGATCCGATGAAAGGGTCTTTATGGTTTGCCGCCATTGCGGGTTTCTGGTTATTCTTTTCTGGGATTATTTCTGGTTATTTTGATAATCGCAGCAATTATTTGAATCTAAAAATGCGACTACGCAATCACCCGATTTTACGCTGTCTGTTGACCCGCAATATGCGCTATAAATTTGCAGAATATTGGCATGATAATTATGGCTCGATTATGGGAAACCTGTGTTTTGGCTTATTGCTTGGTTTAACGGGGTTAGTCGGGTACTTGCTTAATTTACCGTTGGATATTCGCCATGTGGCGTTTTCTTCTGCGAATTTGGGCTATATGGCGATCAGTGGCGCGTTCACTTGGCCGATGTTCTTACAAGGTTTAGTGTTCGTGTTATTGATTGGTATGGTGAATTTGATTGTCAGTTTCTTTATCGCGTTATGGGTTGCGCTACGTTCTTTAGAAACAGAAATTGAGAGTTGGTGTGATATCGCGCAATGTGTTTGGAAATTGATTAAACAACGTCCGCTATCGTTGTTTTTCCCTTAGCACTGAAAAAGTAAGAAAAAATGACCGCACTGATTGGGTGCGGTTGTTGATTTTATTGAGGATAATGGTTGCGTAGTGCATGGATTGCCTGTGTCGGGAGCATGATCACAGATTTTAAACTGCTTTCAATCAGGCGAATGATACTTTCTCTTGGTCCATAACGCCAATCATCACTGGCATAAAATGCATCGAGCTGCTGTTGCAATTTGGTTTCTGTCTCAAATGCACGGATTAAATAATAGCTGTCAATATCATGTAATGAATTCCCATACGCAATGACATCAATCCCATGTTGTTTATGGAGTGGAACACTGATCTCACGCATAATTTGGTGAAACGTTTATCCTGATTGTGGTTTTAAACGGTATTGTAGAATCTCGATGACTTGATTTTGCATAGTTTATTCTCTATCAGTAAAGGGCGTTTTTGGCTATCAATAGAAAAACACCCAATAAAAATCGCTCATCAACTTGCTTTGAAGAGAGCAAGTGAAAAGAGATTGTTTTGCTACGACTAAGATAAATGCAAGCTATTCATTAGGCTTTTACAGCGATTGCCTCGATTTCAATCCCCACATCTTTCGGCAAACGTGCCACTTCCACACATGAGCGAGCAGGGAAACTAGGGTGATTGTTCTCTTTAAAGAAACGTTCATACTCTGCATTGACCGCTGCAAAGTCATTTAAATCTTTCACAAACACGGTGGTTTTCACGATATTTGCCACGCCTAATCCCGCTTGTTCCACAATCGCTTTCACGTTTTCTAACGATTGACGGGCTTGCGCGACGATATCCGCTGGCACTTCACCGGTTTTTGGATTCACTGGAATTTGCCCAGAGGTTAACAGCATATTGCCTAAATCTACTGCTTGTACATAAGGGCCAATGGCGGCTGGTGCATTGTCAGTATGAATTACTTTCGTCATGTCGTTTATCTCCTTTTATCTGACTGAAAAAGTTGTTTTATTTTACGCTGTTCAATGAAAATTTACAGCGGATTAAGTGCATTAATCAGTCGGATTTCTTCAAATTGTTCAATTTCTTGCCACAAGATCGGGCGGGCTTGAATTTTGCCTTGTTGTAATAACCAGGCTCGTTGTGTGCCGTAAAATAACGGGCTATCTGGGGTGAACCATTGCTCACCTTGGCGAAATACCAGATTACCAATACTGCAATCTGTCACCTTGCCGTGTTTGATAATCATAATCTCATCACAATCCCCACGCTGAGCAAATAACTGATTTAATAATGCCCGATCAGCATATTTCAGATCATAGTGAATTTCATCGCAAATGACAGGCTGAAAGGTGCGATACGGTTTGCGTTGATAAGCAAAATACTGAACTTGATACGATTGCTGATTGTAATCAATTCGGCAACGAATAAGAGGGGCATTTTGGGTATGCTCAAGTGCGGTGGGAATCTGAATAATATCGGCGAGGTCGTACACGTTTGCCATATTTTCGCCATAAAACGTCGCTAAACTTGCCGCATAACGTTGTTGATGTAAGGCAAGATGTTGAATCTCACCGTTGACAATGGCAATGGTTTCAAATAAAGGAAATGTCATCGCTTATCCTACTGGTACATACACTTTTTGGATCAACTCTTGGTATTCGTCTTCTAGCTCACTTAAGATGGTAATCCCACCACCGCTGCGGAAAATAAATTTTTCGCCCACTTGCTCAATGAAGCGAATTGCCACCGCACTTTGCAACGACTCACCATCGAAAATCCCAAAAATCCCGGTGTAATAACCGCGAGACTGTTGCTCGGCGGCGTGAATAATGTGTACCGTTTTTTCTTTCGGTGCCCCGCTAATCGAGCCTGCAGGCAATAAGGTGGCTAATATCGTACCAATGCGGGCTTGCCAATTTTCTGCCAAATTGCCCCGAATTTCCGAACTTGTCTGCAAGATCGCCCCTTTTTGCGTCTGAATTTTTTCTACATAACGAAAGCGCGTCACTTCCACCTTCTCGGCAACCGTTGCCAAATCATTGCGCATTAAATCCACAATAGTGTAATGTTCTTGACGCTCTTTGTCGGAATCTAATAAGCGTTTTTCCGCCTCGGGCAAGGTGGCATCAATGGTGCCTTTCATCGGGTAAGTATAGATTTGATTATGATGAATATTGACAAAGCATTCAGGCGAAAAGCACACAAAGCGATCCTGATAATATAATTTATAGGGGGCGCTCGTTTGTTGAAAAACCTGTTCTAGACGCCAATTCATGTTAATTTCGGTCGGATAGGTGAGATTCAACAAATAAGAATTGCCTTTTTGCAGTTCGGTTTGCACCAAGTCAAAGCCACGCTGATAAGCTGCTTTTGATATAGGAAATTTGTGCAGTTCAAAAGGCTTGTGAGGTATTTCAGTTTGCCAATTGACATTCTGCTGCCCTCGTATCGCAAAAAATAACCCTAATTCTGCCGCCTGTGCTAACGGACAAATAATCGGCTGTTGCTGTTCAAAATCAATCAGAAAGAAAAACGGCTGACGTTGTTCACCAAACTGATTCGCCTGTTGAATAAAAGCATGGAAGGACATAAGTTATTTACAATTGAAAAAATAAGGGAAAGTTTAACGGAAAATGAAACAAAAATCCGCATTTTCCTTTATACTTTGCCTCTTTCTTCACAGCATATGGCGTAGATATGAAACGACTTCTGATCATCAATAATCAAGATTCTTTTACTTACAATTTAGTGGATTTTATCCGCCGTTTAGGCGTGTCCTTTGAGGTAGTCAATGTGCAAGACTTGGATGTGGATGCCGTCGCCAATTATAGCCATATTCTGATTTCCCCCGGTCCTGATGTGCCACGTGCCTACCCGCAATTGTTTGCGATGTTAGAAAAATACCACCAATCAAAATCCATTTTAGGGGTATGCTTGGGGCATCAAACCCTGTGTGAATTTTTTGGCGGTGAGTTATACAACTTAGACAAAGTTCGCCACGGGCGTAGCCAACGCCTGCAAGTGCGGTCAGATTCAGTTTTGTTTCAAGGGCTCCCCAGCGAGTTTCAAATTGGGTTATATCACTCTTGGGCAATCCGTGAACACAATTTCCCCAATGCACTCACCATCACCGCTCACTGCGCTGAAGAGGTGGTGATGGCATTTCAGCACAAGCAGTTACCCCTTTACGGCGTGCAATTCCATCCAGAGTCTTTTATGACCGAACATGGCGAACGGCTATTACGCAATTGGTTGGAAAATTAAAATGCAACATTAACTGCCCTTTTCAGAACGATCTAATTGCTATTCTTTTCCTGACAAAAAACGGTCAATGCTTCAAAGTGTGAAACTTTTTGAAAATTGACCGCTCTTTTTTAATGCTTCGGTTAGCTAGAGCAGTTGGCTAATGCCCACATTCACGAAAAAGCCACCGATGACCAACCAACATAGTACGAGTGCCCCCAAAATCAGTGGTTTGATGCCGGCCTGTTTAATCGCGCTGATGTGCGTGGTTAAGCCCAACGCAGTCATGGCGGCGATCAGTAATAAGCCGTCAATTTCCACAATCCAAGCGACGATATGGGCGGGGATGAGAGAAAAGGAATTGATCACCGCCATGAAAATGAATAAAAAGGCAAACCAGGGAATGGTGATTTTGCTACTTTGTGGATTGTCACTTTGCTTCACCAGTAGCCAAGACACTAATAGTAAGAATGGGGCGAGCATCATCACCCGGATCATTTTGGAAATCACGGCGGTATCTGCCACCGCAGGACTAATATTGCCACCCGCCGCGTACACTTGCGCCACTTCATGCACACTCGACCCGATATAAATACCGAACTGATGCTCATTCAACCATGTGGCAAGATAAGGGTACATGAGGGGATATAAAAACATGGAAATCGTGCCGAAAATCACAATCACCGCCACCGCAATCGACACCTGATGGGATTCAGCTTTGGTCACTGGCTGCATAGACATAATCGCCGCGGCACCGCAAATACTGCAACCTCCGGCAGTTAAATACACAATCTGTTTATCCATTTTTAAATAGCGTATTCCTAACCACAAGGTCAGTAAAAACGTGCTCACTAGCATAATCGCATCGGTAGCGATAGCGTTGATGCCGACATTGCTAATATCTTGTAAGGTGAGGCGAAAGCCATACAAAATAATGCCTAAGCGTAATAAGGTGCCTTTGGCAAAAATCACGCCTTGTGCGGTGTACTGCGAAAATTGAGGGTAAAAGGTATTGCCAAATAAAATACCTAACAGAATTGCAATGGTCAGTGCGCTGATATTCGCGTTGAGGGCGAAGGGTGTTTTTGCGAGGAGATTCACCAGAAAAGTTAAGGCGGTAATAAAGACTAAGCCAAGAAAGAATGTGTTTTTTTTCATCATCGTTATTTTTGATACAAGCTATGGTGGATAAAAAGGATAAAGTGATTTTGGCGAGATGTAAAATAGATTGTGATAAGAAGCAGGATTTATATTTATGCAGGACGCGAACAAAGAATAGCCCACATTGAGCGCAGGCATCACATCATATTTTCTTAGTTTTTTGCCTAACATTTATAGTGCTTTTTATCGATATGGTGTTTTTTCATACGCAAATAGAGTTTTTTACGTGGAATATTCAGATAAGTCGCCACATCATTAATTCGCCCTTGATAAAAAATTAACGCATCTTCAATGATTTGTTTTTCATATTCATTGATCTGTTCATCAAGTGGTTTGATCTGCGTTGTTTTAAGCGGGGTAGGCATCGGTGCATTTTGCTCAGCAAATAAACCAATCGCATAGAGTTCTGCCACATGGATCAGCTCTTTGACATTCCCTGGCCAGGTCTGTGTGAGTAAATACTGGATTAATTTTTTATTAGGTTCGACATAGTCTTTATTTAATCGGGTACAACTTTTATGCACATAATGACAAAAGATAGGCAGAATATCGCTTGGACGTTTTTTGAGGGGAAGCAATTCAAATTGTGTATGTAAAAACAAATAATACAGTTCTGAGCGGATCTGTTGTGTTTGAATCAGTGTGAGAAGCGATGAATCACTGAGCAAGATCAGCCTAAATGCACATCCTTCAATATTTAAGGCATTGGCTAAATGTTGTTGTATTGTTTGAGGTAAGTAATGGATATTTTTCACTACCAATGTACCTTGTTGCACATCCTCAAGGAGTCTGTCTAGATTGCAATCGGTTTGAGGTAAACATTCATAATAAACAAAAGGGGCGTTTTGACGCGCGCTGAGTTTATGTAAGTAAGTCGCAGAATGATAACGTCCAGTACCCGTTTCTCCCCATAAAAAGAGAGGGACATCAATGTCGGCGAGTTTTTGTAATTGGTGCCGCATTGCCATCATCCACTCACTTTGGCCAATAAAGCTTTCAGTCAATTTTTCTAATTGCCATTGGCGGTTTTTCATTAAGATTGTGCGTTTTTCCAATGCCTGTGCGACTTGATGCAGTAAATTTTCTGGCGCAATTGGTTTTTCAAGAAAATTTGTGGCGCCTTTTTTGACTGCCTCCACGGCCATAGGGACATCACCGTGGCCCGTGATCATAATTACGGGGAGGTGAGCATCGTGCTGAATAATCTGGTCTAGTAGTTGTAAACCTGAAAGAGTGGGTAATAACACATCACAAAGTATCACACCAATCCAGTTTTGTGGAATTTGCGCCACAATATCCATCGGGTCTGCACAAGTCATGACTTGATAGCCTTCTTGCTGTAATAAATCTTGATAAGACTCAAGAATATCCAAGTCATCATCAATTAATAGCACGTTATAGGTAGGATTAAACATGTTGAGCCACCTTAAATTTTAATATGACCAATGCATTATGGGTGAGGGTGGAGGCAATGGTCAATGCGCCTTGACATTGTTCCATAATCGATTGACTAATGGAAAGCCCTAAACCTAAATTGATCGATTTACTGCTGGAAAAGGGTTGTAATAATTTGTCGGTTAATGGCCAACCTTGACCATTGTCGGTTATCCATAAACAAAACTCGTCGTCATTATATGTATCAACTTCAATATGAATTTGAGGCGAGTGCTGTTCGATTGCCTCTAAGGCATTCAAAAAGAGATTCACAAAGACTTGTTCGAGTAGCACATCTTCGCCTAAAACAAGGGGTAAATGGGCTGGTAAGATAAGCTGACTTTGTCGTGGTTTATGTTGCGATTCCAATAACTCCCATGCACTTTGAATACAATCCATTAAGTTGACCGCTTGCATTTTACCTGTCCCTTGACGTGAGAATTGCCTTAAACGCTTGATAATGAGCGCAGTGCGCTCAACTAATTGATTGATTTTATTGAGATATTCTAGTGTAGCTGCCGTATTTTGTTTACTCACTGCTTTTTTAGCGCTAAATAAATAGGCATTCATGGCATTGAGCGGTTGCGTGATTTCATGGCTAATCGAGGTTAAGGTTTTGCCGACAGCAGCCAGTTTTGCCGCTTGTGTCAATTCATTCTGGGTATTTTCTAAGGCGGTTTGTACTTCAATGCGGTGCTCAATTTCATCTAAGAGGACTTGATTACGTGATTTTAATTCTTCTGTTTTCTGATTCATTTCAAACAGAAATAAACGCAATAATTTTGCAATGCGTCCTAATTCATCATTGCCATAAACCGCGATGTTGACATTAGGTTCGCCATTGGTTAATTGAACAACCGCATGGTTAAGTTGCTGAAAACGTTTTAATAAACGTAAACGAATATAAAAGAAGTTAATCGCGATAACAAAAATACCGGCTAATAACATCACCAGTAAAATTAATGCGCCATTAAATGTGCTACTTTTTTCGACAATATTATGCAGTAAATGTAATTGTTGTTTACTGTTGCCCACTTGCGTACTGATTTGTTCGCGAAAGGCCTCAAACACCTTATCACTTTGCTGGATGAAGTACTCGCGCTGTTGGTTTAATTCCGTTCGTATGGCAAAAAGTGCGGGTAGAGCCTGTGGGTTCAAGCCAAATTTAATTAATTCCTCTAAAATTTGTTTAATGGTTGAAGTGGCGGAGTGGCGCCCCAGTAACTGAATGCGGTTATTAATTAATAAGGATAAATAGCTCAAATAATTATGTAATCGAATCGCATTACTTTCATTGGGATCTGCGATTTGGGTGCGTAATTCACTGATAATTTGTTCTTCATAAGTCGTGAAATCGTAAACTAACAGCAATTCTTGTTGCCGTTTCTTTAATTGCTCGATTGTTTGTGTGTTGTGTGGCTGTCGGACAATGGTATTCGCAAGGGTAGATTGTTGCCAGCTCATCTCTTGCAAAAGTGCGGTGAATTCCTGATGAAAATCATTATGTAACCAATTGATTTGAGAAGTAATTTTATTAAGTTCATCATTTAAGGTAAGGGTTCGGGTGATATTTTGTGATATTTGCTCTAAAAGGTAGGCTTGTTGTTGTAATAAATCCATCAAGTCGTCATCTAAATTCTCGTCTAATTCAATAATCAGCTCTTTTAAGGTAGCCAGTTGTTGTTTTGCGTGATTGTAACGTTCCACTTTCTGATGAGTATTTTTCACGTTAACCAAATGGATAAAGGCATGGTGGAGAAGATTAATTTGTTCTTCTGTTTGGAAGGCAGCTTGTACTTTGGGAAAATCTTTATCGAGTGCGAAATTGATTTCGGTACGTTGTTGTTGCCAAGTATAAAGTCCCACCGCGCCTACAAACAGACAAAGCAACCCACTGATCAGAAAAGACAGTTGTAAGCCTGTGCTTAGATCTACATGTTTCAACCATTTCTTCATTCGAGATGTTCCAATGCGTTAACGAAACCCAATTGTTGGGCAATAAAAAAATGTTGCCAGTTGAGTAATTCTTGGCTGCGATTAAAATGCGTCAAGTACTCATCATCTTCCGCTTGCTCAGCAGAAACCGGTAATGTGGTGAGAATATGGCGCAGTTCTGGGAGCGGTCGTTTTAACGCACGTTCTTTTTGGTGCAATAAATGCCAATGCTCTTTGCGTAAATTTAAACGATGGGTTAGGTGTTGTTCAAAGAGTAATTTGACTAATTCTTGCCGTTTGATCAGTAACGGATAGTTAAGTGGTGGCTGGGCAAATAATTGCTGCTGTAATCCCGCTTTAGGATGATCCGCGGGGAGTGGAATAATCGGATATTTGCTCATTTGTGGGTCTGTTAAAATATGTTGACCGGTTGGACTCAATAAAAAGCGAATGAAACGGAATGCCTGTTGTTTTTTGTTGCTCTCTGCGGCCACGGCGATAAAAGTAGGGGAAATGGGAAAGTGGGGGAAGTAATGAAAAGCCAAATGGGATTGTGCCTGTGCAGTTAAAATATGTGCATAGTTATCAATAGTAATCCCTACCGCACCTAAATTCGCTTGTACTTTATCCACCACCCCAAAACTCCGCGATGAAATGGTGCCTACATTTAACATGATCTTTTCAATTAATTCCCACCCTTGTTGCCAACCATATTGTTGTAAGAGGGCTTCTATCATAATGTGATTGGTATCTGAACGTGTGGGACTGCTAATAATCACGAGTCCTTGCAAATTAGGATGAGTGAGGTCTCGCCAAGATTGCGGTAAGGGTAAATGGGCTTGTTCTAATAAAGGAAGATTAAACAGCATCCCATAACCCGATAACGCAAAGGCCACCGTGTTGGGTTTAAGCAGATCGGGTAAAAAGCGTGTGTTATGGGCAAGGTTGTCTGGTAAGGATGCTAACTTGTTTTTACGCTGTAAATTATAAAATAGCATTGGGGATGAGCTAAGGATAAGATCGACTTCCCTTGCTTTGTCAGTCGATAACAACTGACTTAATGAACTACTTGTTCGGTTTAAGGTGGTGATTGGAAAACTATCAGGTTGTTTATGCCATTCATTGATCAGGTGTTGTACACCTTCTAAGGCAAATGTTGTACCGATCACCAATTCTTCCGCTTTTATCGGGGGAACAAAAGCCAAGAGTGTAACTGTTAAAAATGTGATGAATCGTTGTCTTTTGGTGCGCATAGTGAGAACGTTAATTGACCGAGCTACGACTCATCTTACTCAAAATAGTGCGGTGAGAGGGGGCTTTTTTTGTGATCCATTTCAAAAAAATAGAATTTATATTTTAAATGGTTACGCGATTTTTTGAGTCATTTATAGGTGCTTTTATGATGAATGACGACAAGATCGCATCGTCTCGCTTAAATGTGTCAAATTTAACCATTAATGCCTATCAAAATGAGTCAATTCTGACTGTTTTTTATGACCTTGACAGTACTTTTTTTTTGTTTTGTTGAACGTTATTGTAGGTTGAATTTCACACAAAATGTGAAATGTGTTTAGCTGTATTTCTCCCTCTATCATTGTGATCAATAACAAAATAGGCAGGATTAGATTATGAATAAACAATTATCTTCAATCATCATTGCACTTGGGTTAAGTATTGCTGTTACTGGTGTTGCACATGCCAATGAGAAACTGATTGTCTATACCTCGATGAAAGAATCCTTAATTGGGGCATTAAAAAGCAAGTTTAATGAAAAATATCCAGATATCAGCATGGACTATCAATCTGCTGGCGCGGGAAAACTGATGGCAAAAATTGCAGCGGAAAAAGAATCGGGTCAAATTATGGCCGATGTGATTTGGACCAGTGAAGTGCCTGATTTCTTTAAAATGAAAGCCAACGGTATGTTAGAGCCGTATGTGTCACCTGAAGTGGCGCATATTGTGAATCCGCTTCCGGATTTTGATGGTTCTTTTACCCCCATTCGTTTAGGCACCTTAGGTATTGCCTATAATACCCGTTTTGTGAAAGAACCGCCTAGCAGTTGGGATGATATTACTGGACAAAAATACAGAGGGGCCTTTGGTATTGCGAATCCGGCTTTGTCTGGCACGTCTTATATGAGTGTGGCACTCCTAAAATCCACTTTTGGTTGGGAATTCTTCGAAAAAATTAAAGCCAATAAAGGTAAAGTGGGTAAAGGCTCAGGTCAGGTAGTGGATGATACCGCATCAGGTGATTTATTAGCCTCTTTAGCGGTGGATTACATTACTAATGACAAAATTAAAAAAGGCGCACAACTTAAATTGGTTTATCCAAAAGAAATGTTAGTCATCCCAAGTCCCGCCGCCATTTTTAAAGGCACCAAAAATCCAGCCGCAGCTAAAAAATTCATTGATTTCTTACTGTCTGAAGATGCACAACACATTATTGCGCACGAGGGCACATTACCAGTGAGAAAAGGTATTGCCACCTTAGAGGGGATGCCAACGGTAGAAGATGCGATTAGTCGTGCTATCCCAATTGATTATCAAGCGATCTTGAGCGAAAAAGAAGAGATTGTGAAAAAATTCACCCAAATTCTGCAAGGGCGTCAATAAAACAGGAGTGTGCTATGGCAACAATCACATTCGAAAAAGTCAGTAAAGCATTTGGTTCGAATGAGGTGCTAAAAGATTTATCGCTTGTCGTCAAAGATGGTGAATGTTTTACCTTACTTGGCCCTTCAGGCTGTGGTAAAACCGTGTTACTTCGTTTATTGGCAGGATTTGATGAGCCTGATTCTGGACGGATTTTAATTGATGACCATGTGGTGTCTGATCCTGCACAAGGCATTGATATTCCGCCTGATCAACGAGGTCTTGGGGTGGTATTCCAAGATTATGCCGTTTGGCCACATATGACCGTTTTCGATAATATTGCTTATCCCTTAAAGCTGAAGGCGTTAGATAAAAGCTTAATTCAGCAACAGGTGATGGAAGTTGTGAATCTGGTGAATCTAACTGGACTGGAAATGCGTTTACCTTCTCAGCTTTCAGGTGGACAACAACAACGTGTCGCATTGGCACGTGCGTTGGTGGCGAAGCCCTCTTTGATGTTATTAGACGAACCATTAAATAACCTTGATGCAAATTTAAGAGAGGAAATGCGTTTTGAAATCAAGGAGTTGCAAAAGAAATTGGGCATTACGATTTTATATGTGACCCATGACCAAGAGATTGCGCTCGCCATTTCCGATCGTCTAGCCATTATGGATAAAAATGGTGATATCCAACAAATTGGTACCCCTTGGGAGATCTATGAAAAATCAGCCAATGAAATGGTGTTTAAATTTATGGGCCTCGCCAATTTTATTCATGTCCGTTATGAAGAAGGCCAACATCTTGTTGGGCAAGGTAAGCAAGTTCTGCAATGGCCTAATCTGCCTGCCGAATCAGGCAAATTAGGTTGTCGTCCCTCAGACATTATTTTGAGTAAAACGGGTGACGGGTTAAAAGGTAAAATTCTGCGCGCCAGTTTCCTAGGTGCTGTAATGGATTACATGATTGATATTGATGATGTCCATTTACGTACAGAAGTCTCGACGAATAAAGCACTCAGATATGATCTGATGTTCAATGAGGGTGACGATTGTTATGTCAATTTCCATGATTTGCTTTGGTTTTCTGATAATCAACAACCTGTTCAGCAACCAAGGGGGGCGTAATGGCTGCAGTGATTCAAAAAAGTCCATTTAATGTGGCGAATGCAATTTTAGCATTATCTATTGGTATTTTAGTGATCGTTGTTGCTGTCCCAGTGTTATTAATTTTTATTAATTCCTTTTGGGTCAATGGGCAGTTTAATGTCACTGATGTTGTGAATATTTTGAAGCAGAAAGAAACCTATGAAGCCTTATTGAACTCATTATTCATTGCCGTAGGCGTGACGATCATGAGTACCATTGTAGGCACCTTTTTTGCTTGGTTAGTCACTCGCACGGATTTGCCTTATAAAGGGCTGATGAAAGTGATGTTTCTTGTGCCTTTTATGCTACCGTCTTTTATCGGGGCATTGGCGTGGAAAATGTTACTTTCCCCGCGTGCAGGCTATATTAACCGTTTCTTTATGGATACGTTTGGTTTAGAGGAACCGATTTTCAATATCTACAGCTATACGGGCATTATGGCGGTGGAAACCATGTATTTGTTTCCCTTCGTTTTTATTCAAGTATGTGGTGCACTTGAGCGTATGGACCCGACATTAGAAGAATCTGCGCGTATTTCTGGCGCCAGCCTTTTTACCATTACACGTAAAATTACCATCCCATTAGTGATGCCGAGTATTGTGTCAGGTGCACTGTTGATTATGCTTTACTCCATGGCACACTTTGGGACAGTGGCGGTATTAGGGGTGGAAAATGGTATTTTCAATATTCCAACCTTGATTTATGAGCGTATCCATCAAAGTGCGGGGAGTTTCGAGGCCATTCGTACAGGCACCGTGTTAGCGACAGTATTAGTGGTGACGGCTGCGTTGATCATTTGGCTACAAAATAAAATTCTTAATCGTGGACGTTTCCAAATTATTGCGGGTAAAAGTTTCCGTCCTGTTGAGGTGAAACTCAGAGGATTAAGAATGCCATTATTGTTTATTTGTGTGTTCTATATCGCGTTTACCATTGTGTTACCAACGGTCACGATTTTTATTGTGGGCGGATTAAAAACCTATGGTTTACCAATTACTTGGGAAAATCTCACCTTTGATAACTACAAATTTATCTTGTTTGACTGGCAGCTCACCAAAGATGCGATCCGCAATAGTGTGCTATTAGGTTTAGCCGCAGCGGTGATAACGATGTTTGCTGGGGTAATGATCTCTTATGTGATTGTGAAAATGCGAGTGAAAGGCAAAGGGATTCTTGAATTCTTGGGTATGTTGCCATTCTCAGTACCCGGCTCGGTGATTGCGTTAGGGGTGATCTTAGCTTGGAGCGGTAAATTTGGTATTAATTTATACAACACAGTATGGATTATTTTGATTGCCTATATTGCGCGTTACATGGCGTTCTCGCTAAAAGCCAACTCCGCGGCATTAGAACAAGTACATGATTCTTTAGTAGAAGCCGCGCGTGCTTGTGGTGCAAGCATGTGGCAATCACTGAAAGATATCGTGGTGCCATTAGTGCGTCCAGGTATGATTGCCGCTTTCTTCTTAATTTTCTTACCAGCATTAAGAGAATTAACGGTTTCGGTGATGCTATATGGACCGTCAACACGTACCATTGGGGTGGCAATTTATACCCTGAATGAAGATGGTGAAACGGTCTATTCCGCGGCATTAGCGGGTATCGCATTAATTATCATTGTGTTTGGGCAAACTGTCATTAAGCGTTATGCCGATAAGAAAACACAGAAATAGCCGAATGTTAAGGAGAAAATGATGAGCTATATTCAACTTAATCATGTGATGAAAAAATTCGGCGATGTCATAGCCATTCCCGATCTTAGCCTGAGTATTGAAAAAGGAGAATGCTTTTCGATGTTGGGACCGTCTGGTTGCGGTAAGACCACGACATTACGCATGATCGCAGGATTTGAGGATTTAGATGGTGGAGAAATTCGTGTTGGCGATCGTTTACTTTCTTCCAAAAGCAAGAATTTCTATTTGCCACCTGAAAAACGTAACTTTGGGATGGTGTTTCAGGCTTTTGCCGTCTGGCCACATATGACCGTATATGATAATGTGGCGTTTCCTCTGACGTTGAAAAATATGTCAAGACAGGAAATTGAGAAACGGACGAATGATGCCCTAAAACATACTAACTTACTGAATGTTGCACAAAAAAGCCCAGATGATTTATCTGGAGGAGGAAAGCAACGAGTCGCCTTAGCGCGCGCCTTAGCGTTAAACCCAGATGTGATGTTGCTTGATGAACCTTTATCCAGTTTAGACCCTCACTTAAGGGAAGAGATGCGTTTCGAAATTAAAGCGTTGCAGCGTAAATTTGGTTTTTCCATTATTTATGTGACCCACGACCAAGCTGAAGCGATGGCGTTATCTGATCGGATTTTGGTCATGAGAAAGGGGATGATTGAGCAAATTGATACACCGTTGAATGTGTATAACAATCCAAGTAATAAATTTGTGTTTAATTTTATTGGCTTATCGAATCAATTGCAGGTCACTTTATCTACTCAAGGGGTGTCTTTTGCCGGACTGGAGGGAACGTTTAATATTCAACCTCCACCACCAATGGAGCTGGTGCAACAAGGTCAAGCGATTCTCGCCACTCGCCCGTCAGAAATTGATTTTGTGAATGAAGGTGGGGTGACGGGGATGGTGAAACGGCGTTCTTATTTGGGCGAGGTGATTGACTACAATATTGTGGTGGGTGATCAAGAATTACGTGTCCAAAAAGGACGTCGTGATCCTGGACCAAAAGAGGGCGAAAACTGTCAACTGGCCTTTACCCGATTGCATTGGTATCCAGTGGAATAACGGGGGTGAGACAATGAAAGCGCTGTGAACACAGCGCTTTCTTTTTTATCGCTCTCTAGAGAAGTGCAATCAGTAAGTTTTGAACACTGACCGCACTTTGAGAGTGTGTTAGTATTGGTCTACATCATAACCGTAGTAGGCGTTGGTTAAGATTGTTTCCATATCTGTGACGACTGGTAAACGTGGGTTTGCTGGTGAACACTGATCTTCAAAGGCCAGTAGGGCAACTTGACGACGTGCATCCATCCATTCTTTTTCATCAATGCCTTGTTCTTTGAAAGACATATTGATTCCCACACTCACCGCTAAGTTATAACAGGCTTGTGCGAAAGATTTCACCCCTTCTTCTGGTGTGGCACACGGTAAGCCGAGCATACGAGCGATATCTTGGTATTTCACATCCGCTTTGTAGTAGTTATATTTTGGCCACGTTGCTGTTTTTTGTGGACGTGTACCGTTATAACGAATCACGTGTGGCATTAAAATCGCATTGGTACGACCGTGAGGAGTGTGGAAACGTCCCCCAATTTTGTGTGCAAGGGAGTGGTTCATACCCAAGAAGGCGTTAGCAAATGCCATCCCTGCCATGGTTGAGGCATTATGCATTTTTTCACGTGATTCAGGGTCTTTGTCTTTCACCGAACGTTCTAAGTGTTCAAATACTAATTTGATTGCTTGTAGTGCAAGACCATCGGTATAGTCATTCGCTAGAACCGAAACATAGGCTTCAGTGGCGTGCGTTAACACATCTAACCCTGTATCTGCGGCCACGTGAGCAGGTACACTCATGACAAAGGCTGGATCCACAATGGCGACAGTTGGTGTGAGGGAGTAGTCGGCAATTGGATATTTTTTATCGCCTTCGGTGATGACCGCAAATGGCGTGACTTCTGAACCTGTACCTGATGTCGTTGGAATACCGATAAAGCGAGCTTTACGTCCTAATTGTGGGAATTTGAACGCACGTTTACGGATATCCATGAATTTTTGGACTAAATCACGGAAATCAACTTCAGGTTGTTCATAGAATAACCACATTACTTTAGCGGCATCCATCGCTGAACCACCACCTAGCGCAATAATGGTATCTGGTTGATAATTATGGATTAGCTCGGCACCACGACGAACGGTTTCGATGGATGGATCCGGCTCAACATCAGCAAACAATTGATAAGTCACACGGTTGCCACGCGCGGTAATTTGTTTAGCAATTTTTTCTACAAAGCCAAGATCGACCATGGTTCTATCTGTGACAATCACCACACGTTCCATGCCTTTCATGGATTGTAAATATTGAATTGAATCGCGTTCAAAATAGATTTTTGAAGGCACTTTGAACCACTGCATATTATTTCTCCGTCTTCCCACACGTTTAATATTTAATAAGTTAATTGCACTGACGTTGTTACCCACGGAGTTTTTACCGTATGAGCCACAACCTAACGTGAGTGATGGGAGGAAAGCGTTATACACATCACCAATACCACCAAAGGTAGACGGTGAGTTCCAAATCACACGAATGGCTTTTACTCGTTCGCCATACGCTTTAGCAATGTTCGCATCTTTCGTGTGAATTGCAGCTGAGTGACCCAAACCATGGAAATTCACCATTGCTTCTGATAAGGCGAAACCATGCTCTGTTGAAGTCGATTTTAAAATGGCGAGGACAGGAGAGAGTTTTTCACGAGTAAGCGGTTCTCTTTCGCCAACCTCTTTACATTCTGCCACTAAAATATTGGTTTTTTCTGGGACTTTGAAGCCGGCTTGCTCCGCGATCCATGTTGCTGGTTTTCCTACGACATTTGCGTTTAATTTTGCGCCACCACAATTTGCACTGTTTGCTTTTACTCCGAAAATAAACTCTTCTAACAAGGCTTTTTCTTTTTTATTGACGAAGTAAACACCGTAGGATTTCATTTCTGCCACAAATTCATCGTATATTTCTTGATCGACGATGGCCGCTTGTTCCGAGGCACAAATCATCCCGTTGTCAAAGGCTTTTGACATGACGATATCATGTGTTGCTTGTTTGATGTTTGCTGTTTTTTCCACATAAGCTGGTACGTTACCTGCCCCTACGCCAAGCGCTGGTTTACCGCAAGAATAGGCGGCTTCCACCATGGCGTTACCACCTGTGGCAAGAATAGTTGCAATGCCTGGGTGTTTCATTAATGCCGCAGTCCCTTCCATAGAAGGTTTTTCAATCCACTGAATACAGTTTTCTGGAGCACCTGCAGCTAAAGCCGCTTCATAGACAACGCGAGCAGCATGAGCGGACGATTGTTGCGCAGAAGGGTGGAAGGCAAAAACAATTGGGTTACGAGTTTTAAGAGAGATAAGGGCTTTGAAAATAGCCGTGGAAGTTGGGTTGGTTGTTGGTGTAATACCACAGACGACACCAACAGGATCAGCAATTTCCGTAATACCGGTCACATCATCTTCACTGATCACACCTACTGTTTTCAAATTGCGCATATTGTTGACCACATATTCGCAAGCAAACAGGTTTTTGGTCGCTTTATCTTCAAATACCCCACGCCCTGTTTCTTCATAAGCATGCATGGCTAAAACACCATGTTGATCTAGGGCTGCAACTGAGGCTTTCGCGACAATGTAATCGACTTGTTTTTGATCAAGTTTACGAAATGCTTCTAATGCCACCAATCCTTTTTCAACCAGAGCATTGACTTCGGCCTGTGCTGGACTGATTTCGATTTCAGCGGTGTGATTCATAATGATTTCTCCTACTTTTTTAGAAAATATAAATTATTTAAACTGAAAAAATTATATTCAATTCACTACCCGAAAAGTAGTAAATTTAATAAAATTTGCCCAAAGTGTGATTTTGATCAAATTTTTAGGTGTGTCTGTTTTCTGTACAATATTTTTTCTTTCTCCTCTTTCTTTCTTGATAAAGATCGAGGATACTATCGCCCCTTTTCACTCGCTTATTTTTATTTACATTTTAAGGAAATTTTTTATGTCATCATCAAAAGATAAATACGCCAACCCAGGTCCATTAGGTTTATGTGGTTTTGCGTTAACGACCTGGTTATTGTGTTTAATTAACGGGGGCTTTTTTGATACACAAAGTATTGGTTTAGTACTCGGCATGGCGTTTGCTTTTGGCGGAACAGCACAAATGATTGCAGGTATGTTTGAATATAAAAAAGGCAATACATTTGGTTTCACGGCATTCATTAGCTATGGT
The DNA here is from genome assembly GCA_049888895.1 of Bisgaard Taxon 45. Taxonomy (GTDB): domain Bacteria; phylum Pseudomonadota; class Gammaproteobacteria; order Enterobacterales; family Pasteurellaceae; genus Pasteurella. Next base: position 9,187 of record JBLUWJ010000011.1, on the reverse strand, counting down.
GCATTCTGGTGGTCATGGGCATTGTTTACCGCCTTCTTCAAAGGCAATACGCCAGCGACCTTTGTTGGTTGGTATTTAGCGGTTTGGGGAACATTCACATTAATGATGTTCTTTGCTACGTTTAGCAAACCACGTGCATTACAAGCCATTTTCTTTTTCTTAACTTTAACCTTCTATGCGTTCTATGCGTTGGCGATCGGTGATGCGACAGGCAACCACAGCATTGTTAACGTCGGCGGGTATTTAGGCTTAATCACGGCACTTTGTGCGTTCTATTTAGCTGCAGCGGAAATGTTTATTGACTCTTACGGTCGCGAAATTTTACCTATCGGTGCAAAAAAATAAGATATCTATTTAAGTTAAGGGAGCAGAGTAAATGCTCCCTTTTTCTTTCTCGCAGTATAGGCGATAAGTCTCATTAATCGGTTTGATTTCACGCCAATGTCGGACTATATTGCTTACTGAGAATATACGCCGTATCTCATTATTGGATGTCAATTCTTTAATCAGTAGAGGGTCGTATTTATGAAAAAACGGATACTCATTTCAAGTTTAAGTTTAGGACTTTGTTATTCGGTTTCTGCGGTCGCATTTAGTGAAAAAAATGTGGAAGTCTATAGTCAAGCAATGAATAAAAATATTCCCGTCACGATTGTGTTACCAGAAGGTTATGCAAGCAGTAACAAATACAGCACCATTTATACCTTACATGGTTGGTCGGGGAATAATCGTAACTACCCCGAGAAAACGGGACTTGGTGAGTTAGCCGATCAATACAATGTGATTTATGTGTCGCCAGATGGCAATTATGACAGTTGGTATGTGGATAGCGAACTGAAAAAAGAGTCAAAATATTATACGTTTGTGTCGAAAGAGTTGGTGGATTATGTGGACAAAAACTATTCAACGTACCCTAATAAAGAACAGCGTGCGATCACCGGATTGAGTATGGGGGGATTTGGTGCATTATATATCGGTATCAAAAATCAAGATCGCTTTGGGAATGTTGGCAGTATGAGTGGTGGTGTGAATGTTGAACAATACAAAAATAATTGGGGCATCAGTGCGGTAATCAATGATAATTGGCAAGATTACAACATCAAAGATCTTGCCCATAGTTTGATTTTTACCAAGAGCAATATTATTTTTGATTGCGGTGTGGATGATTTCTTTATTGAGCCAAACCGAGCCTTACATCAAAAACTATTGGATTTGAATATTCCGCATCAGTACATCGAAAAACCGGGCGGACATACGTGGGTGTATTGGAAAGATTCTATTGCGTTACATACACATTTCTTTAGTCAGAAATTTGCCCAAGCTAAAGAGAAATAAGTAAGTGAAAAAAGAGGCAAATTTCTGCCTCTTTTATTTTTCGTACCAAATTTGGTTGATATAGAGTATCACCAAGCCGGAAGGGGTCTCGACTTTAATCTCATCATCAATGGATTTGCCAATTAAGGCACGCGCCACCGGTGAGTCAATCGAGATCCAATTTTTCGCGGGATCAAATTCATCACAGCCGACAATGCGATAGTGTTTTTCTTCTCCCGCTTCATTTTCGAGGGCGACCCACGCACCAAAAAAGACTTTGCCTTCTTGTTTAGGGTGATAATCGACGATTTGCAAGACTTCTAAGCGTTTGGTTAAAAAACGCACACGACGGTCGATTTCACGCAAACGGCGTTTACCATAAATATATTCCGCATTTTCACTACGATCGCCTAACGCCGCAGCATCTGACACCGCTTGAGTCACTTTCGGACGTTCATCTTTCCATAAGAATTTGAGTTCTTGATCTAAGGCATTCCAGCCTGCACGTGTGATGTAATTTGATTTTGCCATACTATCTACCCATCTTAAAAGATAGCGTTATTCTACCGCATTGGACGCCTTTGGGGTAAGCGCGCAGGCTATTTTTTATTTTCCGCTTTTCTGTATAATGGCCCTTTTATGATAAGTAACGATTTGACAAGGAATCTGAATGAAAAAATGCATTGCATTCATGGCAATTTTAACCTTATCTGTCACTGCGATCAGTGAAGCAAAAGGAGGGCGTGGTGTACGTTCGAGTGGGTATTCTCGCCCTGTTGCGACAAAACCTGCGCTAGCACCGAAACAACCCCAACAACAAAGCCAGCAACCTGATGCGACCTTTGGTCAGCAAAATATGCAAAATACGGCGACAAATGCACCGAACAACCCAAATAATCGTTTAGCCAGTTTTGCGACGGGGGCAGCTGCGGGTTACTTATTAAGTGAAGTGTTGTCACCAACAGAAGCCCAAGCGCAAACGGTAACAGATCAAGCTTTACAACCGCTGAATGCACAACCCAACCAGAGTGCTGTTGCCACCTTTAAAGCCTTGGATCAGAGTAATCCCGCTTGGGTCGGTATGGCAGGCGAACAACATTTATTTTGCTTAAATGGCGCATTGTATTTGGTCAACAAAAATAACCATCAAATGGGTGCAGTCACCGATAATCAGGCACAAGCGATTGCTTGTCAGGTCACACAATAACCTAGGCTAAAAGCGGGCATCAGCTCGCTTTTCTTACTTTTATTTTCTGAGTGTTACATTATGCTTAATCAACAAATCAGCCAAATTATTGCCACAGAACTCAGTGTTCAACCGCAACAAATTCTTGCCGCTATCCAATTAGTCGATGACGGCAATACTATTCCGTTTATTGCACGTTATCGTAAAGAAGTGACGGGTGGCTTAGACGATACCCAACTGCGCCATTTTGAAACCCGTTTAATTTATTTGCGTGAATTAGAAGATCGTCGCCAAACCATTTTGAAATCCATTGAAGAACAAGGCAAATTAACTGACGATCTCCGTAACCAAATTCAACAAGTCCAAAGCAAAACCGAATTAGAAGATTTATATCTCCCTTATAAACCGAAACGTCGCACCAAAGGACAAATTGCCATTGAAGCGGGGCTAGAGCCTCTAGCGGATTTACTTTGGTCACAGCCTGAAAATGACCCAGAAACCACCGCACTTTCTTTTGTTGATGCCGAAAAAGGCGTGGCAGACAGCAAAGCGGCATTAGATGGGGCAAAATACATTTTAATGGAGCGTTTCGCCGAAGATGCCTCACTTTTAGCGAAAGTCCGTGCCTATTTGCAACAAAGTGCGGTCATTTTCTCTCGCGTTTTAGAGGGCAAAGAAGCCGAAGGGGCAAAATTCCAAGACTATTTTGACCACCAAGAATTACTCAAAAATGTGCCTTCTCACCGTGCCCTTGCGATGTTCCGTGGTCGTAACGAAGGCATCTTACAATTAGGCTTAAATGCCGATCCCGACCAAGAGGAAGGCGTACGTCAAAGTTATTGTGAAGAAATTATCCGTGAGCATTTGGGCGTGCGTTTCAGTGGTCAACCTGCGGATAAATGGCGTGAACAAGTGATCGCTTGGACATGGAAAATTAAAGTCGCCTTACATTTAGAAACCGAGTTGATGGCAAGTTTACGCGAAAAAGCGGAAGACGAAGCCATTGACGTGTTTGCTCGTAATCTGACCGCACTTTTAATGGCAGCACCTGCAGGTGCCAAAAACACGATGGGCTTGGACCCGGGTTTGCGTACTGGAGTGAAAGTTGCGGTTGTGGATAACACGGGGAAATTACTCGCTACCGACACGATTTATCCACATACTGGACAAATGGATAATGCCATGGCCACCCTTTACCGCTTAATTAAAGCGCATCAAGTGGAACTGATTGCGATCGGTAACGGTACCGCATCTCGTGAAACCGAACGCTTTGCCAAAGAGGTGATTAAAGCCATTGAGGGCAACAAACCACAAACAGTGGTGGTGAGCGAAGCGGGCGCGTCTGTGTATTCTGCCTCTGAATTAGCAGCAGCAGAATTCCCAGAGCTCGATGTGTCTTTGCGTGGTGCGGTGTCGATTGCACGTCGCTTGCAAGACCCGTTAGCCGAATTAGTCAAAATTGAACCAAAAGCCATTGGTGTGGGGCAATATCAACACGATGTTAACCAAAGCCAATTAGCCCGCAAACTCGATGCGGTGGTGGAAGACTGTGTGAATGCCGTGGGTGTGGACTTAAATACAGCCTCTGCCCCATTATTGGCACGTGTGGCGGGGATGAGCAAAACCTTGGCACAAAATATCGTGGCATACCGTGATGAAAACGGGCGTTTTGACAGCCGAGATCAACTGAAAAAAGTCCCACGTTTAGGGCCGAAAGCCTTTGAGCAATGTGCCGGCTTTATGCGAATTGCAGCAGGGAAAAATCCTCTGGATGCCTCAGGCGTACACCCTGAAGCCTATCCTGTGGTGGAAAAAATCCTACAAGCTACCGAGCAATCTATCCACGATTTGATGGGCAATGCTAGCGCGGTGCGTCAGCTTGATGCGAAAAAATTTATTGATGATCAATTCGGTTTACCAACCGTACAGGATATTTTCAAAGAGCTTGAAAAACCGGGGCGTGACCCACGTGGTGAATTTAAAACCGCGACCTTTATGGACGGCGTAGAAGACATCAACGACTTGAAAGCGGGGATGATTTTAGAAGGCACGGTCACTAACGTGACCAACTTTGGTGCTTTTGTGGATATCGGTGTGCATCAAGATGGCTTAGTGCATATTTCCTCACTTTCTGACAAGTTTGTGGAAGACCCACATCAAGTGGTGAAAACCGGTGACATCGTCAAAGTGAAAGTGTTAGAGGTCGATGTGCCACGCAAACGTATTGCATTGACGATGCGTTTAGAGGAAAAGCCGGTGGATAAAAACGTGGCGCAAACCGACCGCACTTTATCCGCTAAACCTCGCAACAATCCAGCAACCAAAGGGCGTGATCGCAATACTGGTAACAGCGCGATGGGCAATGCTTTTGCCGATGCGTTGAAGAATTGGAAGAAATAGTAACGAATTAACCCTAAAAACAAGGAAAAAGAATATGACAAGTGCACAACAACGGGCGGAGCTCCAACGTCGAATTTGGCAAATCGCAAATGATGTACGCGGTTCTGTGGATGGTTGGGATTTTAAGCAATATGTTTTAGGCACCTTATTCTATCGCTTTATTAGCGAAAACTTCACAAACTACATTGAAGGCGGTGACCCAAACGCCAATTATGCGAACTATACTGATGCGGAAATTGATGCATTAGGGATAAAAGATGATGCAATCAAAACCAAAGGTTATTTTATTTACCCAAGTCAATTGTTTAAAAATGTGGTGAAAACCGCACACAACAATGATCATCTTAACACCGATTTAGCCGCCATTTTCTCAAGCATAGAAAACTCTGCAATGGGCTATCCGTCTGAGTCCGATATTAAGGGGTTATTTGCGGATTTTGATACCACTAGCAATCGTTTAGGGAATACGGTCAACGATAAAAACAGACGTTTGGTTGCGGTGTTAAAGGGGGTGGATGAACTCAATTTTGGTGAATTTGAACACAACCACATTGACTTGTTTGGGGATGCGTATGAGTTTTTAATCTCCAATTATGCCGCCAATGCAGGCAAATCAGGCGGTGAGTTTTTCACGCCACAAAATATCTCTAAATTGATTGCAAAATTGGCCCTGCACGGACAAAAAAACGTCAATAAAATTTACGACCCTGCTTGTGGTTCAGGGTCATTATTGTTGCAAGCGAAAAAACAATTTGATGATCACATTATTGAAGAGGGCTTTTTCGGACAAGAAATTAACCACACCACCTACAACCTTGCTCGTATGAATATGTTTTTACACAACATTAATTACGACAAGTTCCATATTGAATTAGGCGATACCTTAATTGATCCTAAACTTAAAGATGATAAGCCGTTTGATGCCATTGTGTCTAACCCGCCTTATTCGGTGAAATGGATTGGTAGCGATGATCCGACGTTGATTAATGATGACCGATTCGCCCCCGCCAGTGTACTTGCGCCGAAATCGAAAGCAGATTTTGCCTTTATACTGCATGCCTTGAGCTATCTTTCTGCCCGTGGACGTGCGGCAATAGTCACCTTCCCTGGGATTTTCTATCGCGGTGGAGCTGAACAGAAAATTCGCCAATATTTGGTGGACAACAACTTTGTGGAAACGGTCATTTCCCTTGCCCCAAACCTGTTCTACGGCACCTCAATTGCGGTGAATATTCTTGTGCTAGCAAAACACAAAACCGATACTAAAATCCAGTTTATTGACGCGAGTCGTTTCTTTAAAAAAGAAACCAACAATAACGTGCTAACCGATGAACATATTGCTGAAATTGTTAAGTTGTTTGCAGATAAAGCGGATGTTGCCCATATCGCACAATCTATTGATTATGAAGGCATAAAAGCCAATGACTACAACCTCTCTGTGAGTTCTTATGTCGAAGCAGAAGACACTCGAGAAGTGATTGATATTGCCGTATTAAATCAAGAAATCCGAGAAACGGTAATAAAAATCGACCGTCTGCGTGCCGAGATTGAAGAGATGGTGGCGGAGATTGAGGGATCGTCATTCAATTAACTCTCGTAGGGTGGTAGGAGATAGCCTAAGTGTTAGAAGTTGAGGGTAACAATATCCAAAATGGGAAGTATTAAAAATACTGATCGTGATTGGTGGCTTAAGAACATCCTTTACGACTACAGGTGAATATAGATTAGGAGACTGAGTAATGCTAATAAAAGCAAGTGAATTTTTGCTTTATTGCAGTGATGATGAGAAGGTTCGTCTTAATGTATTGATAAAAGATGAAAATATTTGGCTGACACAAAAAGCAATGGCAGAACTATTTGATGTGAATCCACCTGCGATTAACAAACATTTGAGCAATATTTTTGCCGAGGGAGAATTGGAGCAAGGAGCAACTATTTCCAAAATGGAAATAGTTCAACAGGAAGGCCATCGGCAGGTTAAGCGTTCATTGGATTTTTACAATCTTGATGTCATTATTTCTGTTGGTTATAGGGTTAATTCGGCTAAAGCCACTCAATTTCGTATTTGGGCAACTAAAACGCTAAAAGACTATATGCTCAAAGGCTTTGTGCTTGATGATGAACGGTTAAAACAGGGTAAAACAGTTTTTGGCAAAGATTATTTCCGTGAGCTTTTGGACAGAGTTCGTTCCATTCGAGCGAGCGAAAGACGGATTTGGCAACAAATTACTGATATTTATGCGGAGTGTAGTCATGATTATGACGTAAACTCGCTAACAACGAAAAACTTTTATGCCATGGTGCAAAACAAATTTCATTTTGCGATAACAGGGCAAACGGCGGCAGAAATTATTTATCACAAAGCAAATCATCAACAACAAAATATGGGACTAAAAACGTGGAAAAACGCGCCTGACGGCAGAATTTTGAGCCAAGATGTGATTGTGGCGAAAAATTATTTAGATGAAAAGCAAATCCGTCAGCTAGAAAGAGCAGTGGTTGGTTATTTTGACTATATTGAGGATTTGATCGAACGGGAAAATGTATTTGATATGCAGCAATTTGCACAAAGTGTTGATGAGTTTTTAGCGTTTCGCCGTTACGATATTTTGCCCGATAAAGGTAAGGTATCAAGTGAGGTTGCAAAACAAAAAGCTAAGGATGAATACGCCATTTTTAACCGCACACAAAAAATCTTATCCGATTTTGATAAAGAAATTGAGAAATTAAATGAACAAAAAGATTAATATAGATAGAGCTTGCCAGCCTATTATTTAAATGTTCGATGTTGATTGATGGGTAAGAATGTCCATCCTACAAGTGCGGTAAAAAATTTAAAAAAAGGAAAGACTAAAATGGCGAATATAAATATTCTTCAGATGATTGAACAGTGTCAGGTTGAGTGGAAGATGTTGGGGGGGGTGGCTGAGATTAAGACAGGACAACCAATTAGTAAACAAAAAATATCTGAAAATGAAGGAGTATATCCAGTTATTAATAGCGGTCGTGAACCTTTAGGGTATCTAAATGAGTGGAACACAGAAAATGATCCCATTGGTATTACAACTCGCGGAGCAGGTGTTGGTTCTATAACTTGGCAAGATGGAAAATATTTTCGTGGAAATCTAAATTATTCTGTATCGATTAAAAATCTAAATGAATTAGATGTTAGGTTTTTATATCATTTGTTACTTGAATATCAAGAAAATATACACGCATTATGTACTTTTACTGGAATTCCTGCATTAAATGCCAGTGAATTGAAAAAACTAAAACTCCCCATTCCCCCATTCACAATCCAAAAAGAAATTGTAAAGTTACTTGACAAATTGACAGAGCTGGAAGCTACGCTGGAAGCTACGCTGGAAGCTGAATTATCCCTGCGTGAAAAACAATATACATTTTATCGTGATCACTTGTTGAGTTTTGGTGATGATGTGGAGTGGAAGAGTTTGGGGGAGGTTGTAGAATATTCTTCGACTCGTATTAGATATGAATTACTCAATGAAAATAATTATGTTGGTGTAGATAATTTATTACAAAATAGAGCGGGTAAAACTATTTCAAATTATGTTCCAACATCAGGTAACTTAACTCAATTCATATTAGGTGATATTTTAATTGGAAATATTCGCCCGTACTTAAAGAAAATATGGCAAGCAGATTGTGAAGGAGGAACAAATGGCGATGTGTTAGTGATTAGAATAATAGATAAAAATGTTGATACACGTTATTTATATCAAGTTTTGGCGGACGATAAATTCTTTGAATATAATATGAAACACGCTAAAGGAGCAAAAATGCCAAGGGGAAATAAACAAGCAATTTTGCAATATAAAATTCCAATCCCCCCGCTTACCACCCAACAAAAAATCGTGGCGATTTTGGATAAATTCGACCGCTTAACTAATTCCATCACAGAAGGATTACCAAAAGAAATTGAATTACGCCGTAAGCAATATGAATATTATCGGGAGAAGTTATTAACATTTCCTAAGCAATAAGAAACGAGGTAAAAATGACATACTTGATTATTTATAACACAGATTACGGCAAATCGAATGCTACTCTACTTGTTGTAGATAATGAAGCATGCCTAGCACAAAATCAGCTTGCTGAACTTTTTGATACCTATGTTCAAAACATAACTGCACATCTGGAAAATGTATTAAAATACAATGAGCTTGATGTAAATTCAGTTATCAAGGATTACTTGATAACTGTTTAGAATTGAATGAGTTATTAATTAATGTTCTTATTTGGAGATATATTATGGTTAAATTATAT
>JBLUWJ010000010.1:0-59429 GCA_049888895.1 Bisgaard Taxon 45 | reverse complement strand
ATTTTAATACTAGAGTGAAATGTTTCTGTTTGAAAGCGCAATTTTTGTGATTTTACTCACAACTCGAGTATTTTTAAGATGACAAATTTTGTACAGATGGTTACTTTACGTTCGAGAGTCATTCTCAACAATAAGTTGTTATCTGTTATTACTTTAAAAAGGGTAATTTTATGATGTCGATCTTATCTCCTAATCAAGTTTGGATTATTGTTGATCCAAAACTGTCCTTCTTTTTTCCCATAACGCGCTAATCCTGTTATTTCGCATTGTTAATGTTTTTATCGGAATAAATCTCAATTTATTTCTCTCTCTTCTTTTATCTTCATGTTAAGGATTTGATTATGGAAAACTTCAAACATTTACCAGAACCGTTTCGTATTCGTGTCATTGAGCCAGTGAAAAGAACTACCCGAGCACACCGTGAAGAGGCTATTTTAAAAGCGGGTATGAACCCGTTCTTATTAGACAGTGAAGATGTGTTTATTGACCTCTTAACTGATAGTGGCACAGGCGCAGTAACACAGGACATGCAAGCAGCGATGTTACGTGGCGATGAAGCTTACAGTGGTAGTCGCAGTTATCATGCGTTAACCAAAGCTGTGAAAGAGATTTTTGGTTATGACTATACGATCCCAACTCACCAAGGTCGTGGTGCAGAACAAATTTATATTCCCGTATTAATTAAAAAGCGCGAGCAAGAAAAAGGCTTAGATCGGAGCAAAATGGTGGTGTTCTCTAACTATTTCTTTGATACCACACAAGGCCATAGCCAAATCAATGGTGCAACAGTGCGCAACGTTTATACCAAAGAAGCGTTTGATACCAGTGTTAACGCTGATTTCAAAGGGAATTTTGATCTTGAAAAATTAGAGCAAGGAATTCAAGAAGTGGGCGCAGAAAATGTCCCTTATATTGTATGCACCATTACGTGTAATTCAGCAGGGGGGCAACCTGTTTCATTGGCCAATATGCGTGCTATGTATGACATTGCGAAAAAATACGACATTCCAGTGGTCATGGACTCGGCACGTTTTGCTGAAAATGCGTATTTTATTCAACAACGTGAGCCAGGTTATAAAGAATGGACAATCGAGCAAATCACCTATGAAAGCTATAAATATGCTGATGCATTAGCCATGTCTGCGAAAAAAGATGCAATGGTGCCAATGGGGGGCTTGCTTTGCTTTAAAGATAAATCCATGGAAGAGGTATATAACGAATGCCGTACTCTTTGTGTTGTGCAAGAAGGTTTCCCAACCTACGGTGGTTTAGAAGGGGGGGCTATGGAACGTTTAGCGGTGGGCTTACGCGACGGTATGCGTCAAGAGTGGTTGGCTTATCGTATTAATCAAATTGAATATTTAGTGAATGGCTTAGAAGCGATTGGTGTCGTATGCCAACAACCGGGTGGTCACGCAGCGTTTGTCGATGCAGGAAAATTATTACCACATATTCCAGCTGATCAATTCCCAGCACAAGCCCTAGCTTGTGAGCTTTATAAAGTCGCAGGGATTCGTGCAGTAGAAATTGGTTCCTTCTTATTGGGTCGTGATCCAAAAACTGGTCAACAATTACCTTGTCCAGCAGAGTTATTGCGTTTAACTATTCCGCGTGCGACCTATACCCAAACGCATATGGATTTCATTATTGAAGCATTTAAACAGGTGAAAGAAAATGCGGAAAATATTAAAGGATTAACCTTTACTTATGAGCCGAAAGTGTTACGTCACTTCACGGCGCGCTTAACAGAAGTATAACGACATTAATGCAGTTTCTGAGCGATAAGAAACTGCATTTTTTTATTCTATTTGATTTGAAAGGAAACGCATTATGAAAAAGACACCTTCCATTTTCGGTGGTGCCTGCATTATTGCCAGTGTGTGTGTCGGTGCGGGAATGCTAGGCTTACCAAGTTCTGGGGCTGGCGCGTGGACAATTTGGTCCATTCTTACCATCTGTTTTACCATGTTTACTATGACGATTTCGGGTTGGTTATTACTCGAAGCCTATAAGCATTATGATTTACGTGCCTCATTTAATACCGTAACAAAAAATATGCTCGGTAATTCGGTTAATATCATCAATAACCTTGCTGTGTATTTTGTAGGGGGTATTTTGTTATATGCATACACTACCGCATCAGGCGGTATTTTAAAGGGGTTAGCCGCGCCCTATGTTGAACTCGATTCGCGTATTTGGTCAGTGATTTTTGTCCTTGTTTTTTCCTTTTTTGTTTGGCATTCAACCCGTATTGTTGACCGTGTTTCTGTTTTACTGATCCTCTTTATGGCGTTTTCATTTCTCTTGAGTGTTTTTGGTTTAACCGTCAATATTGATTTAGCCACCCTATTTGATAGCAAAGGAACAGAATCAAATTATGCAATGTATGCCATGGGCTTATTGCCGGTTGCCTTAACTTCCTTTGGTTATCATCATTCCGTTGCCACAATGCGGGCTTACTATGGTGAGGAACGTAAAGCAAAATATGCGATTTTAGGCGGAACGGGAATAGCATTAACCCTTTATCTTTTATGGGTCGTATCCATTTTTGGGAACTTACCACGCGATCAATTCGCCCCTGTGTTAGCCAGTGACGGAAATTTAGATGTATTACTTGGTGCCTTGGGTAATGTGATTGAATCGGCTTCAGTCAAACAGGCGATTAATGCGTTTTCTATTGCGGCTATTTTATCGTCATTTATTGGGGTCGGTTTAGGCGTGTTTGATTTCTTAGCGGATTTCTTTAAATTTGATAACACGAAAGAAGGACGGGCGAAGTCTTGGGCAGTGACATTCTTACCCCCACTACTCCTTTCTGTTGCCTACCCATTAGGTTTCTTAAAAGCAATTGGTTATGCGGGCGCGGTGGCAACTATTTGGACCTGTATTATTCCAGCATTGTTAGCCAGAAAATCACGTAGTATGCCAAATGGACAAACGGGCTTTATGGTCGGTGGAGGCAATATCACGATCGTCATTGTCATTGTGTTTGGTATGGTGACAGCACTCTTCCACTTCTTAGCGATGTTTGGCATGTTACCTGCATTTAAAGGTTAAGCTTTCAACCTGAAATAAAAAGAAGCTAAAAGATTGGATCTGCACCCCAAAAGTTGGACTCAATATCCGACTGATTAAGGTGCAGATTTTTATTTTGTATGCGCAACCATGGGAATGAGACTAAACCTGTAAGTCAGCATCGAATCTTCCTAGATGGGCGATTGTCTTTTTAGTGTGGCGGATAAATCGTTATCGCTTACTAGACAATGTTGCATTTATGCTATATATTTAATTTTTATTTGGTATTTTTGGTGAAAATGAGAGCGTATATGTTGCATGATAAAATCGCAGGTGCCTTATTTGGACAAGCGTTGGGTGATGCCATGGGAATGCCTGCCGAACTCTGGGGCAAGAAAAAAGCTCGCCACTATTTTGGTGGGCTCATTACGGAGATGTTAGATGGCCCTGCTGAAAATGAAGTGGCAACTTATTATTCAAAAGGACAATTCACCGATGACACCGCCCAGGCTTTAGTCTTATTAGACTCATTGCAGGCAACACATTTCATTCCCGATTCCAAAGATATTGCAACACGTTTACTGGCGTGGGCAGAAAAAGAAAACGCCTTTGAAAAAAATCTCTTAGGTCCGACCAGTAAAGTGGCATTGGCTGCCTTGCGAGAAGGGAAAAATGCGAAAACTTTCACTGATCAAGCCTTATCAAATGGATCAGCGATGCGTATCGCCCCACTGGGTGCTTGTTTCCTGCCACAAAACCCTCAAAAACTAGTGGATTATGTGTATGCGGTGACAGAAGCCACTCATACTAGCGATGTTGCCATTGCTGGTGCCGCGATGATTGCGATGGGCGTAGCATCTGCGATTGTGCATGATGATTTTGATCTCGTGCTACAAGATATGTTGGCAGTGGAACCTCTAGGTTATGCCAAAGGAGCAGAAACCTTTAGTGCTCGTTTGCGTGAACGCACTGCACTCGGTGTGGAGCTGGCTCGTGTTTATCGTTCACAGTATTTCCAAGCGGAAGAAAACAAACGGCTGGAAATGTGTGAACAAGGCAAGACGAAAGCCAAAAGCATGCTAGAACCCCCCAAAAGTGCGGTAGAAAAACAAAAAGATTCGTCAACAATCCCCTCTATAGCCCATCGCAACCAATCAATTGACGACGCATTTTTGCAAAAAATTTACGACATTGTCGGCACAGGTGTGCAGATTATCGAATCTGTTCCCGCCGCCATTGCACTCGCCTACTATGCTCAAGAGCCCAATGTATGCAGTTATTTATGTGCCAATTTAGGTGGGGATACGGACACCATCGGTGCAATGGCAACGGCGATTTGTGGGGCATTTACGGGATTGAGTCAATTTAACCCCGCATGGCGTGCGTTACTCTGTACACAAAATGACATTGATTTTGAGGTCTATATTAATATTCTGCTGACAGGTCGTCAGTTATTAGCCACAACCTAAACTAAAAGGCATTGTACGACATGAAAATATTACTCATTGGTGCCGTCATTGTGGATCAAATGATGTGGCTAGATAAATTGCCACAAACGGGGGATGATGTACTGTGCAAAGCAACAAAATCGGTGGTAGGCGGCTGTGCCTTTAATGTGGCAAGTATGCTGACACATTTCAAGGTTCCGCATGAATTATGCACTCCTGTTGGACAAGGGATTTACGCCACCATGATCAAACAGGCTTTACAGCAAGGTGGCTACCGTTATCAAGAAGAGACAAGTGGAGACAATGGTTATTGCCTTTGTCTCATAGAACAAAATGGGGAAAGAACCTTTATTACTGTAGAAGGGGTAGAAGGCACCTTCAAACGAGAATGGTTAGAACATGTCAACGCCAATCAATATGCCTATATCTATTTAGTGGGCTATCAAATGACGGGACAAAGTGGGCATATTATTGTCGACTGGTTAACCCAATCACGGCACAACCCCACCACGCAAATTGTGTTTGCCCCCGGTCCTGTCATCAATGCCATTGATGAAACGGTGATGGATCGCCTGTTTGCCTTAAAACCCATTGTGCATTTAAACCACAAGGAAATCTTACACTATACCCACACCGCATCGCTCACTTCTGCGATGTCATTACTTTATGCAAAAAACCAAAATCATATTGTGGTAACGCTTGGGGCTGAAGGCGTGGCTTGGCATCACAACCGGCAAACTACCTTCATTCCGCCTGTGCCTGCTCAGGTTGTTGATACGGTTGGGGCAGGAGACAGTCATATTGCCACCTTAATGGCATACCTCAGCAAAGGAGAGCCGTGGGAGCGAGCGTTGCAACAAGCTAATCGTATCGCCAGTGCCATTGTTAGCGTTGAAGGCGCAACAGTGGATCATAAAACATTCTTAAAATGGAGTATTGATAGATGAACATCATCAGCGACTATTTCCGTGATTGGAGTTGGAAAGAACGTGCTTGGCTTGTTTTTGTCCTGCTATTCCAAACTGGGGCCTGGTTTGTGCAAGATGAAACCACCTTTATGTTAATTATGACACTCACTAGCTCACTCAACCTCGTATTGGGGGCAAAAGGGAAAATTGAAGGGCTCTATTTTGCCATTATTAACAGTGCGATGTATGCGTGGCAATGTTATGGCATTCCGCTTTACGGAGAAGTGATGTACCACGTATTGTACAGCATTCCAATCAGTGCCGCCGCCATCTATTTATGGCGACATCATGTAGCCAGCACGGGGGAAGTAGAATTTCGCAAAATGACCCTAAAAGAAATACTCATTACCACCCTCGCCACGATTGCGGGGATTTTCATTTATGCGGAAGTCTTAAAATATATGGGCGGCAGTTTCGCCTTTATGGATTCTCTCACCACCGTCGTCGCGGTGATTGCAAGCTATCTCTATATGAAACGCTATGCAGAACAATGGTTCATGTGGATTGTGGTGAATGTGTTAGAAGTCGCCATGTGGATTATGGTGTATTTTTCTGGCGATGAACCCTCTGGTTTAATCATTCTGATGCACTTTATTAACTTACTCAACTGCATTTACGGCTTCTGGAACTGGCGACA
This sequence comes from Bisgaard Taxon 45, assembly GCA_049888895.1. Taxonomy (GTDB): domain Bacteria; phylum Pseudomonadota; class Gammaproteobacteria; order Enterobacterales; family Pasteurellaceae; genus Pasteurella. The sequence goes on along the minus strand of JBLUWJ010000010.1, from coordinate 53,361 downwards.
AATTTCTACTCGGTTAGGTGTGCAAAATTAGCCCATAAAGAAAATTGCGAAACAAAAAACGCATAAATGCGTTTGGTATGTTGCTCGGCTTGTAAAGCTTAATCTTAAGAGAAGATAATCTATTAAGGCGCGTAATTTATTTTGCGCCCTTTTTATTTTTAAAGTGCGGTAGTTTTTTAAACACATTTAAAACGTTTGAATGAAAGTCCTACTTTTTGTCTAGGATACCTTTTTCTTTTAAGGTGAGTGTGCCACAAAACTTAACGCTTTTTCGACCACTTCCAAGCCTGCCCCCGCTTTGTGTGCATGTTCACTTAAATAGCGGCGCCATTGACGAGCCCCTTTACAACCTTGGAAAGCACCTAGCATATGGCGAACGACATGATTTAAATACACCCCTTGGCTGAGTTGTTGTTCAATATAAGGGAACATTTTTTCTACTGCTTCTCGCGGGGTGACGATAGAGCGAGTTGGGTCAAATAAGACTTGATCAACATACCCCAACAAACTTGGATTTTGGTATGCCTCACGTCCAATCATCACCCCGTCCATATATTGCAAATGTTGTTGCATTTCCTCAATGGTCTTAATGCCGCCGTTAATACTCATGCGCAAATGAGGAAAATCCCGCTTGAGTTGATAAACCCGTTCGTAATCCAATGGAGGAATTTCACGGTTTTCTTTCGGGCTTAAGCCAGAAAGCCACGCTTTGCGGGCGTGAATGATAAATTCTTGGCAACCTGCCTCATGCACTTTCTGCACAAACTCACACAGGAATACATAACTGTCGAGATCATCAATACCAATTCGGGTTTTCACCGTGACGGGAATGCTGACTTCTGCTTGCATCGCACTGACACAGTCTGCCACTAAATCGGCTTTTGCCATTAAACAGGCACCGAACAGGCCATTTTGTACCCGATCAGAAGGGCAACCTACATTGAGATTAATTTCAGTATAGCCACGTTGTTCTGCCATTTTTGCACATTGGGCGAGCTGTGTGGGATCACTTCCCCCTAATTGTAATGCCACAGGATTTTCTGCTGGCGAAAATGCAAGGTGATCATATTTGGCATGAAGAATGGCGCCGGTGGTCACCATTTCCGTATAGAGCAAGGCGTGTTGGCTAAATTGACGGTGGAAATAGCGACAATGGCGTGTGGTCCAATCGAGCATTGGGGCAACGGAAAAGCGCCCACGGTAAAAGTGCGGTTGGTTTTGGATCATTTTTCTTGTTCTCTTGTGTCTTCTTGAATGCGTTGACGAAAACGTCCAGCCGCAAAATGATAAAAAGGTTTTGGATGAAATTGGCGTGAAATAATGGACGAAACTAAACAACAAATCAATAACCAAAACAGAACTGGCTGACACCCTGTCATTTCCATCACCACCACACTTGCTGTGACAGGTGATTGGGTCGCACCTGCTAAAAAGCCTGCCATACAGAGTAAAACCAGCAGGCGTTGATCCACGATACCGCCAGTCATCGCCCAAATTTGTGCGCCAATCCCGGCGCCAGTGGTGAGTGCTGGCGTAAAGATCCCACCGGCAATACCTGTCCAATAGGTAGCGACAGTGGAGAGAAGTTTTAATAAACCAAATTCACTGCTTAATGGTTGTCCGTCTAAGGCATCTGCTACTACATAATAACCAGTGCCGTAGGTTTTGCCTTGGGTATAAGTCCCTAACGCCGCTAGAAATAAACCCAACAGCAAGGCCACATAAATTGGGTGGCGACGAATCCAGCCCCGCATGCTTGCAGGTGACAGCCCTGCCAAACCTTTGGCTAATAAACGGGCAAAGACGCCACCAAAAAAACCACACACTATGCCACATAAACTCACCCACACAAACAGATAAGGCACAGAGGTTTCCCCTTGGTATTCGGGAAAGTAAGGGTTGTTCCCTTCAATCGCCACTAAAATAAAGCCCGCGGCTAATACGCCGAGTAAGACACGTCGTTCCCAACGTAATAAGACGCCACGACCGAGTTCTTCGATAGCAAAAATTACGCCCGCTAATGGGGCATTAAAAGCCGCCGCTAACCCACCGGCGGCACCGGTCGCCATTAGTTCATTGGCACTCAGTCCGTTAAAGGCAATGCCTTTTTTGCGACAAAGATTGCCCCAAGCGAGCATCACAGCGGCACCAACTTGCACAGAAGGACCTTCACGTCCCACAGAGGCACCAATCAACATGGCCAAAAAGGTAAGCGGGATTTTCCAAAGGGTTTGCCAAAAGGCGACCAAACGGCTTTTATTATTGCCATGTGGCAAGCTGATCGCCGCGATGACTTGTGGAATCCCACTGCCTGCAACATAAGGGGTGTATTTAGCGGTAAACCAAGCAAGCAACGCCAAACCTAATGGCAACACAAACCAGACGGCGAGAGGATACTGGGCACTCCAATGTGCATTCCACTCTAACCCGAGATCTGCTAATTTAGCAAAACCAAGAGAGAAAAGGGCGACTAAAGCGGCACCGATCAGGAGTGCGCTAAATTCTAAACTTTTACGAGAAATACGGTGAGTCTGACGTAATTTTTTATGTAAAACATACCGCACTTTGCTATTAAATTGCGTTGGCCAAAACATAGATGATTGATGTATTAAGCAGAGAGGGGAAAAATTATAGCGTAAAATCCGTGTTAGCTAAATATTCACCAACCTATCAATTGCATTTATTCAATTTAGTTGTCAAAAAGACTTGCAAAGTGCGGTGGTTTTTAGTAGAATTCGCGGGCTTTCTCACCGAAAGCCGTTTAATGTAATCATTTATTAAACGAGTATTACGATAGGTAATACGTAAAATGTTTCCAATTGGGAAACTATAAACAGGTCAACTTGCACCCCTTTTCGTTTTAAGAAGTAAGAAAAGTGTCGGTGTTAGTTTTTTATTAGCTAAATTTTGATTGGAGCTCTGGTCTAATGCAGAACCAAAGAATCCGTATCCGCTTAAAAGCATTTGATCATCGTTTGATTGATCAATCTACTGCGGAGATCGTAGAAACAGCTAAACGTACTGGTGCACAAGTTCGTGGTCCAATTCCGTTACCAACTCGTAAAGAGCGTTTCACTGTGTTGATTTCTCCACACGTGAACAAAGACGCACGTGATCAATACGAAATTCGTACTCACAAACGTTTGGTTGATATTGTTGAGCCAACAGAAAAAACTGTTGATGCATTAATGCGTTTAGATCTAGCTGCCGGCGTTGACGTGCAGATTAGCCTAGGTTAATTAAGAGGTTATTACAATGATTGGTTTAGTCGGTCGTAAAGTTGGTATGACTCGTATCTTCAATGAAGATGGCGTTTCAATTCCAGTTACCGTTATCGAAATTGAAGCCAACCGTGTGACTCAAGTTAAAACTGTAGAAACAGATGGCTATTCTGCAATTCAAGTTACTACTGGCTCTAAAAAAGCAAGTCGTGTAACGAAGCCAGAAGCGGGTCATTTCGTGAAAGCAGGTGTTGAAGCTGGTCGCGGTTTATGGGAATTTCGTACTACTGAAGGTGAAGAATTCACTTTAGGTCAAGAAATTAATGTTGACATCTTCGCTGATGTTAAAAAAGTGGATGTTACTGGTACATCTAAAGGTAAAGGTTTTGCTGGCGGTGTTAAACGCTGGAACTTCCGTACTCAAGATGCAACTCATGGTAACTCTTTATCACATCGTGTACTTGGTTCGATTGGTCAAAACCAAACGCCGGGTCGTGTGTTTAAAGGTAAAAAAATGGCAGGACACTTAGGTAATGAGCGTGTAACCGTTCAATCACTTGAAGTTGTTCGTGTTGATGCTGAGCGTAAATTACTATTAGTGAAAGGTGCTGTTCCAGGCGCAACTAATGGTGATGTTATCGTTAAACCAGCAGTTAAAGCATAAGTCAGGAGATAGAGATGGAATTACAAGTTGTAGGTGCAAACGCACTAACTGTTTCTGAAACTACCTTCGGACGTGAGTTCAACGAAGCATTGATTCACCAAGTTGTTGTTGCGTATGCAGCAGGTGCCCGTCAAGGTTCTCGTGCACAAAAAACTCGTGCTGAAGTGTCTGGTTCAGGTAAAAAACCTTGGCGTCAAAAAGGTACAGGTCGTGCTCGTTCAGGTGATATCAAATCACCAATTTGGCGTTCAGGTGGTGTCACTTTCGCAGCGAAACCACAAGATCACAGCCAAAAAGTGAACAAGAAAATGTACCGTGGTGCAATCAAAAGCATTCTTTCTGAACTTGTACGTCAAGACCGTTTAGTGGTTGTTGATAAGTTCGAAGTTGACGCGCCAAAAACGAAAGTTTTAGTACAAAAATTAAAAGAATTAGCACTTGAAGATGTGTTAATTATCACAGCAAGCTTAGATGAAAATCTATTCTTAGCCGCACGTAACCTTTACAAAGTTGATGTACGTGATGTGCAAGGTATCGATCCAGTCAGCTTAATCGCATTCGATAAAGTGGTTGTCACTGTAGATGCTGTGAAACAAATTGAGGAGATGTTAGCATGATTCAACAAGAACGTTTGCTAAAAGTGTTAAAAGCACCACATGTCTCTGAAAAAGCAACAAATAACGCTGAGAAGTCTAACACAATCGTTTTCAAAGTGGCTTTAGATGCAAATAAAGTTGAAATTGCTAACGCTGTTGAGCAATTATTTGAAGTGAAAGTGGATTCTGTTCGTACCGTTGTCGTGAAAGGTAAAACAAAACGTCATGGTGCAAGAATGGGACGTCGCAGTGACTGGAAAAAAGCTTATGTAACTCTTCAAGAAGGTCAATCACTTGACTTTGTTGAAGGTGCAGAGTAATTCGGAGGAGTAGAAGATAATGGCTATCGTTAAATGTAAGCCGACCTCCGCTGGTCGTCGTCACGTTGTTAAAATCGTGAACCCTGAATTACACAAGGGTAAACCTTACGCACCACTTTTAGATACAAAATCTAAAACAGGTGGTCGTAACAATTTCGGACGTATTACTACTCGCCATATTGGTGGTGGTCATAAACAACATTACCGTTTAATCGATTTCAAACGTAACAAGTTAGATATTCCAGCGGTTGTTGAGCGTCTTGAATATGACCCTAACCGTTCTGCAAATATTGCTTTAGTGCTTTATAAAGATGGCGAACGCCGTTATATCTTAGCACCTAAAGGTCTATCTGCAGGCGATACAATCCAATCTGGAGCGAATGCGCCAATTAAAGTAGGTAACGCGTTACCAATGCGTAATATCCCAGTTGGTTCGACTGTACATAACGTTGAATTAAAACCAGGTAAAGGCGGTCAAATCGCTCGTTCTGCTGGTGCTTATGTACAAATTATCGCTCGTGAAGGTAACTATGTGACTTTACGTCTTCGTTCAGGCGAAATGCGTAAAGTATTAGCTGAGTGTACAGCGACCATTGGTGAAGTTGGTAACTCAGAACACATGCTTCGCGTATTGGGTAAAGCAGGTGCTAACCGCTGGAGAGGCATTCGCCCAACAGTTCGTGGTACAGCAATGAACCCAGTAGATCACCCACACGGTGGTGGTGAAGGTCGTAACTTTGGTAAACACCCAGTCACACCTTGGGGCGTTCAAACTAAAGGTAAGAAAACTCGCCATAACAAACGTACTGATAAATTCATCGTACGTCGTCGTGGTAAATAATATTAATTAATAAAGAGGATTAGCCATGCCACGTTCTCTCAAGAAGGGTCCTTTCCTTGACCTACACTTGTTGAAGAAGGTAGAGAAGGCGGTGGAAAGCGGGGATAAAAAACCAATTAAAACTTGGTCCCGTCGTTCAATGATCATTCCGTCAATGATCGGATTGACCATCGCAGTCCATAATGGTCGTCAGCACGTTCCTGTTTATGTATCGGATGAAATGATCGGTCATAAATTAGGTGAATTTGCACCGACTCGTACTTACCGCGGTCACGCTGCGGATAAGAAAGCTAAGAAGTAAGGGGTAAAAGATGGAAACTATTGCAAAACATCGTTACGCTCGCACTTCAGCGCAAAAAGCTCGCTTAGTTGCGGATTTAATCCGTGGTAAGAAAGTTGCGGCCGCATTAGAAATCTTGACTTTCACTAACAAAAAAGCAGCAGCTTTAGTGAAGAAAGTGCTTGAATCAGCAATTGCTAACGCAGAGCACAATGACGGTGCAGATATCGATGATCTTAAAGTAGCGAAGATTTTCGTAGATGAAGGTCCTAGCATGAAACGTGTTATGCCACGTGCTAAAGGTCGTGCAGATCGTATTTTAAAACGTACTAGCCACATTACTGTGGTTGTGTCAGATCGTTAATAAGTAGAGGAATAGCAATGGGTCAAAAAGTACATCCACATGGTATTCGCCTAGGTATTGTTAAGCCTTGGAGCTCTACTTGGTTTGCGAATACACAAGATTTCGCTGATAATTTAGAAGGCGATTTCAACGTACGTAAATTCTTGAATAAAGAATTAGCGAATGCTTCAGTTTCACGCATCACTATTGAGCGTCCAGCGAAAAGCATCCGTGTTACAATTCACACAGCTCGTCCAGGTATCGTTATCGGTAAGAAAGGCGAAGATGTTGAAAAATTACGTAACGCAGTTGCGGCTATCGCAGGCGTTCCAGCTCAAATCAACATTGCTGAAGTGAAAAAACCTGAATTAGATGCAAAATTAGTTGCAGACAGCATCGCTTCTCAATTAGAACGTCGTGTCATGTTCCGTCGTGCGATGAAACGTGCAGTACAAAACGCAATGCGTTTAGGTGCTAAGGGTATCAAAGTTGAAGTAAGCGGTCGTTTAGGTGGTGCAGAAATTGCACGTTCAGAATGGTATCGTGAAGGTCGTGTACCTCTACATACATTACGTGCGGACATCGACTATAACACTGCTGAAGCCCATACTACATACGGTGTAATCGGTATTAAAGTATGGATCTTCAAAGGTGAAATCCTCGGTGGAATGGCTGCAATTGCGCAACCAGAACAACAACCTGCTGACAAGCCTAAAAAGGCTCCACGCGGCAAAGGTCGTAAGTAAGGAGAATCGCTAGATGTTGCAACCAAAACGTACAAAATTCCGCAAAGTCCACAAAGGTCGTAACCGTGGTATTGCAGCAGGTACAGAAGTTAGCTTCGGTACCTTTGGTTTGAAAGCAGTTGGCCGTGGTCGTTTAACAGCTCGCCAAATTGAGGCAGCACGTCGTGCGATGACACGTGCGGTTAAACGTCAAGGTAAAATCTGGATCCGTGTATTCCCAGATAAACCAATTACTGAGAAACCATTAGAAGTCCGTATGGGTAAAGGTAAAGGTAACGTTGAGTACTGGGTAGCCTTAATCCAACCGGGTAAAGTACTATATGAAATGGATGGTGTGTCTGAAGAGATCGCAAGAAACGCATTTGCATTAGCAGCGGCGAAATTGCCAATCAAGACCACTTTCGTAACTAAGACGGTGATGTAATGAAAGCTCAAGAACTACGTAACAAAAATGTTGAAGAGCTGAATGCTGAGTTAGTGAACCTTTTAGGTGAACAATTCAAATTGCGTATGCAAGCAGCCACCGGTCAGCTTCAACAAACCCATCAGTTAAAACAAGTGCGTCGTAGTATTGCACAAGTAAAAACTGTATTAACCGAAAAGGCGGGTGAGTAATGACTGATAAAATTCGTAGCGTGCAAGGTAAAGTTGTAAGCGACAAAATGGACAAATCGTTCGTTGTTGCGATTGAACGCAAGGTTAAACACCCACTTTACGGTAAGTTTATCCGTCGCACAACTAAGCTACATGTGCATGACGAGAACAACGAAGCTAAATTAGGTGATGTCGTTGAAATTAAAGAGTGTCGTCCACTCTCTAAAACGAAATCATGGACTTTAGTTCGTGTAGTTGAAAAAGCAGTAATTGCTTAATATCAGCTCAATATAAAAATCAAAAAGCCAAGGGGATTAACCTTTGGCTTTTTTGTTCATAAAAAAGAGCAAGTGGAGGATGTGTGAGTAAGCAAAGATTGATTAAAAATCTTTCTCTTTTTTACCGCACATTATGTTGCTTTCGTATTGTTTATTGTGATAGAATCCACGTCCTATCTGTGTATGTACAGATAGATTCGTCCCGAAAGGGTTTTATTAATTTTAGCGGAGTACTAAGATGATCCAAGAACAGACTATGCTGGACGTTGCTGATAACTCAGGCGCTCGCAGTGTAATGTGTATCAAGGTTCTAGGTGGATCGCACCGTCGTTACGCTGCTATTGGTGATATCATCAAAATTACTGTGAAAGAAGCAATTCCTCGCGGTAAAGTGAAAAAAGGTGATGTATTAAAAGCAGTTGTTGTGCGCACCAAGAAGGGTGTTCGTCGCCCAGATGGATCAGTCATTCGCTTCGATGGTAATGCTTGTGTGATTTTAAACAATAACACAGAGCAACCAATCGGTACTCGTATTTTTGGACCGGTGACTCGTGAACTTCGTTCAGAGAAGTTTATGAAAATCATCTCTTTAGCGCCAGAAGTACTGTAAGGGAGAAGTGACAAATGGCTGCAAAAATTCGTCAAAACGATGAAGTAATCGTGCTTGCTGGCAAAAGCAAAGGCAAGCGTGGCAAGGTAACTCAAGTGTTACCAAATGGTAAAGTGATTGTTGAAGGTGTAAACATCATCACTAAACATGAAAAACCAGTGCCTGCATTAGGCAAAGAAGGTGGTTTAGTGAAGAAAGAAGCGGCAATTGAAGCATCAAACGTTGCTATCTTTAACCCGAAAACAAATAAAGCTGACCGTGTAGGTTTTAGATTTGAAGACGGCAAAAAAGTACGTTTCTTCAAGTCTAACAATGAAATCATTTAACAAACTGGAGTAATGCGATGGCGAAACTGCATGATTACTACAGAGATCAAGTAGTGAATGAATTGAAAGACAAATTCAACTACAAATCTGTCATGCAAGTCCCACGAATCGAAAAGATAACCCTAAATATGGGTGTGGGTGAAGCATTGACCGATAAGAAATTGCTAGATAACGCAGTAGCGGATTTAGCAGCAATTAGCGGTCAGAAACCTTTGATTACAAAAGCTCGCAAATCTGTTGCAGGCTTTAAAATCCGTCAGGGATATCCAATCGGTTGTAAAGTAACACTACGCGGTGAGCGTATGTGGGAGTTCTTTGAACGTTTAATTACAATTGCTGTTCCACGTATTCGTGACTTCCGCGGTTTAAGCGCGAAATCATTTGATGGTCGTGGTAATTACAGCATGGGTGTGCGTGAGCAAATCATCTTCCCTGAAATCGATTATGATAAAGTGGATCGTGTGCGTGGTTTAGATATTACTATCACTACGACAGCGAAAAGTGATGAAGAAGGTCAAGCACTACTTGCTGCCTTTAATTTCCCATTCCGTAAATAAGGCAGGTTATCATGGCTAAACAATCAATGAAAGCACGTGATGTAAAACGTGTAAAACTCGCTGAGAAATTCTACGCAAAACGTGTTGAATTAAAACAGATCATTTCTGATGTAAATGCCTCTGACGAAGACCGTTGGAATGCTGTGTTAAAGCTACAAACTTTACCACGTGATTCTAGCCCAAGCCGTCAGCGTAACCGTTGCCGCCAAACTGGACGCCCACATGGTGTGCTTCGTAAGTTTGGTTTAAGCCGTATTAAGGTGCGTGAAGCTGCGATGCGCGGTGAAATCCCAGGCCTTAAGAAAGCTAGTTGGTAATTTACCACTTTATTTTGGAATCGGAGTAAAAATACAATGAGTATGCAAGATCCAATCGCAGATATGTTGACTCGCATTCGCAACGGTCAAGCTGCGAACAAAGTTGCGATCAGTATGCCTTCATCCAAGCTAAAAGTGGCGATTGCCAATGTATTAGCTGAAGAAGGTTATATTGAAAGCGTTAAAGTTTTAGATGGTGTTAAACCAGAATTGGAAATTACTTTAAAATATTTCCAAGGCAAACCAGTTGTAGAAAGCATTCAACGTGTTAGCCGCCCAGGTCTACGTATTTATAAACGTAAAGACGAGTTACCAAAAGTAATGGGTGGTTTAGGTGTTGCAGTGGTGTCTACATCTAAAGGTGTGATGACTGACCGTGCCGCTCGTCAAGCGGGTTTAGGCGGTGAGATTATCTGTTACGTAGCTTAATAGAGAGGTAGGAAAATGTCTCGTGTTGCAAAAGCACCTGTTAGTATTCCTGCCGGCGTTGAGGTAAAACTTGACGGTCAGCTACTAACAGTTAAAGGAAAAAATGGCGAGTTATCTCGTACCATTCATAACGCAGTCGAAGTTAAACAAGATAATAACGAATTAACTTTTTCTCCACGTGAAGGCATTGTTGGAGCAGATGCGCAAGCAGGAACTGCACGTGCATTAGTTAACGCAATGGTTATCGGTGTTACTGAAGGCTTCACTAAGAAGTTACAATTGGTGGGTGTAGGTTACAGAGCACAAATTAAAGGCAATGCAGTTGCTTTAAGTTTAGGTTTCTCTCACCCTGTGGAGCACGCTTTACCAGCAGGTATTACAGCTGAATGTCCATCTCAAACCGAAATCGTGTTGAAAGGTGCAGACAAGCAGCTAATCGGTCAAGTTGCTGCAGATATTCGTGCTTATCGCCGTCCTGAGCCTTATAAAGGTAAAGGGGTACGTTACGCTGATGAAGTGGTACGTATCAAAGAGGCTAAGAAAAAATAATTAAGGTAACACTATGGATAAGAAATCAGCTCGTATCCGTCGTGCAACTCGTGCACGTCATATGATGAGAGAGCAGGGTGTAACGCGTTTAGTTATTCACCGCACTCCACGTCATATCTATGCACAAGTGATTGCACCGAACGGTTCAGAAGTTCTTGCCGCTGCTTCAACTGTTGAAAAAGTAATTAGTGAGCAAGTGAAATATACCGGAAATAAAGATGCAGCAGCAGTAGTTGGTAAAGTTGTTGCAGAAAGAGCATTAGCAAAAGGCGTTAAAGACGTTGCTTTTGATCGTTCTGGTTTTAAATATCATGGTCGTGTCCAAACTTTAGCGGATGCAGCCCGTGAAGCTGGTCTACAGTTCTAATAGAGGTAATTTGAGATGGCAAACATCGAAAAACAAGCTGGTGAACTGCAAGAGAAGCTAATCGCGGTAAACCGTGTATCAAAAACTGTTAAAGGTGGTCGTATTATGAGCTTTACTGCATTAACTGTAGTAGGTGATGGTAACGGTCGCGTAGGTTTTGGTTATGGTAAAGCGCGCGAAGTTCCGGCAGCGATCCAAAAAGCGATGGAAAAAGCACGTCGCAATATGATCAATGTAGCTTTAAATGAAGGTACATTACAACATCCAATTAAAGGTGCACATACGGGTTCTCGCGTATTTATGCAACCAGCTAGTGAGGGTACAGGTATCATCGCAGGTGGTGCAATGCGTGCAGTATTAGAAGTGGCAGGTGTTCGTAACGTTCTTTCTAAAGCTTATGGTTCAACCAACCCAATTAACGTTGTTCGTGCAACTATTGATGCACTAGCAAATATGAAATCACCAGAAATGGTTGCTGCAAAACGTGGCAAAACCGTTGATGAAATCTTGGGGTAATTGATAATGGCTAAAACTATTAAAGTAACTCAAGTTCGTAGTTCGATTGCTCGTTTACCGAAGCATAAGGCTACATTGCGTGGTCTTGGTCTTCGCCATATGCATCATACTGTTGAGTTAATCGATACTCCAGCAGTACGTGGTATGATTAACCAAGTTTCATACATGGTTAAAGTGGAGGAGTAATAGAATGCGTTTAAATACTCTATCACCAGCTGAAGGCGCTAAGCATAGTGCTAAACGTTTAGGTCGCGGTATTGGTTCTGGTTTAGGTAAAACAGGTGGTCGTGGTCACAAAGGTCAAAAATCTCGTACTGGTGGCGGTGTTCGTCGCGGTTTCGAGGGTGGTCAGATGCCTTTATATCGTCGTTTACCAAAATTTGGTTTTACTTCAATGAAAGCTGCAGTAACTGCAGAAGTTCGTTTGAATGATTTAGCCAAAGTGGAAGGTGGCGTAGTCACTTTAGAATCATTAAAAGCAGCGAACATTCTAACTAAAGACATTCAATTTGCTAAAGTTATTTTGGCAGGTGAAGTAAAAGGTGCAGTAGTTGTTCGTGGTTTACGCGTAACTAAAGGAGCTAAAGCAGCAATTGAAGCTGCTGGCGGTTCAGTTGAGGAATAATAAATAAATGGCTAAGCAACCAGGTTATCAAAGTAGAAGTACTCAAAGCGGTACAGGTGAACTTAAAAGCAGATTATTATTTGTATTAGGCGCACTAATTGTGTTCCGTATTGGTTCTTTCATTCCGGTTCCTGGTATTGATGCGGCCGTGTTAGCTCAATTAATTGAACAACAAAAAGGCACCATCATTGATATGTTTAACATGTTCTCTGGTGGTGCATTGAGCCGTGCGTCAATTTTTGCGTTAGGTATCATGCCGTATATTTCAGCATCGATTATCATCCAATTATTGACTACGGTTCATCCTGCACTTGCAGAACTAAAAAAAGAGGGTGAGGCTGGACGTCGTAAAATCAGTAAATACACGCGTTATTCAACGTTAGTCCTTGCAACATTACAGGCGGTTGGTATTTCAACAGGCTTACCTAATATGCTACCTGGACTTGTACCTAACGTAGGATTTAGTTTCTATTTTGCTGCAGTTATTAGCCTTGTCACAGGAACAATGTTCTTAATGTGGTTAGGTGAGCAAATTACAGAACGTGGTATTGGTAATGGTATCTCTTTGATTATTTTTGCGGGTATTGTTGCAGGTTTACCATCTGCGATTGGGCAAACAATTGAGCAAACTCGCCAAGGTCAAATGCATCTATTAGTTCTCTTATTGATCGCCGTTATTGTATTTGCTGTCACATATTTTGTCGTCTTTGTTGAAAGAGGGCAGAGAAGAATTAAAGTTGAATATGCTAAGCGCCAACAAGGTCGTCAGATTTTAGGTGGACATTCAACGCACTTACCATTAAAAGTGAATATGGCGGGTGTGATTCCAGCAATTTTCGCATCAAGTATTATTTTATTCCCTGCAACATTAGCGCAGTGGCTTGGTGAGGGATCGAGCTTAGAATGGTTAACAGATCTATCAATGTTATTGCATCCAGGTCAACCACTTTATTTGCTTGTTTATGCCGTAGCGATCATTTTCTTTAGTTTTTTCTATACCGCAATGCAATATAATCCTCGTGATACAGCGGATAATTTGAAAAAATCTGGTGCATTTATACCAGGAATTAGACCAGGTGAACAAACATCACGTTATATTGATAAAATCATGACTCGCTTAACCTTAATTGGTGGCTTGTATATTACATTCGTGTGTTTGGTTCCTTACGTGATGACATCAGCATGGAATGTGCAGTTCTACTTTGGTGGAACCTCTCTTCTGATTGTTGTCGTAGTAATTATGGATTTCATCGCTCAGGTTCAAAGTCATTTGATGTCGACAAAATATGAATCTGCGCTGAAGAAAGCAAACCTTAAAGGTTTCGGACAGTAATCTGTCCATTAAATAAAAGGGATAAGCAATGAAAGTTCGTGCTTCCGTGAAGAAATTATGTCGTAACTGTAAAATTGTGAAACGTGAAGGTGTCGTTCGTGTACTTTGTAGCGACCCTAAACATAAACAACGTCAAGGTTAATTGATATTTTTTCTTGCAAAGAACCAGTTGAGCAGTTATACTGCTCAGCTCATTTATGTCCTTGGCACTTTGTTTGAGTATCCTGAAAACGGGCTTTTCAAGATCAAAGTGTCAACTTAGTTAAAATAATAGGAGTGCATAGTGGCCCGTATTGCAGGCATTAACATTCCTGATCATAAACACACTGTAATCGCTTTAACTGCAATTTATGGTATCGGTAAAACTCGCGCACAAGCAATTTGTGCCGCAACAGGTATTGCCGAAGATGTTAAGATCAGCGAATTGTCTGAAGAGCAGATTGATAAACTGCGTGACGAAGTTGGTAAATTTACCGTTGAAGGTGACTTGCGTCGTGAAGTAACACTAAACATCAAACGTCTATTAGACTTAGGTTGTTATCGTGGTTTACGTCATCGTCGTGGTTTACCGGTACGTGGTCAACGTACTAAAACTAATGCGCGTACCCGTAAGGGTCCTCGTAAGCCGATCAAGAAATAAGTCGGGGTAAGGTAAAATGGCTAAAACACCAGTTCGTGCACGTAAACGTGTAAAAAAACAAGTTGTAGATGGCGTAGCACATATCCACGCATCTTTCAATAATACAATCGTTACTATTACTGACCGCCAAGGCAATGCTCTTGCATGGGCAACAGCAGGTGGTTCAGGTTTCCGTGGTTCTCGTAAATCTACCCCGTTTGCCGCACAAGTTGCTGCTGAACGTTGTGCTGAAGTTGTAAAAGAATTCGGCTTAAAGAACTTGGAAGTTATGGTGAAAGGACCTGGTCCTGGTCGTGAGTCTACTATTCGTGCATTAAATGCAGCGGGTTTCCGTATTACGAATATTACTGATGTGACTCCGATTCCTCATAACGGTTGTCGTCCACCGAAAAAACGTCGTGTTTAATGGCGTCATAGGATAGTTGGAGAAAGAAAATGGCAAGATATTTGGGTCCTAAGCTCAAGCTAAGCCGTCGTGAAGGCACTGACTTATTCCTTAAGTCAGGTGTGCGCGCGATTGAATCAAAATGTAAAATTGATACCGCACCAGGTCAACACGGTGCTCGTAAACCGCGTTTATCTGACTATGGTAGTCAATTACGTGAAAAACAAAAAGTTCGTCGTATTTACGGTATCTTAGAACGTCAATTCCGTAATTATTATAAAGAAGCAAACCGCTTAAAAGGTAATACTGGTGAAAACTTACTAGTATTATTGGAAGGTAGATTGGATAACGTTGTTTATCGCATGGGCTTTGCTGCAACTCGTGCTGAAGCTCGCCAGTTGGTGAGTCACAAAGCGATTGTTGTAAATGGTCGTGTTGTTAATATCCCATCATTCCAAGTTTCAGTTAATGATGTAGTTGCTGTTCGTGAGAAATCTAAAAAACAAGCACGTATTAAAGCATCATTAGAATTAGCAGAACAAAGAGAAAAACCAACTTGGTTAGAAGTTGATGCTGCTAAAATGGAAGGTGTGTTCAAACGTGTTCCTGAACGTTCTGATTTATCAGCAGACATTAACGAACATCTGATCGTTGAGCTTTACTCTAAATAATAGTTAAAGCTTAGAAGCAAAGAGAGGATAAAATGCAGGGTTCTGTTACAGAATTTTTAAAGCCACGCTTAGTTGATATTGAGCAAATTAGCTCAACTCATGCTAAAGTGATCTTAGAACCGTTAGAGCGTGGATTCGGCCACACTTTAGGTAATGCATTGCGTCGTATTCTTCTATCTTCAATGCCAGGTTGTGCTGTAACTGAAGTAGAAATTGATGGCGTATTGCACGAATACAGCAGTAAAGAAGGGGTTCAGGAAGATATTCTTGAAGTACTTCTAAACTTAAAAGGCCTAGCGGTTAAAGTTCAGAATAAAGATGATGTATTTCTGACATTAAACAAATCTGGAATTGGCCCTGTTGTTGCAGCTGACATCACCCATGATGGAGATGTTGAAATCGTTAATCCTGAGCACGTTATTTGCCATTTGACTGACGAAAGCGCATCAATTAATATGCGTATTCGCGTTCAACGTGGTAGAGGTTATGTACCCGCATCAGCGCGTGTGCATGCTCAAGATGAAGAAAGACCAATTGGTCGTCTATTAGTAGATGCTTGTTACAGTCCAGTAGACCGTATTGCTTACAATGTTGAAGCAGCACGTGTTGAACAACGTACTGACTTAGATAAATTAGTGATTGAGTTAGAAACTAACGGCACTATTGATCCAGAAGAAGCAATTCGTCGTGCAGCAACAATTTTAGCAGAGCAACTAGATGCGTTCGTTGATTTGCGTGATGTTCGTCAACCAGAAGTTAAGGAAGAAAAACCAGAATTCGATCCAATTCTGTTGCGTCCTGTTGATGACTTAGAGTTGACAGTTCGTTCTGCTAACTGTTTGAAAGCAGAAACAATTCACTATATCGGTGATTTAGTACAGCGTACTGAAGTTGAGTTATTAAAAACGCCTAATCTTGGTAAGAAATCACTTACTGAAATTAAAGACGTTCTTGCTTCGCGCGGCTTATCACTAGGTATGCGCCTTGAAAATTGGCCACCAGCAAGTATTGCTGAAGACTAGTTTGGTCATAGGTTAAAGATTTTTCTGAGAAGGATAAGGTCATGCGCCATCGTAAGAGTGGTCGTCAACTAAACCGTAATAGTAGCCATCGCCAAGCGATGTTCCGTAATATGGCAAGCTCTTTAGTTAGTCACGAAATTATCAAGACTACGTTGCCAAAAGCTAAAGAATTACGTCGTGTAGTTGAGCCGTTAATTACATTAGCAAAAGTAGATAGCGTTGCAAATCGTCGTTTAGCTTTTGCTCGTACTCGCAACATTGAAACTGTTGCTAAATTATTCAATGAATTAGGTCCACGTTTTGCTCAACGTGCAGGTGGTTACACTCGCATCTTGAAATGTGGTTTCCGTACTGGTGATAACGCGCCAATGGCATACATTGAGTTAGTTGATCGTCCAGAAGTGGCTGCTGAAGAAGCAACTGCGGAGTAATAACTTAAATTAGGTTAGATTGTTCTAACTTATACTCGAGATAAAACCCACTGATATTTATCAGTGGGTTTTCTTTTTTCTCCGCTTTTTATGAAACAGAGATTTTACTTTTCCTTGAAGATAATCCTAATACTGGAATAGTGCTGAGTTAGCTAGAAAAGAGAAAAAAGAAACCGCACTTTTCTCTTTTGATTCTCAGAGGCATAAGTGCGGTCTGTTTCTTTGATGTTTAATAGGGGAATGCAGATCTTGTCATTTTACCGATCATCAACACCGAGCAGTAAATATTCTCCCTCAATGTTACATAAGCTACGAAAACCAACATTCGTAATTTTAAACGCCTCTTCACTTAGCGTGTCGTAATCAAAATTTTCATGGTGATGGCCATGGAAAATATGCTTAACTTGCATTTTTTGTGCTAACGTATTGATCACAGCAAAACCGCTAGGGTGCGGTTGGGGGGCTTCATGGCAAATCAAAATATCGGCTTTTTGATGTTCTAATGCTTCGATATCAGAGGGAAAGATAGAGGTTCGGTGGCGTAATGGTACACCGCCTCGCCATATTTTTTCTTGTGAACAGTATTGGCAATAATGGATAGGATCAAAAAATAAGGGCTTATTGGGCGGCATCCATATTTGTCCGCGAAAAACACCACCTAATCCTGCAATTTTTTTACCTTGAATTTCTGTCACTTTGCCATGTAGGTTACGTGCTTGCCATTCACTTTCCCAAATGGATTCAAACGCATCGACTGTTTTACTGTCATGATTGCCATGAATAAACCAAAGATCACAATGTTGAGCGAGTTTTTCTAATTCATCTACAGTAGTGAGTTGTAAGTCACCTAAAATAATTAAAGCAACATCCTGTTTATCTTTGATGAAAGGGTAAAGGTGATCAAAACGTCCATGTGGATCACCGGCAAATAAAATCATTCTTCTTCCTCAAAAATGGATGTGGCCCCGTGATCATTAATTAAATTAGGGATTTCTTCTTCATTTAGGATTTTCTCGACAATTTGTTTGACTTGATTATAACGCTCTAAATAACTTGGCGATTCAATTTCAATATAAGGCACATTGTATTTGTCCAGTAATTTTTTTAGTAAGAGTTGAAAACGTTGGCGTTGTTTATGATTACCTAAACTACGTAAGCCATCATCGACCCATTTAGTATTGTTATTTAATAAAATTGTGACATCAAATGGATACTCTTTGATCATGGAATCTAAGAACGGATGTGCTTTTCCTTCGTATTGAATGCAAAACGCTTGGGTTGTAATGAAATCGGTATCAATGATTGCGATTTTATGTGCATGACGTACCGCATAATCAATATAGCGTTGATGCCCCAAAGCCATTTGCGGATAATCGGAATATTGCATAGCTTGTTCATCACCACCGAGTTGTTCAAACACAAATTCCCGACCATATTCCCAAGCCGATGTGGTATTGAAGACCGTGGCTAATTTATTGACTAATACTGTTTTCCCACTGCTTTCCCCACCTAAAATAGCAATCGTCTTGGCAAAGAATGGGCGGACTTCTTTTGGAATAAACTTCCAATAATGGAAAGGGTTGTTGCGGATCTTGGTAGCAGAAATGTTAAAGAATCGACGTTCAGGATCCACTAATGATACTTCTAAGCCAAGGTACTTTTCATAAGGTGCTTTATCTTGTACTTCACTACTGAACACCACGGTCGGATTGAAATGTTTCTCGTTAAAGAGATTTTTGACTTGTAACGCCCACGCTTCCCAGCCATTTGGATAGCTTGGAATACCATCTTCAACAAGGTGGTGAATAAAGATCTGGTTTTTTTGGTATTTAAAAATCTGTTGCATCCAGCGTAAGCGATCTTGCACTGTAGGCATACGTTTCATTTTACTGTCATAAAAGAGTTTTAAATCACGCTCGGTATCACTACAGACAATGACATGTATTTCATCTACTTTACTAAACGCTTCATAGATCATATTAATGTGACCGGTGTGAACCGGATAAAATTTGCCAAAAATCACACCGACTTTCTTATTGTTCGGTTCAGTGATCTGCAACACTTTGTGTAAGGCGCTGAGTTTTGTTGCACTTGGGTTTTTGATTTTTCCACTTACCAGTTGATTGAAATAAGCTCGTGTAATATTAGCTTGTGCACAGATCTCATTAACTTTTAAATTCAGTTGCTTACGCTTTTGTTGTAAGTAGGCAAAATTGGACATAATACTTTCCTCTTATTCAGAAATGGTAAAGTGAAAATCGCACTTTTCAGCAACAGACGGTATTTTATGCTTTATTTTGTTGTGCAAGGAGTTCATCAACTCGCTTTTCTAATGCCACTAATTTTTCTCGTGTCCGCATTAATACTTGTGTTTGTACATCAAACTCTTCGCGTGTGACAAGATCCAGTTTTGCCAACTGGGCTTGTAATGTTTGTTTGAGCTTTGCTTCCGCATCTTGTCCCAAGTCTTTAAGACCTTGCGGTAGCGAATCTTGAATTTGTTGTATAACTTGCTCTATTTTTTTCGGATTTAGCATAATCGCCTCATATTTTGCAGAATTTTGTCTATTGTATGTAATCTTGCTACAAATAAAAACATTTTTTCGAGATTAAGTTTGCGTTATACTATTGGCGCATTCTCAGGGCAGGGTGAAATTCCCTACCGGTGGTAAATGTATAACATAAGCCCACGAGCGTTTACTATTGCGTGTCACAAGAGATAGTAAAGTCAGCAGATTTGGTGAGAATCCAAAGCCGACAGTATAGTCTGGATGAAAGAGAATAAGCAGGTTTTGTGTGCAAAACCTGTATTTTTTGTTTGTTTAAGATTTTCTTAGCCACATAATTTTCTCATCAGCCCTGATTCTGGTATCTAAATATCTTTATATTTCAAGGAATTTACTATGAATCAGTCTATTTTATCTTCTTTTGGTCAGTCGGAAGAACGCGTGATTGCGGCAATTCATGCTTTCAAACAGGGAAAGGGCGTTTTAGTGCTAGACGATGAAGACCGTGAAAACGAAGGCGATCTTATTTTCCCCGCTGAAACTATTACGGTAGAGCAAATGGCGATGTTAATTCGTTATGGTAGTGGTATTGTTTGTTTATGTTTAAGTGATGAGCTCTGTCAACAACTTGATTTGCCACCAATGGTCACTAAAAATACCAGCGTAAATAAGACTGCCTTTACCGTGACGATTGAGGCCGCCAAAGGCGTGTCGACAGGTGTTTCCGCTACTGATCGAGTGACCACTATTCGTGCCGCTGTGGCTGACAATGCCAAGCCAAGTGATTTAAGCCGTCCAGGGCATATTTTTCCATTACGTGCGATGACAGGTGGTGTGTTAAAACGCCGTGGTCATACGGAAGCCTCTGTGGATTTAGCCCGTTTAGCGGGTTACAAAGAAGCGGGTGTCATTTGTGAAATCACCAATGATAACGGCTCAATGGCACGAGCCGCAGAAATCGTTGCCTTTGCGAAAAAATTTGGTTTCCCTGTGGTCACGATTGAAGATTTAGTGGGTTATCGTCAAAAGTATGGTGTGTAATAGCTGAGCGGTAATAAAGCGATATAAAAAAGTGCGGTCAAAAATTTGCTATTTCTGACCGCACTTTTGATTAAGCACAACAACTAATTCGTTTTCAGCTTGTTCCAGTATTTTTCATAAATATCGACCGCTCTGCCAACATCACCTTGCATAATGCCTTTTTCCACTTCTTCTGCTGGTGGGAAGAGTACAGGATTGTTGACTATTTCTGGATCAAGTAGCTTTTTAACCCCTTCGTTTGGCATAGAGAAGCCCATTCTTTCAATCACAATTTTGGCATTTTCAGGGCGTAATAAGAAGTCGATAAACTGATATGCACCTTCGACATTTTTTGCTTTTTTCGGAATTGCGTAGTTATCCATCCAAAAAATCGCGCCTTCTTTTGGGTAAATAAATTGAATGTTTGGATTTTCTTTATTACCTAAATAGGCAGAACCATTCCAAATCATGCCTAAGGCAACTTCACCCTGTACATAAGGGACTTCAGGTGAGTCTGAATTAAAGACCAATACATTTGGCATGAGTTTGACCAGTTTTTCATAAGCTTGTTTAATTTCAAGCTCTTTGGTGGTGTTGGGGGATTTACCATTTAACAGTAAGGCAATATGGAACACTTCACGCGCGTCACTCGTAAGTAACACCTTACCTTTATATTCAGGTTTCCATAAATCTGCCCAGCTGGTAATTTTGGCAGGATCAATTTCTTCTGCATTCAGACCAATGCCCGTCAGTCCATAGATATAAGGTAAGGAATATTGGTTTTGTGGATCAAATTCTTTATTCAGTAAGTGGGACGGAATTTGATGTAAATTGGTTAATTTAGCATGATCCAATTTTTGTAGCATGCCATCTTTGACCATTTTGTTGATGTAATAGCTTGATGGAAAAACCAGATCATAACCGCTATTTTTAGAAAGTAATTTAAGTTTGGCATACATTTCTTCATTACTTTCAAACGTGGAGTAGATGACTTCAATACCTGTTTCTTTCGTAAAATCAGCAATTAAACTTGAAGGAATGTAATCCGTCCAGTTGTACACGTAAAGCTTTTTGTTTGCGAAGGCGGAATGAGTAAAAAAGAAAAGGGAAGTGAAGACAAGTGATTTGATGACATTAGCAAAAAGTCTTTTCAATTTTGAGTCCCTCAATGTCTAAAGACATAAAGTGCGGTTAAAAATGAACGGATTTTGGGGAAAGAATCCGCATGAATATTAAGTTTAACAACTTCGCGCTGAGTATAGCAAACTTTACAAAGCGATTGAATTAAATTGACATATTTCCTAGTAGGCGTAAACTGCCGGCTAGTTTTATTAGCGAGTGATTTTATGTTAACCTTTTCCCATCAAGAACATATCAAAACTTATTATTCTGACTCTCGTCATCTTCATTTCACCCTTCCTTCTCTACAACAGCGAAAATCTGCCGATGTCTGCATTATCGGTGCGGGATTTTTTGGTTTATCGACCGCACTTGAGTTAGCCGAACAAGGCAAAAAAGTCATTGTGTTAGAAGGTGCACGCGTGGGATTTGGTGCTTCTGGGCGCAGTGGTGGGCAAGCCATTAACGGCTTTGAAGAGGATATCGGTGATTACATTGATGCAGTAGGGTTTGAGACCGCACACAAATTGTGGCAGATGTCGCTAGAAGCGTTAGATATCATCGAAGAACGAATTAAAAAATATCATATTCAGTGTGATTGGCATCGGGGCTATGCCACGTTAGCCTTAAATTCACGCCGTATGGATGACTTAATTGCGATTGAAAAATCTTGCCGTGAATTTTTTGCTTACCCCCATATGCAATTGTGGGATAAAGCCAAATTGGCTGAGAATCTCGGTAGCGATATCTATACGGGGGCATTGTTTGATGCGAGTTCTGGTCATTTGCACCCACTTAACTATTGTTTAGGGCTAGCTAAAGCGTGTTTAGATTTAGGTGTGGAAATTTATGAGCAGTCTCCTGCCATTGATCTCCGTATTGGTAAAGCAAAAGTCAAAGTGAAAACCGATCAAAGCTCCGTGATTGCCAAAGATTTAGTATTAGCCACCAATGCTTATATTCGTGTGCTACCGAAAAAGTTACATCGTGGGATTGCGCGTAAGATTTTGCCAGTGGAGAGTTTTATCATCGCAACTGAGCCATTAAGTGATGCGGTCGCAGACAGTTTAATTCGTAATCGGATGTCAGTATGCGATAACAATTATTTTTTAGATTATTATCGTTTAAGTGCGGATAACCGATTGTTATTTGGCAGTGATGCCAGTCCAGGGCTCGATATGATGACCGTGATGCGCTGTAATATGTTACACGTGTTTCCACAGCTGGAAGACGTGAAGATTGATTACGGCTGGGGCGGTCCTATCGATATGACATTGAACTCGAATCCACATTTTGGTCGCATTGCACCCAATATTTACTTTGCACAAGGTTACTCTGGGCATGGCGTGGCGTTAACGGGATTAGCGGGTCGCATTGTTGCTGAGGCAATTTTAGGTAATGATGAGCGTTTACATGTGTTTGAGCAACTGAAAGTGCCGAGCGTACATGGTGGTAAGTTACTGCAAAAAGCCACCTTATTTGTAGGCACTAAATACTATCGTTTTTTAGATAAATATCGTTGATATTCCAAGAGGAAAAGTAGTAAGAAAAAACTAGTTATTCCCTTTGTTTTGCTTTATTCTTGCAAGCGTTTTTCTGTGTTTTTTATTGGGTAGAAAAACAAAATATGGCGCATTGGCGCTTGAATTTTTGATTCCTTTTTTAAGAGGTAAACTAAGACATTGGAACAGGTTACGTTAACGTCTGATGACACTTCATCGGTGTTTGCTGATAATACCGTACGTGAAGTGTGCAACATCAATTACTGGGGGATGCGTTATTATAACGTAGATGAAAAAGGGGATATTTTTGTTTGTCCCGATCCTGATAAACCACAAAATCGTGTGTCTTTAGCCGCGTTAGCTGAAAAAGTGCAACGAGAAAAAAGCGCGCATTTACCTACACTTTTTTGCTTTCCACAAATTATTCAACACCGTTTACGCTCGATTAATCAAGCCTTTAAACGAGCCCGTGAAGACTTTGGTTACGAGGGAAATTATTTCTTGGTTTACCCGATCAAAGTCAATCAACATCGACGGATTGTCGAATCCTTAATTAGTTCGGGTCAACCGCTCGGTTTGGAAGCAGGATCGAAAGCTGAGTTGATGGCGGTATTGGCGCATGCGGGGATCACACAAACAGTGATTGTTTGTAATGGCTATAAAGATCGGGAATATGTTCGCTTTGCCCTAATGGGCGAAAAACTTGGACACAAAGTGTATCTCGTGATTGAGAAACTGTCTGAAATCCAGTTAGTTTTAGAAGAAGCGGCAAAACTGAAGGTGAAACCGCGTTTAGGGGTTCGTGCCCGGTTGGCCTCGCAAGGCTCGGGTAAGTGGCAATCGTCCGGTGGTGAGAAATCGAAATTTGGTTTGTCGGCATCACAGGTCTTGTCTTTGGTACAGATGTTAAAAGAACATGAGTGTCTTGATTGTTTACAGCTACTACATTTCCACTTAGGATCACAGCTTGGCAACATTCGTGATGTGGCGACAGGCGTGCGAGAGAGTGCTCGTTTTTATGTCGAATTGCATAAATTAGGCGTCAATATTCAATGTTTTGATGTGGGTGGCGGCTTAGGGGTGGATTACGAAGGTAACCGTACACAATCCGATTGCTCAGTAAATTATGGTTTAAATGAGTATGCCGATACGGTTGTGTGGGGTATTGGTCAAGCCTGCCGTGAGCATGGTTTACCCCATCCTACTATTATCACCGAATCAGGACGCGGCGTCACAGCACATCATGCTGTTTTAGTCTCGAATGTAATTGGTGTAGAACGTTATAAATTTGAAACTTTAGCAGCGCCAGCAAAAGACGCACCAAGTGTGTTACATAGTATGTGGGAAACTTGGGTGGATATTCAATCCTCACGCGAAAAACGGTCGTTACGTAGCTGGATCCACGAAAGCCAATTTGATTTGTCCGATGTGCACAACCAATACAATGTTGGGTTGCTGAATTTAGAACAGCGAGCTTGGGCCGAGCAACTGTATTTGAATATTTGTCATGAAGTCGGGCAGTTATTTAATGAGAAGCATCGTTCTCATCGTACGATCATTGATGAATTACAAGAACGCTTTGCGGATAAGTTGTATGTGAATTTTTCCCTATTCCAATCTTTGCCAGATGCATGGGGCATTGACCAGCTTTTCCCGGTCTGTCCAATTTCCAATTTAAATCAACCGGTGAGCCGTCGTGCAGTATTATTAGATATTACCTGTGATTCGGATGGCACCATTGATCATTATATTGATGGGGATGGTATTACGACCACCATGCCAATGCCACATTATGAAGAAGATAATCCACCGCTATTAGGCTTTTTTATGGTGGGGGCATATCAAGAAATCTTAGGGAATATGCATAACTTATTTGGCGATACCAGTACGGTTGATGTGTTAGTTCATGAACAAGATCAGGCTTGCATTGTGGACTACGATGAAGGTAATACGGTGGCAGATATGTTGGAATATGTTTATCTCGATCCGAAAAAATTATTGGATCGCTACCGTGAACAAATTGAGCATTCAAATCTACCTGCCTCAGAGGCCATTCAGTTCTTAAATGAACTTGAAGTGGGCTTGAATGGTTATACCTATTTAGAAGACGAGTAATCAGCAAAAGTGCGGTATGTTTTTCAAAAAATTGACCGCACTTTAAAATAACAGGATTCACTATGTACAATACCTTAAACAATAAAGAAGATATTTCATTAGTTTCAAATAATTTTGGTTTTCTACGTTTACCTGTTCACTTTAACCCGGTCGACACCGATGCGGAGTGGGTGATCACGGGAGTGCCATTTGATGCCTCTGTTTCCGGCCGGGCAGGAACGCGTTTTGGCGCGGAAGCCATTCGTCGCGCCTCGGTGAATTTGGCGTGGGAACACTGCCGTTTTCCATGGGATTTTGATGTGCGTGAACGTTTGAAGATCGTGGATTGTGGCGATTTGGTTTATTCATTCGGTGATAACCAAAATTTCGTAGAAGAATTAGAAGCGCACGCAACCGCTTTATTAAAAGCGGGTAAGCGTTGTTTAACGTTCGGCGGCGATCATTTCATTACCTTACCTTTATTGCGTGCGCATGCCAAACATTTTGGTAAATTAGCAATGATTCACTTTGATGCGCACACCGATACCTATGAAAATGGCAGTCGTTATGATCACGGTACCATGTTTTATCATGCACCAAACGAAGGGTTAATTGATGCAGCCCATTCGGTACAAATTGGTATTCGTACTGAATTTGATCGTAACTTACCATTTACAGTACTTTCTGCGCCACAAGTCAATGATGACAGCGTGGAAACTACGGTTGCAAAAATCAAAGAGGTGATCGGTGATTTACCGGTTTACTTAACGTTTGATATTGACTGTTTAGATCCCGCGTATGCACCAGGCACAGGCACGCCAGTCTGTGGTGGATTAAGTACAGACAAAGCACTGAAAATTTTACGTGCTTTGAAAGAGGTGAATATTGTGGGTATGGATTTGGTTGAAGTCTCTCCAGCTTATGACCAATCTGATATTACCGCTTTAGCAGGTGCAACGTTGGCGCTAGAAATGCTGTATATGCAAGGGGCGAAAAAAGGCTAATCGCTTTTCGGTATCGAGTAAGAAAAATCCACTTTTGTTGTAAAAGTGGATTTTTTTATGTCTGTACTGTTTAAAGTGCGGTGAGTTTTTGTTGCAATTCTGCTTGTTTAAAGGGTTTGACAAGGACTGGGAATTGTTCTGCTTTTTCTCTTTGCTCAGTGTGCCCTGTCATCAACAGGATCTTCACTTGCGGTAAGTGTGTTTTTACCCATTTTGCGACATCAACCCCCGTCAATTTGCCTGATAGCATAATATCAGAGAGTAAATAGTCGATGGTTAAGCCTTGTTCTAATAAGGCAAGGGCTTGTTCACCTGACTCGCATAAAACGGGTTGGTAGCCCATTTCATGTAATTGTTCTGATAGGGTCTCGCGTACACTGGCTTTATCTTCTACTACCAGAATCTGGTATGCTGTATCACAGCTCAGACGAGGTTGGGATGTCAACGCTGATACATCTTGTATTTGTTGTGCAATTGGCAATTGCAAATGAATAGCGGTACCTTGATCAGGTTGGGACTCAATCAGTACACGTCCTTTCGACTGGCGGATAAAACCATACACCATGGATAAGCCCAAGCCACTTCCACGACCATTTTGTTTGGTGGTGAAGAAGGGTTCAAATACCCGTTTTTGTGTTTGCTCATCCATGCCACAACCGTCGTCGATAATGGAAAGTTGTACCATCTCTTCTTGACAATGGGCACGTTGTACCCTTAATTGTGCACTGCGAATAATAATATTCCCTTCATGATTGAGTGCATCTTTCGCATTCACAATTAAATTCACTAAGGCGGTTTCAAGTTGGTTTTTATCAATATAGACTAACGGTAACGATTCGCCTAATTCGAGTTGAAGACTAATCGTTGGGGGAAGGGTATGTTTGATTAAATCAGTAAATTCAATGACCAATTGATTAAGATCTAAAGCCGTCGGGTGTAAAGGTTGTTTACGCGCATAAGCTAACAGGCGCTGTGTGAGCGTGGCACTATTTTCTGCCGCTTTCAAAGCACGCTGTAAACGTTTGGCTTGACGTTCATCCAGTCCTGCCGGATCAATTAAGTCTAAATTACCAATAATCACAGCTAAAAAATTGTTGAAATCATGAGCAATACCACCCGTAAGGTGACCAATAGCCCGCATTTTTTGGTTGTGTGCAATTTCGTTTTCCAACTTTTTGCGCTGGGTGCGATCAATCAAAAAGGCGACCAAACCATCTTTTAATGGGCTTACTCGCCATTCTAACACTTGTTGTAAATAATCAATTTCGAGAAAATCTTCTGCTTGACGGATTTTTTTCAATAACGCTAAGTCAATGGGTTGGTCGCAACCTGCGACTTTGGCGTGTTGATGATTAAAATAGTCCACAAGGGTATGCAAACTTTGTTGTGGGGCGTAGGTAAAAAAAGCGCCTAACAGGGTGTTAAATTGGGCATTGTAAGACACTAAGTTGAGCTGTTTGTCAAAAATCGCCAGACCATCTCGCATAGCTAAGAACGTGTGTTCCAGCAATTCACTTTTTTCTTTTAATAATGAGTCGGTTTGTTCTAATGTCAGCACATTTTGATGGAAAATATCAAAACTGCGCGCTAAATCACCAATTTCATCTTGGGTTTGCTGTTGGGGTACAGTGACATTTTTGTCACCTTGCGATAAGCGTTTTAAGGCATCGGTAATGGAATATAAGCGTTTACCAATCAATGAATAAATATAGTGCCCGAGTATGACTATCAATAAAATGGTGAATAATGAAAAGAGTAAGATCGATAAGATCAGTGTAAATAAGCGTTGTTGAATCTGTTCTGAATCAATATCGACACTGTCCACCTGCTCTTTTGCCAGTTGTGTATATTGTTGATTGATTTGTTGGACGAGCGCGTCGATTTGAAAAGTGAGAAATTGGACACGTAAATTAATTTTTTCGAGCGTTTTGGCATTATCAATCATCTGTGGGAAAAGTGCCTTGAGTTTACTCAGCTCTTGATCAAGGTCAGTCAAGTGATCAATGCTCGGCAAGAGTAAAAAATGGGATTTTATATTGATAAAAATATTGGTCGAGAAATTACTTTTCATGGCATCTTCAATCAATTTTTCCATTCGATTGAGCTGTGCTAAAAAGGTTGTGGGGATCTGTTCAGGCAATGCCGTATTTTTTTCCAGTCTTTTGAGGTGTTGAATATGAAGTAACCCTTGATTCAATTCACTGATGATTTTAGTGTTGAGCACAACATGACGTTGGTGGGTTTGTAATAGTAAATCTTGTACACTTTTTTCTAGTAAGTCGATATGAGCGATAATGTTGGAAAAGCGTGGATCCTGCGGAGTCGATAGTTTCGCTTTGCTTAACAGCATTTGTAATTGCTCGGCATGATGTGCCAAAGTTTTGGATTCTTCTTGATATTCTAAGGCGCCCGTTGTTTGGGTAAGACGTTTTGCATAAGTAGAAATTTGTGCGGTTTTTACCCCTAAAGTCATGGAGGAGAACATTTGGTTTAATGAACTGTCGCGTAAATTTGATAATGCCTTATAGGTGCTATTTAAACCAATAATGGCAGTGCCACTAATAAAGATAATCAGAAAAATAGCCGTGATTAAAAAGATCACGAGACGAAAGCGAACACTGTATGATTTGGGCAAGATGGCGTTTGGGAAATGTTGCATAAATGGACCGCACTTTATTTTGATGCTTGAATGATACAGCCAATATTGTACGGTGAATCAAGAAAAAATACAGAACAATTATGAATCGCAGATAGCAACAGAAACGACCTACTGTTACGTAGGTCGTTTGAATAAATATTAAACGCTAACGACACTCATTTTGGGACCAAAAGGTTCAAAGTGAATATCTGATTCTGACCAACCTTGTTGTTGCAATAACTCAATCATCCCTTCCATGAAAGGCAGGGAACCACATACATAGATTTGGGCATCTTTAGGCAAGTAGTGGTGCATGAAAGTAGAATCAATGCGTGATTGCTGAGCAGTATAAATAACGTGTTGCTGTGCATAGGCTGCTTTTGCGAGTAAGGCATCGACTTCTTTTTTGAAGGCATGATTGTCTGCATGACGACAAGAATGGATCCAATGGATCTCACGTTGAGGATTCGTTTGCACTTGCTGTTCGAGCATAGCGAGCAACGGTGTTATCCCCACCCCACCACTGATTAATACCAATGGCTTGTGGTTTTGCTCTAGTAGGAAATCCCCCGCAGGAGCAGTGAGATCAAGGGTATCGCCAATTTTGACATGATCATGTAAATAGTGAGAGACTAACCCTTTTAATTTCCCCGTTCCTTCACGTTTCACAGCAAATTTAATGCCTTCCGTGGTATTAATTGAGCAGAGGGAATAATGGCGCCAGGCGGTATTTTCTTCCCCTTCTGGTTTCACACGTACGGTAATATATTGTCCAGCTTGTAACTGAGGTAAGGGAAAATCAGGCTTGACAGTAAATTCAACGACTTGATCTGAAACCGTGCGTTTATTGACTACCTTAAAGGATTGGTAACCTGTCCATGCCGCATTGGCATACATCGTGTGTTCTACCTGAATAAACACATCAGCAATCACGCCATAGGCTTTGCGCCAAGCATCAATAATTTCAGGTGTCGCTGCCTCACCTAAGACGGCTTTAATCGCTTTCAATAAATTCTCTCCCACAATCGGATAATGTTCTGGTTTGATTTCTAAAGCACGATGTTTATGTCCGATTTGTGTGACATGAGGAAGAATTGCCCCTAGATTATCAATATGTTTGGCTGCAGCCAGAACAGTACTCGCAAGAGCCATCGGTTGGCGACCTTGTTTTTGATTTGTTTTATTAAATACGTTTAAGAGTTCAGGATGAGCACTAAACATATTTTGGTAAAAGGTTTTAGTAATCGTTGTACCGTGCTGTTCTAAAACAGGAATGGTGGCTTTAATTATGTCACGTGTTTGTTGATCTAACATTTTTTTCTTCCTTGCTTTGATGACAATAGTTGAGTGTTACACTCGGGTTTATTTGCGTTAATTTAGTCAAGCCAAAACACGCTTTCCATACCTGATTCGAAGTATATCGAGGAAAATTTTGATTTAAATCAAAGGCTAAAGTCAGTTTTTGTGATCAATTTCACAAATTCAAAAAATCTTATCAATTGTGACAATTATGAACGGTATTCAACATTTTCCGTTCATATTGTTATGGTTAAATGCGCTTATGTTTATTTTATCAAGGGATTTGTCGGATGGAGCATGTTAGTTCAACCCCCCCTGTTCGTCCTCTTTTGGAAATGAAAGGTATTGCCAAACGCTTTGGTACCTTTTATGCATTACAAGACGTGGATTTAGCTATTTATCGTGGCGAAATTCATGCCTTAATGGGCGAAAATGGGGCAGGTAAAAGTACCTTAATGAAAATTCTTGCAGGGGCCTATACGTCTTCTGCGGGTGAAATTTTAATTGATGGAGAACCTTTTTCTATTTCCTCGCCAAAAGATGCCATTAAGGCAGGTATCACCTTGATTTATCAAGAAATTCATCTTTCACCTAATTTAACTGTAGCAGAAAATATTTTCCTCGGTTGTGAGATCAAAACTTTGTTTGGGCTCGATCGTAAAACCATGGCGGAAGAGGCACAGAAAGTGCTCGATCGTTTAGGCGCCCAGTTCTTCGCCACACAAAAAGTGTCTTCATTAACGATTGCAGAACAACAACAAGTGGAAATTGCTCGTGCCTTATATCGAAAAAGTCGTATTCTCGTGATGGACGAGCCGACTGCGGCGTTATCTTCTCGTGAAACGGAACGACTGTTTGCCTTAGTCAAAAAATTACGTGATGAGGGAATGGCAATCATTTATATCAGTCATCGGATGGCAGAGATTTATGAACTGGCTGATCGAGTGAGCGTGTTGCGAGATGGTAAATATGTGGGCTCGTTAAGCCGTGATAATTTAGATTCTGCGACCCTCGTGCAGATGATGGTGGGGCGCCCGTTAACGGACTTATTTAATAAAGAGAAAGTCCCGGTTGGTGAGGAAGTATTACGGGTCGAAAACTTATCCGATGGTCATAAGCTAAAAAGTGCCTCTTTAGTGGTGCGAGCAGGGGAAATTGTCGGTTTGTCCGGTTTAGTGGGGGCGGGTCGTTCCGAATTGGCGCATTTACTGTTTGGTGTCAAACGTGCCACACAAGGTAAAATTTATTTGAGTGGTGGGGAAATCAGTTTTTCTTCCCCACGAGAGGCAATCGCCCATCATGTCGCTTTATTACCAGAAAATCGGAAAGAAGAAGGCTTGTTTTTAGATCTCAATATTCTCAAAAATGTCACGATGGCGACTTTAGAGCGTGATGCGACCATGTTGGTCATAGACCAAAATAAAGGTAAACAAACTACACTGGCCGCCATTGAAGGGTTAAAAATGCGTGTGCCAAGTGCAAGCGTGAATGTGAGTGGTTTATCGGGTGGTAATCAACAAAAGGTCTTGTTATCACGTTGGGCTGCCATTGAACCTAAACTGTTTATTATGGATGAACCGACGCGCGGAGTGGATGTCGGTGCGAAAAGTGAAATTTATCGCATGATGATTGAAATGGCGAAGAAAGGGGTCGCGATTTTAATGATTTCCAGTGAGTTGCCTGAAATTGTGGGTATGAGCGATCGCGTTTATGTCATGCGTGAGGGCTATACAGTGGGTGAATTAGAAGGCGATGACATTAATCAAGAGCGTATCATGGCCTTGGCTTGTGGCGCACAATCATAATGAAAAAATAAAAAGAACCTTAGTTAGGAGAAGTAACCATGGGAACAACACAACCGGTTAAACTGGGCTTTAAAAAATTGGCAATTGCCGATGCGATGCAAGCAATGGGGATTTTGCCCATCTTGATTCTTATTGTAATCGTATTTTCGTTTGTGGCACCAAACTTTATGACCGAAGCGAATATGATGAATATTACGCGTCAAGCGTCGATTAATATAGTGCTTGCTGCTGGGATGACCTTTGTCATTTTGACGGGGGGAATTGACCTTTCTGTTGGCTCAATTTTAGGGGTTACCGCGGTGATTGGTTTAGTGTCTTCACTCAATCCCGCACTAGCAGAATTTGCGGTACCACTGGCGTTGCTTGCTGGTTTGGGCATGGGAGTGTTTAACGGTTTATTAGTTGCCTATGCTGGCTTACCGCCCTTCATTGTGACACTGGGCACCTATACCGCATTGCGTGGTGCCGCCTATTTAGTGGCAGATGGTACTACTGTGATCAACTCTAAAATTTCCTTTAGCTGGATAGGCAATGGCTATCTTGGCTCAGTGCCTTGGCTGGTGATCATTGCCTTTGCCGTCATTGCAGTGTGTTGGTTTATTTTACGTCGTACGACCTTAGGTACCCATATTTATGCGGTGGGAGGAAATCTACAAGCGGCCCGTTTAACGGGGATCAAAGTGTCTTTAGTGTTAATTTTCGTTTACGCGGCTAGCGGATTATTATCTGGCTTAGGTGGCGTAATGAGTGCATCACGTTTGTATAGCGCCAATGGTAATCTTGGGGTAGGCTATGAACTTGATGCAATTGCAGCTGTTATTTTAGGTGGCACGAGTTTCGTGGGGGGTATCGGTACTATTACGGGGACACTCATCGGTGCATTAATTATTGCCACTTTAAATAATGGTATGACTTTAATGGGAGTGTCATATTTCTGGCAGCTCGTTATTAAAGGTGGGGTCATCATTGTGGCAGTATTGATCGACAAATACCGTACCCGTTCAGCTTAAACAACATCCAATATAGGAGACGTTATAATGAAATTAAAAACATTAGCAGTATCTTTAATGTTAGCTATTGCACCTTTTGCACAAGCGAAAGAGTTAAAATCAATCGGTGTGACCGTGGGTGATTTGGCCAATCCATTCTTCGTACAAATTGCAAAAGGGGCGGAGTTAAAAGCAAAAGAGCTTGCTGGCGACAAAGTAAATGTTGTCTCTGTATCCAGTGGTTACGATTTAGGTCAACAAGTGGCACAAATCGATAACTTTATTGCAGCCAAAACCGATATGATTATCCTTAACGCAGCAGACTCAAAAGGGATTGGACCGGCAGTAGAGCGCGCACGTAAAGCGGGCATTGTCGTGGTAGCCGTTGACGTGGCTGCGGATGGTGCAGATGCCACCGTGACCTCAAATAACTATCAAGCGGGTGAAATTGCCTGTCAAACTATCGTGGATAAATTGAATGGTAAAGGGAATGTGGTGATCATCAACGGTCCACCAGTTTCTGCGGTACAAGATCGTGTGCAAGGTTGCCAAGATGTATTTGCAAAACATAATGATATCAAAGTGTTATCACATAACCAAAACGCGAAAGGTAGCCGTGAAGGGGGATTAGAGGTGATGACATCTCTGTTAATCGCCCATCCAAAAATTGATGCGGTGTTTGCGATCAATGATCCAACCGCGATTGGTGCAGATTTAGCGGCTAAACAAGCACAACGTAATGAGTTCTTTATTATGGGGGTGGATGGTTCACCAGATGGTGAAGAAGCCTTAAAATTACCAGACAGCTTATTCCGCGGTACACCAGCGCAAGATCCACAAGTGATGGCCGCTGAAGCGGTAAAAATTGGTTATGATATTTTACAAGGCAAACCCGCACCGAAAGATCCTGTGTTAATCCCAGTACATTTAATTACACGCGATAACATTAAAGATTATAAAGGTTGGACCGTGAAATAATTTCACGCCTTTTGTTTCTTCCCCTCTTGTTTTGGGAGGGGGAGATTCTGTGTAATAGCTAGGTTTTAGCAACGCTCGACAGCAACAGCAAATAAATAACCCATGCCACGAATAGTTTGAATGTAGGTGGGGGCTTTGGGGTTGGGCTCAATTTTTTTACGTAACCGCATAATCAGGACATCAATAGTGCGGTCGAAAATTTCTAAACTTTCTGAGTGAGTAAGCTCAAGTAGCTTTTCACGTGAAAGCACTTTTTGTGCATGCGATACTAACGCGTGTAATAAGGTATATTCACCTTGTGTCAGCTCAATATCCACTTTTTGTGGGGAATATAATTTACGATTTTGAGTATCAAGCACCCAATGATGAAAGCGAAAGCCTTGCGGTATGGTGCTTGTTGAAAAAGGTTGTGGTTGATGTCGACGTAATGCGACTTTGGCTCTTGCCACCACAACGCGAGGATAAAAAGGTTTAGAAATATAGTCATCGGCACCCATTTCTAAGCCAACGACTATATCTGACTCTGAATCTAACCCGCTTAACATAATTACAGGGGCAGAAGTCAGGTTTTTTAGACGTTGTAAAAGCACTAATCCATTGACATCGGGTAGAATTAAATCAAGGAAAATTAATGAAAAGTGCGGTGTCGATTGCAACAAAGCTAACGCTTGCTGACCGGTTTGAGCGGTAGTCACCGTATAGCCGTGCTCCTCAAAAATATCGGTCAGCAATTCACACACTTGAACATCATCATCAATGACAAGAAGAGAAGTATTTTGTTGCATTCGTACATCCATTCCTTAAACAGGTTATTTTTTAAGTATATATAATTTCGAGCAGAAATCATATTCATCAAGCAACAAAATAGGAAACGATGAGGTAGTTATGCGTATTGGTATCGATTTAGGTGGCACCAAAATTGAAGTAATCGCCCTGTCTGATGAAGGCAAAGAGTTATTCAGAAAACGGGTACCCACGCCAAGAGGATCTTATGAAGCAACATTAGCCGCAATTAAAGGATTAGTTGATGATGCGGAACACGCTACAGGACAAACTGGTACGGTCGGGCTTGGTATTCCTGGTACGATTTCGCCTTTCAGTCATAAAGTGAAAAATGCCAATTCCGTGTGGTTAAATGGTCAACCACTTGATAAAGATCTTTGTGTGTTATTAGGACGCGAAGTCCGCATTGCCAATGATGCAAATTGCATGACGGTTTCGGAAGCCACCGATGGTGCAGGGGCGGGCTGTGAGGTGGTGCTTGCGTTGATTTTAGGCACGGGTTGTGGTTCGGGCATCGTGATTAATGGCAAACCGCATCATGGTGGGAATGGTATCGGAGGGGAATGGGGACATAATCCTTTACCCTGGATGGATGAGGAAGAAAAAGCGGTTGCCCAACAAAAGGCCTGCTACTGCGGTAAACATGGTTGTATTGAGCAATTTGTGTCTGGCACAGGGCTGTGTGATGACTATGAGCGCCGTTCGGGTAAACGTTTAAAAGGAGATGAGATTCTGGCTTTAGCTGAGCAAGGCGATGCATTGGCAGAACAAACGTTGCAAGCGTATGAGCGTCGTCTCGCCAAAGCCCTTTCGTCTTATGTCAATATGCTCGATCCCGATGTGATTGTCTTCGCTGGTGGGGTCTGTAATGTGGACCGACTCTATACCAATGTACCTAAATTGATGCCAGATTATATTTTTGGCAAAGAATTTCATACGCCAATTCGTAAAGCACTGCACGGTGATTCCAGCGGGGTACGTGGTGCTGCTTGGCTATGGCCGTTGGAGAAATAAAACGTCGCAAATGACCGCAGATTGATGGGGTTTCGCTAGAGGGGGAGAGAGGATGAAACGTTCTGAAATTAACCAAGTATTAGGCGAATTTAAGGCATTGATGCAACGTCATTGTTTTTATTTACCTGAATTTGCAGCGTATGGCTTGGCAGATTGGCAACAAGCCGATTTAGTCGCACAGCAAGAAGTACTCGATGCACACCTTGGCTGGGATGTCACGGATTTCAATTTAAATGATTTTGCTCAATGTGGCTTGACCTTATTCACCATTCGTAATCAATCCGCCACCAATCAGAAACCCTATGCGGAAAAAATTATGATGGTAAAAGAGGGGCAAGTCACCCCGATGCATTACCATTGGAAAAAAATGGAAGATATTATTAATCGTGGAGGGGGCACTTTAGTGATCCGTTTATATCGACGTGATGAACAAACCGATTTATTAGATGAAACCTCTGATATTCACGTCGCCGTCGATGGTAAGCAAATTACGGTCAACGCCGGTGGCTTAGTCAAACTTAAACCAGGACAAAGTATTTGTTTAACCCCGTTGTTATATCACAGCTTTTGGGCTGAAGACGGCGTGGTGTTAGCGGGAGAAGTGTCTATGGCAAATGACGATTTGACCGATAACCGCTTTTTAGCACCATTGGGACGTTTTTCGCAAATTGAAGAAGATGAACCCCCTCTTCATTTACTTTGCAGTGATTACCCTCAGTATTTATCAGGAGCATAATATGGGATTATTGAACTTAAAATCGATGCTTGCTGTCGCAAATCAGCATCAATTCGCTGTCGGAGCATTCAACGCCATTGATTCTAACTTTATTGATGCTGTGTTGACTAGCGCGCAACATCATCAGTCACCAGTGATTATTAATGTGGCTGAGGTTCATTTGCAATATATTGATTTAGATCCAACCGCAGAGTATATCAAGAAAAAAGCCATGTTAGCAGGCGTACCAGTTTGCTTAAACCTTGATCATGGTGTCACCTTCGCTACTGTAGAACGTGCAGTGAAATGTGGTTTTTCTTCTATTATGTTTGATGGCTCATCCCTTTCTTATGCGGAAAATATCGCGCAAACACGTAAAGTGGTTGAGCTTTGCAAAAATTATGGGCTTTCTGTCGAAGGTGAACTGGGTGCTGTCGGTGGTGATGAGCATGGCGCTTTAGAAAGTTGTGCTGATGTGGCGCTTTATACCAATGTTGAACAGGCTGTGGAGTTTGTGCGCGAAACAGGCATTGATGCCCTCGCTGTTGCGATTGGGAATACCCATGGTAAATATAAAGGTGTACCTAAGTTAGATTTTGAACGTCTGGCGCAAATTCACCAAGCGGTTTCTGTCCCGTTAGTATTACACGGAGGTTCGGGATTAAGTGCTGACGATTTCCGTAAAACGATTCAACGTGGCATTTGCAAAATTAATTTCTTTACAGGCATGTCACAAGCGGCGTTACAGTCACTTGAAAAAGATATGCAACACGCCGATCTCGAAACAAAATATCATTATTACCTCATTATGATGAACCGTATGCAACAGGCGATTTCTGACACGGTTGCAGAACAGATGAATATCTTTAACAGCATTAATAAGGCGCATTTATATGCAACAACGTAATGGCATTCTCGCTATCGGTAATTTATTAGTGGATCGTGCCCTACTGATTTCGGATTATCCACAAGAGTCCATGTTAGCCACGATTTCTAACATGGAGCTCCATTGTGGCGGCGGTTGTACCAATGTGTTATTTAATTTGGCAAAACTTGATCCACATTTACCGCTTTTTCTTGCCGGTGCCATTGGTCAAGATGGCGAAGGACAGTTGATTTTACAACAAGCTAAGCAGCATCATATTAATGTTGACAATGTAGTCCAGTTAGCTCTACCAACCTCATTTACTGATGTGATGATCAATTCACAAACTGGTGATCGTACGTTTTTCCATTACGTTGGCGCAATGGCGGAATATCAAGCTGCACATATTTTGCAAATTGATCATCCCGCGAAAATTGCCCACATCGCTTATTTACCGCTATTGCCTAAATTGCTTGATGTAGAGGTGTTAAAACACACGCTGACCAGTCTGCAACAAAAAGGCTTTCTCATTTCCATTGATTTAGTTTCCGTAGCGAATAAACAGATCTTTACTCAACAAATCCTACCAATTTTGCCTTATGTGGATTATGTGATTATTAATGATATTGAAGCCAAATGGTTGACCAATTCAGAGGCATTCGCATCGAGCAAAACTGTGTTACAACGCATGGCAGAGCAAATGATGGTATTGGGCGTGCGTGATACGGTGATCATCCATGAGCCTAAATGGGCTGTTGCAATGAATCAACAAGGTGAACAGGTTGTGATACCTTCGTACTGGGTAGAAAAACAAAATATCGTGAGTACCTTAGGGGCAGGTGATGCTTTCTGTACAGGGGTGCTTTATGGTTTACATCATGGCTTACCTTTAGTTGAGGTACTTAAACTCGGTCACGGGTTAGCGTACTTCAATTTATTCTCCATGTCCGCAACGGGCGGTGCAGTGAGTTATGAAACACTGCAACACTTTATTACAACACAAGAATCAAACCGTTGAAATGATGGTTAAAAAGATGATTTTAATCTAAATTCTTTTGGGGTTTTACCGTATTCTCTTTTAAAGACAGCATAAAAATATTGTAATGAAGGATAGCCACATATTTCAGCGATTTCTTGAGTAGAAACGTCAGTAAAGCGTAACATATATTGTGCTCGACTGAGCTTTTCTTCATGAATAACTTGATGAATCGTCTTATCCATTTCTGTTTTAAAACGTTGTTCTAAATTTGAACGAGATATGCGTAAATGATCTAACACTTGTTCTGTCTTAATGCCTTGGCAAGCGCGATGGCGAATAAAATGCATCGCTTGAATAACGAAAGGATCTTGTAAAGAGCGATAATCCGTTGAGCGGCGTTCTTCTACGCTGATGGGTGGGATTAAAATGGGCTTATGTGATACAGGCTGTCCACTGAGTTTTTGGTGAAGAAGTTTAGCTGCTTGATAACCAATTTGACTGGTTCCTTGTACAACAGAGGAAAGTGAGGTTCTTGATAAATATTGAATTAACTCTTCATTATCAATACCAATAATACAAAGCTCGTCAGGGACAACGATTCTGAGCTGTTCACAAGCTTGTAATAAATGCCTTGCTCGAGCATCCGTTACCGCAATAATCCCAGTGTGTTTTGCAAGTGTTTTTAACCATTCACAAAGCTTATTTTGTGATTCTAGCCAATTTTGTGAGTTCGTTTTATCTCCGAGATAATATTGAGGTTCATGCTCATAATGCCGCATTAAATGGATAAATGCATTTTGTCTTTCTAGTGACCAATGTTTTTCGCTTTCAGCAGGATAACCATAAAAAGCAAAACGATTAATTCCTTTTTGTTTTAGGTGAAGAAATGCGGTTTCGATTAGTGCATAATTGTCTGTTGCCACATAAGGCAGATCTGGATAATATGCTGGATTGTGGTATGAACCACCTACAGCAATAATGGGAACTTCAATGTTATGGAGCAATTCTGCAGTTTCAATATCATCAAAGTCAGCGATAATACCGTCAATGGATAAGTTTCGGATATCTTCTCTGTGGTAAACGAAATCATCTTCCATAAAAATATCCCATGTACATTGCGATGCTTGAATATACTGTCCAATACCTTTAATGACCCCACGATCATAAATCTTATTTGCATTAAACAGCAAGGCAACTTTGTAAGGTTGTTCTGACATTTTTATCTCCTTTGCTTGTTTCACTATAAGATAAAAAAATAAACTTAGCAAAATGATAAAAAGTCCACCGCACTTTCGTTAAGCCAAGCAAAGTGCGGTGGATTTGGAGAGGAATTAGAATGTAAATTACATTTTCTTTTTACTGATGGTATCAAGCCATACGGCAAGGAGTAGAATCCCACCTTTTACGATATATTGCCAGAAAGTCGGGACATCTAACATACTCATTCCATTATCAAGTAACGCGATAATAAATGCGCCTATTACGACACCATAAATCGTTCCGATACCACCTGCGAGACTGGCGCCACCAATCACACAAGCGGCAATGGCATCCAGTTCTGCATTTTGACCAGCAGAGGGTGCCCCAGCACCTAAACGTGCACTTAAGATTAAACCTGCAATCGCCACTAAAAAACCATTTAATGCAAAAATTGTCATTTTTACTTTTTCTACACTAATGCCAGATAATCTTGCTGCCTCAATATTGCCACCAATCGCATAAACATGACGACCAAAAGCGGTTTTTCTGGCTAGAAATGCACCAATGATAGTTAGTAAAGCGAGTACTAATACTGGAAATGGGACTCCTCGATAAGTATTTAATAAGTAAATGGCACCAAGGACTAAGATTGCGACTGTTGCATATGTGAGCGTTTCTTTCGTGACCGACTGTACAGGTAAATTCAGTTTTTGACGAGCTTTACGTTGATAGCCTCCCCAGACAATAAAACAGAACAGGACAAATGTAGCTAAGAGCATACCTAAAATATCTGGCAAATAGCCTTGTCCGATAGATGTCATGTCTGAACTAATTGGCGAAACTGTAGTGCCATTGGTTAAACCAATTAAAATCCCCCGAAAGGCTAACATACCGGCTAACGTGACGATGAAGGAAGGGACTTTCTGATAAGCGACCCACCAGCCATTCCATGCACCCAATATAAGTCCTAACATTAACGTAATTAAGATAGTTAGCGGTAATGGCCAATGCCACCAGACATTAGTAATAGCAGCAAAACCACCGAGTAGTCCCATTAAGGAACCTACGGATAAATCAATTTCTGCAGAGATAATAATAAACACCATCCCAATCGCTAAAATACCAGTAATTGATGTTTGACGTAGTAAATTTGATATATTTCTTGCACTTAAATAGGCACCGTCAGTTGCCAATGAGAAAAATGTCATAATGATCACGATGGCAATAAACATGATATAAACTTGTAAATTAATGGATTTTAATTTCTGCATTGATTACTCCTTAAGCGCCGCTTCCATGACTTGTTCTTGGGTCAGATTGCGATTAACAAGATCTGCTTTGATTTTTCCCTGATGCATGACTAAGATACGATCGCTGATGCCAAGTACTTCAGGTAATTCAGACGAAATGACAATAATCGCCATACCTTCTTTAGCAAGTTGGTTAATTAACTTATAAATTTCATATTTTGCACCTACATCAATTCCTCTTGTTGGCTCATCTAAGATCAAAATTTTAGGGTTTAATAGTAAACATTTTGCTAGAACAGCTTTTTGTTGGTTGCCTCCACTTAAGCGCCCGATTGCAAGTTGTGTTGATGATGTTTTGACTGTAAGTTTAGCAATGGATTGATTGATAATTGTTTCTTCAAGTGGTGCATTAATGATTTTTTTACGAAAGCAGAATTGGGGGAGTGATGAAAGGGTAATGTTGTGACCTACTCCCATGATTGGAATAATACCGTGTTTTTTACGATCCTCTGGCACCATGACAATCTGATTTGCAATAGCCTGAGCACAATTTTTAATCTGGATAGGCTGATTCTCAAGGAGAATATTACCTTGATATTTTCCCGCATAGGAACC
The DNA here is from genome assembly GCA_049888895.1 of Bisgaard Taxon 45. Taxonomy (GTDB): domain Bacteria; phylum Pseudomonadota; class Gammaproteobacteria; order Enterobacterales; family Pasteurellaceae; genus Pasteurella. The sequence goes on along the minus strand of JBLUWJ010000010.1, from coordinate 12,324 downwards.
AAAAATGCATTGTGCCATTTCTGTACGTCCTGAACCAACTAACCCTGCTACACCAAGAATTTCACCTTTATGTAAGGAAAAATTTGCATTATCGACACGTTTAATATGTGTATTTGTTGGATGCCATGCCGTTAAATTTTCAACACGTAGAATTTCTTCGCCAATAGAATGGGGTTCGTGAGGATAAAGAGAGGTGATTTCTCTGCCAACCATCATAGAAATAATGTTATCTTCACTCATTTCTCTTGTCGGATGTGTACCAATATGTTCACCATCACGAATGATACAGATATTGTCGGAGATAGCTTTTACTTCGTTTAGTTTATGCGAGATATAAATACAGGCAATATTCTGAGCTTGCAGATCTTTAATAAGATTTAATAGAATTGCTGTTTCTTTTTCTGTCAGTGAGGCACTGGGTTCATCGAGGATAAGTAAACGAACTTTTTTATTTAGCGCTTTGGCGATTTCTACAAGCTGCTGTTGACCTAGACCGAGTTCTTTTACTTTTGTATTGGGATCGACATCCAATTGTACTTGTTGTAATAATGTTTTACAGCGAAGATACATTTCATTGTCATTGGTTAATCCTAGTTGTGTCATTTCATTACCCAAAAACATGTTTTCAAGAATAGACATATTCTTTACTAACGCGAGTTCTTGATGAATAATTGAAATGCCTTTTTCTTCCGTTTCTCTAATATTTTTTGCGATAAGACGCTCATTTAAAAAGTAAATTTCACCTTCATAGTCACCATATGGATAAATCCCACATAGCACTTTCATTAAGGTCGATTTGCCAGAACCATTTTCGCCACAGAGGGAAAGGACCTCTCCCATTTCTAGCGAAATGGAAATATTATTTAAAGCAACAACATCACCAAATTTTTTTGTGATGTTTTTCATTTCCAATAGTTTCGCCATAATCTATTTTTCCTTAAAAAGATGGTAGAAATAATCTACCACCTTGTTTGAGTCGAAAGGATTATTTATAAATTGCGGTTTTACTATGAAAACCATCTTTGATGACGGTGTCATCAATATTATCTTTTGTGACGATAACTGGCTCTAACAAGTAACTAGGGACTTCTTTTATGCCATTATTAAGTGCTGAATTGGACTCGATTTTTTGTTCTTTACCTAATTGGACGGCAATTTCGGCGGCTTTATTTGCCAACTTGGTAATCGGTTTGTAAACCGTCATGGTTTGTGAACCGTCAATAATGCGTTTAATTGCCGCTAAATCAGCATCCTGTCCAGAAATTGCAACTTTACCTGCTAATCCTTGAGCACTTAGTGCTTGGATTGCCCCGCCAGCAGTCGCATCATTTGATGCAACGACTGCGTCAATGTTATTTTTATTAGCCGTCAAAGCATTTTCCATAATTTGTAAGGCTTTTTCTGCTAACCAAGAATCAACCCATTGATCGCCTACTACTTTAACTTTGCCGCTATCAATATATGGTTGTAATATTTTCATTTGCCCTTTTCGGAATAATTTCGCATTATTATCCACTGGTGAGCCTCCCATTAAGAAATAGTTCCCTTCGGGTTTTTTCTCAATAATACTTTGTGCTTGTAACTCACCGACTTTTTCGTTATCAAAAGAAACATAGAAATCAATGTCGGCATTATTAATTAACCGATCATAAGCTAATACTTTCACGCCTTCTTTCTTCGCTTCTGATATAACGTTACCCAATACTTCGCCATTAAATGGAATAATTACGAGTACATCAATATCCTTATTGAGCATATTTTCAATTTGAGAAATTTGTGCAGCTGCATCACCATTAGCAGATTGTACAAAGACTTTTGCCCCTAATTCTTCGGCTTTTTTTACAAAAATATCACGATCTTTTTGCCAACGTTCTAAACGTAAATCATCAATAGACATTCCGATTTTTAAATCTTTTGCCAACACAGTATTGTTTAAGAACATTAATGCAGCAGCAATCGCTAATAATGTGGATTTCATTTTCATAAGCCACCTCAAAGTCGTTAAATGAGTGATATTTTGAGTCGTCGTTGTTGACTCATGTCCAGTTTGAGCAGATTGCAAATGAAGTGCAATTATCAGATCTTGTAATAGCATTACGTTTTTTCTTTTTTGTGATATGAGCCACAATAACGAATAATCTAAAATCCGGAGTGAAGTAACATAATGTCTTTTATTAGCAATAAAAAAATCACCGTTCAACGCTATGAACGGTGATATCATTCCTCCTAAAAAAGAGGACTTATTTTAATTTTGCAATACCAAATCCAGTCATTCCCCATAACATCGCAAAGACAATGCCACTCCAACATAATACAGCCCAAGGTAGATAAGAGAGTGTAGCTACACCGAGTGTACCTGCCATATATGCCCCCGCGGCTGTCCAAGGTAGGATCGGCTCAATGACTGTAGCAGAGTCTTCAACGGTTCGACTGAGGTTTTTAGGATGTAATCCGCGTTCAGTGTAAGCCTCTTTTAACATTTCGCCTGGAATTAAGATAGAAATTTGTCCATTACATGTCACCCCAATCATTGTTAATCCGCAAAGGATAGTCGCAAAGATTAAAGAGGCTGTTGATTTTACTAGTTTAAGCAAATAGTTGATGATCACGTCTAACGCGCCACTCAGTGACAAAATACCCGCAAAAGATAATGCACAGAAACAGATTAATAACGTTCCCATCATAGAATTCATTCCGCCTCGATTAAGAAGTCGAGCTAAATCGGCACTAATTGGTATGTCACTTTTGATCATTGAAACATTAAAACCGTTAACTGCACTATTGACCACATCATGTAATGAAAAGCCTTGAATAACTAATGCATTTAATATTGCAATAGCGGCTGAAAGCAGCATGACAGGAATTGTTGGTTTTTTAGTAATGGATCCCCATAGAATAATGATGACAGGAATAATTAACAAAATGACATTAAAATGGTAAATCTGTTCTAATCCTGCAAGCATCGCTAACACCTTTTCTGGTGTTGCAACATCATGAAAATTACCGCTCATACCGTAAACAACATAAATGATCGCTGACAGTATGAAAGAAGGTAGCGTGGTATAAAGCAAATGAGCGATATGTTCATAAAGATCAACACCCGTTGCAGCTGAAGCAATGTTTGTTGTATCGGATAATGGCGATAATTTATCTCCAAAATATGCACCCGCAACGACTGCACCTGCCGTTGCTGCTAAATTCGCATCTAATCCGATTGCCACGCCCATAAAGGCAACGCCAACAGTGCCAGCCGATCCCCAAGATGTACCAGTACAAACAGATACAATAGAGGTTAAAACAAGTGCGGTGATATATAAGAATTGAGGGTCGATAATTTTTAAACCGTAATAAATCATCATAGGGATTGTACCGCCAGCAATCCAAGTACCGATTAATAATCCAACAGTAATTAAAATTAACAATGCGGGCATTGTTTTAGCTATTTTAGCTGCGATCGCGTTTAAGATATCGCTGTAATTGTACCCTAAATGTTTTACTAAAAATCCAGCAAAGACACAGGAAATTACCATCAATGGTTCAGGCGGTAAGTCAAAGAATGCATAACCTAAACCTAATAGAACCAACATAACCAATATAGGAGATAAAGCTTGTGGTAATGTGGGGGTTTTTATTTCATTATTCATGATTAAGCTCCTCTTGCATTAATAACGCTAGACCTTGTTTCATTCTTTCCAAACTCTCTTCTAATAAAGCACGTGGCATAGCGACATTCATTCTAAAAAAAGACAGACCTTCTTTACCGAAATCACTTCCCCAAGACACCTCAATACGGGATAAATCAAGAAACCAATGTTTCAATTTTTCTTCACTGATCTGTAGCTTGCTATAATTAACCCAAATAAGATAAGTTCCTTCACTGTTTATCATCTCTAATTGTGGTATCTCCTGGGTGAAAAAGTTTTTGACAATCAATTTGTTATGAAAAATATAATCTCTTAATTCATCAAGCCAGTCGTCACAATATTGATAGGCAATCTGAAGTGCTGGAATGGAAAAGAAATTTGGATTATGCATACCTAAAGCTTGCATATGACCTTGAAATTTATCTCTGACATTTTTATTGCAAATAAGTAAATTGGAAATTTCTAGTCCGGGAATATTGAATGTTTTGGCGGGCGATGTACAAATGATTGAATGTTTTTCAACATATGAGCTTATTGCCGAAATGATGATATGTTTGCTACCAGAAAAATCGAAATCAGCATGAACATCATCAGATAAAATAAACACACCATATTTTTCAGCTAACGTAGCAATTCGTTGTAAATCACGATGTGACCAGACGGTACCGGTTGGATTATGTGGTGAGATTAAAATAAACGTTTTGGCTATTTGGAAACATTTTTCTAATTGAGAGAAATCAATCGTATATTTGCCTGCTTGATAAATTAATGCACAAGGTTCAACTGTTCGTTTATTTAATAAGATAGCGTTGACAATAGGCGCATATGAAGGTGTTAGAATAGCGATACTTTCTGTTGGAGAAGTAAACTCTTTAATATAAATAGAAATCGCTTGAATGATTCTCGGGCAAAAAATAATGTGCTCATTTGCGATCTCATACTGATAATGGCGAAGTAAATATCTTCTTACAATATTATGATAATTATCAGGTAATACCGTATAGCCATAGATTCCTGTTCTATTTTGTTTTGCTAAATAATTGATGAGCATTTGAGGCGCAGGTAAATCCATATCTGCAACAGACATTGAAATCATATCCTTGCCGTATTTACGAGTAATTGCCCATTTAGCACTATGACAATCTGATCTATCAGTAAAAACATCAAACAAATTATCCGTCATACATGTTCTCCAATATTGGATTTATATAAACTTTAGAACTTGAGGTAGATTGTTGGAATTGTTAAATCTGGTATTTCTATTACGTTTTTTCTTTTTTGTGATATAAGCCACAATAACCAATAATCTTAATTGTTAAGTGAAATAACGTAATTGATCCTCCCATTGTTTTACTAAATCATGTCTCTGAAACTTATTTGTTCAGGAGAAATCATTTATGGCCACTTACTTCGACAAAATTGAAAAAGTAAATTATGAAGGTGTAACTTCATCTAATCCGTTTGCATATAAGCATTATGATGCTAATCAAGTTATTTTAGGTAAGACGATGGCTGAACACTTACGTTTAGCCGTCTGTTATTGGCACACTTTCTGTTGGACAGGGAATGATATGTTCGGTGTCTGTTCTTTCGATCGTTGTTGGCAGAAGGCGAGTGATTCATTAGCAGGTGCAAAACAAAAAGCAGATATCGCTTTTGAATTTTTCAGTAAATTAGACATACCTTATTATTGTTTTCATGATGTTGATGTTGCGCCAGAAGGTCATTCATTTAAAGAATATTTGTCGAACTTTAATACAATGATCGATGTTTTAGCGCAGAAACAAGAAGAAACAGGCGTCAAATTGTTGTGGGGGACTGCAAATTGTTTTACACACCCTCGTTATATGTCTGGCGCCGCAACAAATCCGAATCCAGAAGTTTTTGCTTGGGCTGCTGCACAAGTATTTACTGCCATGGGGGCAACTCAGCGTTTAGGTGGTGAAAATTATGTTTTGTGGGGAGGACGTGAAGGATATGAAACGTTATTAAATACCAATTTAAAACAGGAGCGAGAGCAAATTGGACGTTTCATGCAAATGGTGGTTGAGCATAAATATAAAATCGGTTTTAACGGGACTTTGCTGATTGAACCAAAGCCACAAGAGCCAACGAAACATCAATATGACTATGATGTGGCGACCGTTTATGGCTTTTTAAAGCAGTTTGGTTTAGAAAAAGAAATTAAAGTGAATATTGAAGCTAATCACGCAACATTAGCTGGACACACTTTCCAGCATGAAGTCGCCATGGCTACAGCGTTAGATATTTTTGGTTCTATTGATGCAAATCGTGGTGATCCACAATTAGGTTGGGATACCGATCAATTCCCTAATAGCGTAGAAGAAAATACTTTGGTCATATATGAAATTCTCAAAGCAGGGGGCTTTACAACCGGTGGTTTTAATTTTGATGCTAAAATCCGTCGGCAGAGTACGGATCCTTACGATTTATTTCATGGACATATTGGCGCGATTGATGTACTTGCCTTATCACTAAAATGTGCGGCGAAAATGCTTGAAGAGCAAGCTTTACAAAAAGTCGTCAATCAACGTTATGCTGGTTGGACATCATCACTTGGTCAACAAATCTTACTAGGTCAAACTTCGTTAGCTGAGCTGGCTCAGCGAGTAGAAGTGCAGGGATTCGATCCACAACCTATTTCGGGTCAACAAGAGTATTTGGAAAACCTCGTTAATCACTATATTTTCAGTAAATAGATCATAAAAGTGCGGTATAATTTTTGTTATATTTTATACCGCACTTTTTAGGGGGAAAGAATATGTATATCGGCATTGATTGTGGTACACAAGGCACGAAGGTTATCGTACTAGATAGCCAGCAGAAAAAGGTGATTGGTGTAGGTTATGCCAGTCATCAGATTATTGAGAACAGCGATGGACGCCGTGAACAACAACCTCAATGGTGGACGGATGCCTTAGTCAGCGCATATCAGCAAGCGATAAAACTCGCCCAAATCGAACCGCACTTGATTAAAGGGATTGGAGTATCGGGGCAACAGCATGGTTTGGTGCTGTTAGATGACAATGATCAACCGTTATATAACGCAAAACTGTGGTGCGATACCGAAACAGCGACAGAAAATGCGGAATTTATCCGATTGTTGGGCGGTCAAGAAAAAGCGTTCTCACAGTTAGGTATCATGCCCCAAACGGGTTATACCGCCTCAAAAATTTTATGGTTTAGAAAGCAGTATCCTGAACAATATCGCCGTATTGCCAAAATCATGCTCCCACACGATTATCTGAATTATTGGCTCACAGGCAATTTTTGTATGGAATATGGTGATGCATCAGGGACAGGTTATTTTGATGTAGTGCACCGCCAATGGCATCTTGACGCCTTCAAATTACTGGCACCAGAATTAGATCCGCATCAAGTTTTACCGCCATTACGTTCTGCCCAACAAAAAGTGGGTTATGTCCGCCCTGAAATTGCCAAGCTATTAGGCTTATCCGAAAATGTTATTGTGTCCACGGGTGGTGGCGATAATATGATGGGGGCGATTGGCACAGGCAATATACAACAAGGTATTGTAACGATGAGCTTAGGCACCTCCGGCACACTCTATGCTTATACCGATAAACCACTCACGGATTTACCGATGGAAATTGCCAATTTCTGTTCAAGTACAGACGGTTGGTTACCGTTGGTTTGTGTGATGAACATGACCTCCGCCAATAAAAATTTAATGGATTTGTTGCAGATTGATGTGGCTAAATTTAACGAACTCATTCAACAAAGCCCTATTGGTGCAGAAGGTATCACGATTTTACCTTTTTTTAACGGTGAACGTGTTCCACCATTGCCACAAGCCAAAGCCAGTATTTTGGGATTAGATTCTGCCAATTTTACTCAACCGAATTTATGCCGTGCGATGATGGAGGCTGCCAGTTTTACTTTACGGTATGGCTTAGATTTATTCCGCCAAGCCGGCTTATCCACCTCACAAATCCGCTTAATCGGTGGGGGCGCAAAAAGTGCGGTGTGGCGTCAAATGATTGCGGATATCATGAATACTGAAGTGGTTTGTTTGAAAGAAGACGAAGCAGCTGCACTTGGTGGCGCAATCCAAGCAATGTGGGCAAAGGGTGAAGGGGATTTAGCTGATTTATGTCACGCCTTTGTGCATCTTGATACGACATCTCTTGTACAACCTAATCCAAAAAGTGCGGTGGAATATGAGAAAGTTTATACGAGATATGTGGAGAAGTTGAAACAATACTATTAAGCTTGTGATTGAAACAATGGAACAGATTAAATAGGGTTGCTATTTAATCTGTTTTTGTTTTTCTGAGCGAAACTTGAAGAGGATTTTCCCTATCTCACTTACGCTATTTTACCTCAGAATCGCTTTATAATTCTTTATGCTCACGCCACACAGTGATAAACTAAGCCACAATTTTTTCGATTTATAAACCGTTTTCATTTAACAGGTATCTCAATGCGTACAAGTCAATATTTATTCTCAACCTTAAAAGAAACGCCTGCCGAGGCGAGTATTGTTAGCCATCAGTTAATGTTGCGTGCGGGAATGATTCGCCCGTTAGCTTCAGGGCTTTATACTTGGTTGCCCACAGGTCTTCGTGTATTAAACAAAGTGGAAAAGATTATCCGTGAGGAAATGGATAAAAGTGGTGCGTTAGAAGTGAAAATGGCGGTAACACAGCCTGCTGAACTTTGGCAAGAGTCTGGTCGTTGGGAAGAGTATGGTCCTGAGTTATTGCGCTTTAAAGATCGTGGCGAGCGGGATTTTGTGATTGGGCCAACCAATGAAGAAGTGATTACCGATTTAGTGCGCCGTGAATTGAGTTCTTATAAACAGTTACCGTTGAATTTATATCATATTCAAACCAAATTCCGTGATGAAGTGCGCCCACGTTTTGGCGTGATGCGTTCACGTGAGTTTGTGATGAAAGATGCATACTCATTCCATACCACACACGAATGTTTGCAAAATACTTATGATGTGATGTATGAAACCTATTCGAATATTTTTAACCGTTTAGGTTTAGACTTCCGTGCAGTACAAGCGGATACCGGGTCAATTGGTGGTAGCGCTTCTCATGAATTCCAAGTGTTAGCACAAAGTGGTGAAGATGATGTGGTGTTTTCAACTGAGTCAGATTTTGCCGCCAATATTGAACTCGCCGAAGCGGTGGCTTTAGGTGAACGTGGTGCAGCAACAGAAGAATTACGTGTAGTCGATACCCCAAATGCAAAAACTATTGCCGAATTGGTAGAACAATTCAATCAACCGATTGAAAAAACCGTCAAAACCTTAGTTGTCCACGCGACGGAAGAAAGCGGTCATAAATTGGTAGCATTGTTAGTGCGTGGTGATCACGAGTTAAACGAAATTAAAGCGGAAAAAGTCGATATCGTGGCAAGCCCGTTACAATTCGCCACAGACGAAGAAATCCGTGCGGTGGTGGGCGCTGGTACGGGTTCACTGGGTCCGATTAATTTACCAATGCCGATAGTGATTGATCGCACCGTCGCCAATATGGATAACTTCTCAGCCGGTGCAAATCAAGATGGTAAGCATTATTTTGGTATTAACTGGGGACGTGATTTACCTGTGCCACAAATTGCCGATTTGCGTAATGTAGTGGAAGGCGATCCAAGTCCAGATGGTAAAGGTGTGCTACAAATCAAACGTGGTATCGAGGTTGGGCATATTTTCCAATTAGGCACTAAATATTCTGCGGCAATGAACGCCACCGTACAGGGTGAAGATGGTCGCCCGCAAACCATGATTATGGGCTGTTATGGGATTGGTGTCACACGTGTGATTGCGGCTGCGATTGAACAGCATCATGATGAGCGTGGTATTATTTGGCCAGAAAACATTGCGCCATTCAAAGTAGCGATTGTGCCAATGAATATGCATAAATCAGAAAGTGTGCAACAATTTGCGGAAGAATTATACCGCACTTTAACTGCGCAAGGCGTGGAAGTGATTTTTGATGATCGTAAAGAGCGTCCTGGTGTGATGTTTGCGGATATGGAATTGATCGGCGTACCACACATGATTGTGATTGGAGAGAAAAATCTGGAGAAAGGCGAAATTGAATATAAAAATCGTCGCTCTGGTGAAAAAGAAATGATTGCCAAAGATCAATTATTGGACGTGTTAAAAGCGAAGTTCGGTAACTAAGCGGAAGGCGAGATAACAAAAAATGCGAGTGATGAACTCGCATTTTTTATGTTTGAAAATCGAAAATAACTTTGTAATTATTTTCTTGCCAATGGTGGTACAAAGGTTAAACCTAAATCCCAAGGTTGTTCAATCCACGTATTTTGTGGAATATCAATCACATAATCATCCACTAAGGCGGCTCCAGCCGGTTTGGCAAATACCGTCACAAATTTGGCTTTTGGGTACATTTCACGAATAGCACGTGCAGTATTGCCTGTATCCACTAAATCATCCACCACGATAAAACCTTCACCATCACCTTCGGCACGATGCAATACTTTTAATTCACCTTGCTCAACATGATCGTGATAACTGGCAATACAAACGGTTTCTATATGACGAATACCGAGTTCACGTGCGAGTACAGCTGCTGGAAATAATCCACCACGACTTACGGCAATAATGCCTTTCCATTGGGTTGCTGGCAGTAAACGCTCTGATAATTTACGTGCGTGCATTTGGAACATATCCCACGTCACCACATATTTTTCGCTCATAAATACACCTTTTTAGAAAGAGAGAGTAAAATTTTACCCATAAATTAAAAAATTGCGTTAGGATAACGCGAAATAGCCTTTTATGCTATCATTTTGCGGATTTTTTTCGTGTTTTTTATGAACGAAATTAGAGAAGACATTTCTGAAGAGGAGACCATAATGTCAGGAATCAAAACACTACAACCAACATTGTTATGGAAGTGGTTTCGCCAAATTTGTGCTATTCCACATCCGTCTTATCACGAAGAGCAACTTGCACAATTTATTATGCATTGGGCGAAAGGCAAAGGATTTTATGCAGAGCGTGATGAAGTCGGCAATATTTTGATTCGTAAACCTGCCAGTGAGGGCATGGAAAATCATGTACCAGTCGCGTTACAAGCCCATTTGGATATGGTACCGCAAGCAAATGAGGGAACGGTGCATAATTTCACTCAAGATCCGATTCAACCTTATATTGATGGTGAATGGGTGAAAGCTAAAGGTACGACTTTAGGTGCGGATAATGGGATCGGTATGGCCTCAGCACTAGCGGTATTAGATGCAGAAGATTTAGTACATCCTCCTCTTGAAGTCTTATTAACCATGACTGAAGAAGCGGGTATGGAAGGGGCAATCGGTTTACGCCCAAACTGGCTACAAAGCGAAATCATGATTAACACGGACACGGAAGAAAATGGTGAAATCTACATCGGGTGTGCTGGTGGTGAAAATGCCAATATTACATTGGAAATTGAGCGTAAACTGAATACTTTTCAACACAGCTATCAAGTAGAGTTGAAAGGACTCTCTGGTGGTCATTCTGGGGGCGATATTCATACCGGCCGCGCGAATGCGATTAAAGTTTTAGCGCGTTTTCTTGCTAAACTCACACAAGAACAGCCAGAATTCCAATTTGCATTAAGTGATATTCGTGGTGGTTCAGTACGTAATGCCATTCCTCGCGAAGCCTTTGTAACACTTGCCTTCAATGAGAATTTAGCAACCCTACAACAAGCAGTCAGTGAGTTTGAGGGAATATTGAAACATGAGTTAGTGAAAGTTGAACCTAATCTGTCATTGACGCTGAAACCTGTCGAGAATGCGAATACCGTGTTTTCACAAAACACGACGCAAAAAGCCATTCATTTACTCAATGTACTACCAAATGGTGTGATCCGTAATAGTGATGCGTTAGAGAATGTGGTTGAGAGCTCATTAAGTATTGGCGTATTACGTACCGAAGACGAGCAAATTAAAGGGACGATTTTGATTCGTTCACTGATTCATAGTGGTAATCGTTATATTGGTAGTTTATTGAAATCACTCGTTACCTTGGCTGGGGCGGAGGTACAGTTTAGTGGCTATTATCCAGGATGGGAACCACATAACGATGCACCAATTGTGGATTTAACTGCAAAGATTTATGCTGATGTGTTAGGTTATGCACCTACAGTGAAAGTGATCCATGCAGGGTTAGAATGTGGTTTGTTGAAGAAAATTTATCCAAATATGGATATGGTGTCGATTGGACCAACTATTCGTAATGCTCACTCTCCTGATGAGAAAGTGCATATTCCTGCGGTGCAAACCTATTGGCAATTACTCACCACATTGTTAGCCGCGATTCCTGCAAAATAGGAAGCAATCAAGCATCAGCGTGCAGTGAGTATGTAATGTGTTCAGTGCACGTTTTTTTTGTGGAGGGGGGATAGTGTCTTTGGTGTCTTTTATCTTGCCCATATTTTTTCTCCTGTATTGAGTGGCTTTTTTCTATTTTTTGATATATCCAATTATAGTTTTAGTTATGTACTTTATGTTTAGCACCCTATCTGTTGTTACAGTACGAGGTTATTCCATATATTCTTTATCATCATCTGAAATTTATTGATTTGATAAAAAACAAAAAGGCGCATCTTTCGATACGCCTCTTTTAGCTTGTTAAGCAAAATTATTTGATAATTTTCGCTACCACACCCGC
>JBLUWJ010000009.1:0-63134 GCA_049888895.1 Bisgaard Taxon 45 | reverse complement strand
ATTAATTAAATCATGATGTTATGCTCTTTTGAGGATTGCTTTTATTTTTACACAGAGAAAGACCGGGTTGTTTGTTCTTGATGATTCCTTTTCACACAATAGAGGCGTAAAAATAGGCATTTTCTTTTATTTTACTAACGTACATTGGTGTATTGGTCAGAAAAATAAGTTATTCACGTTTTCTGTGGATAAAATTGTGGTTGAATAGATGAATTCATTTTAGTAACTCATTTTGGTTAATTAATGCACTGCGTAATCGCTATTTATTGTTTTATAAATCAAATAGATAGATTTTGTTGTTGTTTTTTTTATTAACACTGATGGGGTGATTGTCTTTGGTGGTTGTTTTTTCACCGCTAGCTTTGTAATGCCTGTCGATAAGCTTGCCAGTCAAAATATTGCCCCGGATCGATTTTACGACCTGGTGCGACATCACAATGTCCCACGATCCGTTGCAACGTAATCTGTGGATAGCTTGCCATCACTGCCTTGGTGAGTTTTACTAAAGCGTGATATTGAGCTTCAGTGAAAGGTTGTTCATTGCTGCCTTCTAATTCAATTCCAATAGAAAAGTCATTGCATTTTTCTCTGCCTTCAAATTGAGAGACACCTGCATGCCAAGCTCTGTCATCAAAATTGACATATTGTGTAATCTCACCCTGTCGATTAATTAAACAATGTGCGGATACACGTAATGTTGCAATCTCCTCAAAATAAGGATGTTGTGCTGGATTTAATTTTCCCTGAAAAAAATCATCAATATAGTGCCCACCAAATTCCTCAGGAGGAAGACTAATATAGTGAATAATAAGTAATGAGATATCTTGACGGTTTGGCCGTTTATCATAGTGTGGTGAAGGCAATCTTCTTGCATCAGTTAGCCAGCCTTGTTGAATAGATTGTGTTTTTCTTGTCATAAGTACTCTGTTTTACGATAAAGATCGAAAAAGTCATGTGTGTTTTTTCTAGGTAAACTTTTTTATCACATACTGCATTGGCTAAAAATGCTAGTCAGCGAGTTGCGACACTCAGCATTTTAGTGTGTTTTCATGTATGTGTTAGAAGGATGTGAATATGAAAAAAGCCATTTTCTTTTCGATTAAAAAAGGATTTACCCTGATTGAATTAATGATTGTGATTGCCATCATTGCGATTTTAGCGACCATTGCGGTACCATCTTATCAAAATTATACAAAAAAAGCGGCAATCTCTGAATTATTGCAAGCTGCCGCCCCTTATCGTGCTGAGGTGGAACTTTGTATCTATAGCACGAATAGCCATCAAGATTGTAGTGAAGGGAAACACGGCATTCGTAAACCTATTTTTGAAAATAAAAAGAATTTGAAGTTAATCTCTGTTAGCGCCGGTAATATTACTGTTACGGGAGGAAATAGTTTAGAAGGGGTCGTTTATACCTTAAAGGCTAGTGGCGATGCCTCTAAAGGAGTGAGTTGGACAACGGAATGTAAACCACATGTTGATATTTTTCCAGCAGGAGTTTGCTCACAATAATAGGAAAGATATCAGTGAAAATGATTACGTTATCGGGGGATGTTTTTGAAATCCCTTCACGCTTATGGCAAAAAAATCAGCAACAGCAACGTTTTTTATTACGTTACTTTGCTTTGCCGTTGCAAGAAGATGAAAAACAGCTGTGGCTTGGTGTGGATTCTTTAGCAAATTTGTCTGCATGCGAAGTTTTTTCTTTTTTAACCAATAAACACATTGAGCCGGTTTTATTATCAACAGATGAACTTAAACGGGCGTTGCAACAGCTTGCGCCCAAAAAGTTGCAAGTGGAAGAAAGCATTCCTACTTTTTATCAAACAACTCCCCAATCAGATACAGTTTCTGCTTCCGAGGAACCCTTAATTCAATTACTTAATCAGGTTTTTGAAAGTGCGCTGCAACAACAGGCTTCAGATATTCATTTTGAACCACAGCAACATACATTACAAATCCGTTTCAGAATTGATGGTGTGTTACAAGTGCAACCTGCCTTTGCAGGGATATTAGCGACTCGCCTTATTTCTCGTCTGAAATTATTAGCGAAATTAGATATTAGTGAGACTCGCTTGCCTCAAGATGGTTGTTTTCAATTTCAAACCACATTTTCTGATACATTAGATTTTCGACTGTCCACTTTACCGACTCATTTGGGAGAAAAAGCGGTATTACGTTTACAGCGGAATAAACCCGTGCATCTCAGTTTTGCCGAATTAGGGATGACCGCCGTTCAACAAACTCAGTTCCAACAAGCATTAATGCAACCACAAGGATTAATTTTGGTTACAGGTCCAACAGGCAGTGGAAAAAGCATTTCGCTTTATACGGCATTGGCTTGGTTAAATACTCTGGAAAAGCACATTTTAACCGCAGAGGATCCCATTGAGATAACGTTGGCCGGGATCATTCAAACGCAAGTCAATACGCAAATTGGGCTTGATTTCAAGCGTCTGTTACGTACTTTTTTACGTCAAGATCCTGACATTATTATGTTAGGTGAAATTCGTGACGAAGAAAGTGCGTTAATGGCATTACGCGCAGCGCAAACAGGGCATTTGGTACTCTCTACTTTACATACCAATGATGCACCATCGGCTATTACACGTTTACAGCAATTAGGGGTACCTTTACATGAAATTGAACAAAGTTTATTACTGGTGATCGCGCAACGTTTATTACGTCGTTGTTGTGATTGTCGTGCGGAAGGACGAACAAACTGCACGTGTTATCAGGGGTATAAGGGGAGGATTGGGACATATCAATTTTTACAAAAAGATAAAAAGGGACACTTTGTGACAGATTTTCGTAGTTTACACGAAAGTGCGAAGGAAAAAGTCCATTTAGGTATCACAGATGAAAATGAAGTGCAACGTGTATTAGGAGAATAATGAAGAAATTAAAAATGTTTCGCTGGAAAGGAATAAACCGATTACAGCAAGTGCAAAAAGGGATCATTATTGCGGAAAACAAAGACATCGCCCGACAATCTTTATTGCTTAAAGGTTTTCATCGGCTGTATTTACAACAAAATTGGCAATTATCAACAAAACCTCAATATGTTGATATTTGTGAGTTATTCACGCAATTAGCAATGCTGTTACAAGCCGCGATTCCCCTTAAAGAAAGTTTAGATTTATTACAGCAAAATTGTATGAATATTGAGTTAACTCACTGGTTACGTCAGTTATTAACCGCGATAGAAAGTGGGTTCCCCTTTTCAACTGCGTTAGCAAAGCAAGATCGTTATTTAACCAAACAAGAGTACCAATTGATTTCTGTTGGTGAGTCCACTGGCAAATTACCGTTTGTTTGTGCGCAATTAGCAGCGCAACGTCAACACATACTAGCACTGCGGCGTAAAGTTCAGAAAATGTTATTTTATCCTTTGGTCGTCCTGACCGTGACATTGATACTCACTTCACTACTCTTACTGTTTATC
The DNA here is from genome assembly GCA_049888895.1 of Bisgaard Taxon 45. GTDB lineage: Bacteria > Pseudomonadota > Gammaproteobacteria > Enterobacterales > Pasteurellaceae > Pasteurella. The sequence goes on along the minus strand of JBLUWJ010000009.1, from coordinate 59,689 downwards.
GTGCCACAATTTGCGGATATTTACGCGAATCAACCTTTACCCACCTTTACCGCACTACTCTTTAACTTATCGGCAGGATTACGTCATTATGCTGTGCAATTGATTCTACTTATCATCTTTATCTTCATTTTCTTAAAGTTTAATGCTAAATCTCGGCCCTGGCTATACCGACTAAAACAACATCTGATTTATTGTATTCCAAGGTTTAGGCAAATGACACACTATGCTGAACTTATTCATTTTTGTCGTCATTTACATCTTATGCTTCGTTCAGGTATGCCTTTACAACAAGCGCTACAAACTTTTTTACCGACGCAAAATGGTCGAGTTTACTCATCCCTGACAGAGAGAAATCTTGCACGTGAGGTAGAGCAGATGCTGGTTGGGATTACTCAAGGTTATGCATTTTCTGAGGTAATCGGATCCACCTTATTCCCCGATATGGCGCAACAGATGTTACAGGTTGGGGAGCAGACGGGCAGATTGAGTGAAATGTTAGAGTATATTGCGGACAGTTACCAACAAAAGCTAGAACATCAGATCGATTTACTCTCACAATTATTAGAACCCTTCCTGATGTTAGTGATTGGTACAATCATTGGGGTCATTTTGTTGGGGATGTATTTGCCCATGTTTAATATGGGGACACTTGTATCATGATACTGTTTGTCATCATCGCGGGTGGTCTGGTCGGCTTAGGGTGCCGCTATTATCTTTCGCATTTTCGTGATTGGGTTGCGCAAGAGGTTTATTTCTCGTATCAGGCATTATTTGATCACCACCTCCCTGATTTCAATGCAGAAAAATGCACTTTGCCGCGTTTACACTGCGCACCTCATTGGGTATTTTTTATTGGGTTTTCTGGCTTATTTGTTGGTATTGATTGGCTATTTGATCATACGAATCAAGGATTATTCATCGCCTGTTATTTATCCATTGCGAGTTGTATCGCGTTCATTGATTGGCGATATCAACTGATCCCAGTGCAGTTATGCTATGGTCTTTTCTGGATCGGGATTAGTGCGGCATATTTTGAAGTGAGTCCAGTTGATCTTGCACAAAGTCTTCAATGCTCGTTAGTAGGATGTTGGGTTTTTTATTGCCTTTATTACCTTAGTAAAAGAGTATATGGCAAAGAAGCTCTTGGTATGGGGGATTGTTGGTTGATGCTTGGTTTAGGTAGCCTGTCACATTCCGTTTGGTTACCTTTGTGGCTATTTATCGCTTGTTTAAGTGGATTGATGTATGTGCTTTATTTAAGAATAAAAGGGATACACTGTCAGCAATTGCCTTTTGCCCCTTTCCTGACACTAGGTGCATTTTGTGTCATCTTGCCTAATTGGTCCAGTCCACGTATGATGACATGGTTTTGGCATCTATAAAAAGGGAAAGTAATGACCTATATTGTTGGGCTGACAGGTGGGATCGGCAGTGGTAAAAGTACTATTGCCAATTTGTTTATGGCACTCGGTGTACCTGTTATTGATGCGGATGTGGTGGCAAGAGATATCGTTAAAAAAGGGACGCTATTGCTTGCAAAAATTGTCGATCATTTTGGCGAGCAAATTTTATCTGAAAACGGTGAGCTTAACCGTGCTAAATTACGCGAACGTATTTTTCATCATGTTGAAGATAAAATATGGCTGAATCAGTTACTCCATCCTGCTATTCGCGAAGAAATGTTGCGCCAATTAGATAGGCAAACTTCGCCCTATGTGTTATGGGTCGTGCCCTTATTAATTGAAAATAACTTAACCTCTTTGTGTCAACGTATTTTAGTTGTAGATGTGGCACCTGAAACCCAGATCCAGCGTGCGATGCAACGAGATCGTAATCAGCTTGAGTTGATTCAAAACATTATGGCATCACAGGTTGATCGGCAAACACGATTACAATTTGCAGACGATGTCATTCATAATGATGCGGATTTAACGGTAAATTTACCTGTTTTAAAACAAAAGGTGCTAGAATTACATCAGCAATATTTACAGTTAGCCCACGCACAAAGCGTGTAATGAGAAATGTATGTCAGATGATATTTTCAGTGTGCCTTGTCCGATTTGCCAAAAACAGGTGGAATGGTCAGAAAAAAGCCCATACCGTCCTTTTTGTTGCAAACGTTGTCAGTTAATTGATTTAGGTGAATGGGCGGCAGAAGAAAAGGCGATTCCTTGTGGCAGTGCAGATTTTGCCATGAATGAAGAGCAAGACGATTGGAGAATGCATTAATGGATATTCAACATCAACAAACTAAACAACAAGGTGTCTTTTTTTGTGTAGACCAAACCGGCAACAAGGTCGCAGAATTGACTTATTATTTTGTGGATGAGAAGACGATTAATGCCAACCATACTTATGTATCAGAAACTCTAAGAGGGCAAGGTATTGCGGATAAGCTTTACCAAGCATTATCTGATTTTGTGCACGATAAACAATTAAATTTGATTCCAAGCTGTAGTTATATTGCCTTGAAATGGCAACGGGATCAGCGCAAATGAACTGAAAAAGTAGGTCAATGCCTACTTTTTTCTTTTATATCATGTTTGTCACTTTCTTGTTTTTTACAATTTATCTGCTAAAATTTGCGGTACTTTTTTGATTAATTCAAGAAAAGTAAGTTCGGATGAAGGTAGCTGGAGAGTAGGGAATTGACCCTACGCCGACGAGGTAAAATCTTTCAGGCGCTGATAATAAGCAGGGACTGTTACTGGACGAACCCTTGGAGAGAGCCGTTATTAAAAGAATAAAACGGCCGCCGAAGGCGCAAAAAGAGCGGTTAATTTTTCCGTTTTTTCAAACGCTCAGGCAAAAGGACAGGGGCAACAAGATATTCGGTTTGATGTTTAACATGCCTGAGTACAGGTGTGCTTTTCTTTTTTAACTCTTCCGCAAAATCCTTTTGCCTCCTTGTAATGTATGATTTTTTACGAGGATCTTTTCATGTCACTAGAATCAACGTTATCTTCAATTAATAGTTTTATTTGGGGCCCGCCCTTACTTATTCTCCTTTCTGGTACAGGGCTTTATTTAACCTTCCGTTTAGGTTTTATCCAATTTATTCAGTTGCCTCGCGCATTGTCTTATCTTTTTAGAAAAGAAAAAGGAACAGGTAAAAAAGGTGATGTATCATCTTTTGCGGCACTTTGTACTGCATTAGCCGCAACCATTGGGACGGGGAATATTGTCGGTGTTGCTACCGCAGTCCAAGCCGGGGGGCCTGGTGCTATTTTTTGGATGTGGATCGTTGCTTTATTGGGAATGGCGACAAAATATGCAGAATGTTTGTTAGCGGTGAAATACCGTGTTCGTGATAAACAAGGTTTTATGGCGGGGGGGCCAATGTACTACATTGAGCGTGGGCTCGGTATTACATGGTTAGCGAAACTCTTCGCCTTATTTGGTATTTTAGTGGCATTTTTTGGTATCGGAACCTTTCCACAAATTAATGCCATTACTCATGCGATGCAAGATACGTTTAGCGTGCCGATTCCATTAACTGCGTCCATTATTACCGCGTTAGTCGCTCTGATCATTCTCGGTGGCGTAAGACGTATCGCGATTGTATCTTCTTATGTGGTGCCTTTTATGGCTGTACTTTATGTGTTGACTTCGCTGATTATTTTAGCGATCAATTGGAAAGTTGTGCCACAAGCGATTGGACTGATTATTTATAGTGCCTTTAATCCTACTGCGGCGTTAGGGGGGGCGTTAGGTTATACCGTCATGAAAGCCATTCAGTCCGGTGTGGCGCGTGGTATTTTCTCCAATGAATCAGGTTTAGGGAGTGCACCTATTGCGGCAGCGGCAGCGCAAACTAAAGAACCAGTAAGACAAGGATTGATTTCAATGACGGGGACATTTTTAGACACAATTGTAGTGTGTTCAATGACCGGCATTGTGTTAGTGATCACGGGGGCATGGCAATCGACAGAGATGGCTGGTGCGGCATTAACGAACCATGCGTTTTCAACGGGATTAGGTTCCCATTTAGGTGGTACCATTGTGACGGTTGGGTTATTGTTCTTTGCATTTACCACGATTTTGGGGTGGTGCTATTATGGGGAACGTTGCTTTGTGTATCTTGTGGGAACGAGCAAGCTTAAAGCCTACCGCTTTGTCTTTATTGTGTTAGTGGGATGTGGTGCATTTATTCATTTAGATGTTATTTGGATTCTTGCTGACATTGTGAATGGTTTAATGGCGTTACCAAACTTAGTGGCGTTAATTGGTTTACGTCATGTGATTGTTGAGGAAACAACAGCGTATTTTACGCGTTTGAAATCAGATCTCTCGGATGCAGATGAAAAGGCTTAATTTATTGAAATATAAGCATAAAGTGATAAGAGGGGAGGCAATGAAATCCCCTCAATCATATCAACTCTGAATGAATAATCCAGCACTAAATGATAATTTTTCTACTTAGATCATACTTTTTAATTTTTCACCAAAAAATCGGTAAAAAGACTTGAAAACTGTGTGTAAGGCGACTATGTTGTAGTTAAGGATTATTAATAACAAAGGACAAAAAAGTCCCCATTTCAACAGAGAGGTAAATGCTATGACTCTAAATATCACAAGCAAACAAATGGAAATCACCCCAGCAATCCGTGCTCACGTCGAAGATAGACTTGCTAAATTAGGTAAATGGCAAACTCAATTAATCAATCCCCACTTTATTTTAAACAAAATCCCGAAAGGTTTTTCGGTTGAAGCATCGATTGGTACCCCACTTGGAGACTTGTTTGCAAAAGCTGAGTCAGACGATATGTATAAGGCGGTCAACGAAGTAGAAGAAAAATTAGAACGTCAGTTGAACAAATTACAACATAAAGGTGAAGCACGTCGTGCTGATGAACGTTTAAAAGATTCGTTCTAATTATTCTATAAACTGTTAAAACTGCACCTTGAGGTGCAGTTTTTTTATGGTGCTGATTAGCCTCTAGGATGATAACGTGCGTGTAAATGTTTTAGACGTTCTTTCGCAACATGGGTATAAATTTGCGTGGTGGATAAATCACTGTGCCCGAGCAACATTTGTACCACACGCAAATCTGCACCGTGATTCACTAAATGGGTAGCAAAGGCGTGGCGTAGTACATGGGGGGAGAGGCTGTCTGCATCAATCTCTGCAATCAGGGCATAATGTTTAATACGATGCCAAAAGGTTTGACGGGTCATTTGCAGCGCTCGCTTACTTGGAAATACCACATCACTGCTTTGCCCATTTAATAAGACTGAGCGAGCATATAACACAAATTGTTGAATCCAATAAGTGGCTTCCTCGCCAATGGGCACAATGCGTTCTTTATCACCTTTCCCGATAACCCGCACAATACCTTGCTGAAGGTCGATATTTTCTAGCGTTAAAGAAACCAATTCCGTCACTCGCAAGCCTGTAGCATAGAGTAATTCCATCATTGCTTTATCGCGTAGCTCTAATGGCACATCGACATTAGGTGCATTCAGTAAGTCAGTCACTTGTTGTTCTGTTAAATATTTGGGTAAACGACTAGGTAATTTAGGTGAGCTTAATACCGCACTTGGATCATCGATGCGGTATTTTTCTCGGTATAAATAATGGAACAGTTTACGAATGGCACTCAATAAGCGAGCGGTGCTAGTGGCTTTATAGCCTTTTTCGAGGCGTTCACCTAAAAAAGTTTGTAAATCCACCGCATCTAAGTTCAGTAATGTTAAGGGCCTTTCTTCACTTTGCTTGTCTAACCATTGTAACAGTGCGGTTAAATCTAAACGATAGGATTGCACCGTATTTTGTGATAAATGATGTTCAATCCACACTTCATTTAGAAATAATTCGATTAACGCACTATCTTTCATTATTCACACCGTTTAAGTAAGAAGGCATCCACTTTACGTGGAATCACGACCAATGCTAAGGCAGCAATCCCCATCATTACAAGAAATGTCATTGATGGGGAAACGGGATACAACCAACCCGATAAAGCAGTTAATAAAGCGACTGCAGCACAGCCAGAAATACCATTATACAGTCCTTGTAATTTGGCAATATGGCTAATCGGTTGTGTGGTGAAATAACGAATAATGGCATAATGACTGACCGCGTAAGTCAAACTATGCAACGTTTGAATTAAGGTCAAAGACCAAACATCTGTGGCGACACTTAATGCCGCCCAACGAATGACGGTTGCAATCGCGGAGAGATAAAGCAAAGCACTGACTTTCCAAGTGCGGAAGAGTTTGGTGGAAAAGAAAAACAGTAACATTTCCGCCATGACACTTAATCCCCATAGCAAACTGGTGGTTTGTACCGAAATGCCTAAACTGCTCCAATACAGCACACTATACGCATAATAAGTGGCATGAGAACCTTGAATTAAGGAAATCGCGATAATTAAACGCAAGGTGGTGTTATTTTTCAGCAAAGCTTTAAACGTGATCGTATTTTCCACCGCACTTTGCTGTTCTTCTGGCATGGGGATCGGTTTGGCCATTTGTAATATGGCATAAAGGGCTAAAAGTGCGGTTAAAATCCAAACAATATTCTGTTCACCGATTAAGTCAATCACATAACCAAATACCACTACGCCGACCACAAAGGCAAAAGATCCGATTAAGCGGGCTTTGCCATAATCTAATTGAATTTGTTGTTGCCAAACGCTAGCAAGGGTATCACTAATGGGAATGCCACCTGCATTCACCATAGCAAATAAGCCGATGGCGATGAACAATAACCAAAAATTTTCTGCCACAAAACTCATCATCAGTAAAATGGCAAAACCAGACCAAGCCAGATAGCGTAATGCGTAAATGAGTTGTGAGGCTTTTTTGACTAAACTGGCAAAGAAAATACCACCAATAAAGCGAAACACATAGGAACTGGCAATGACTAAGCCGATCAATTCCTCACCGTAGGCTTGTGATTTTAACCAAACAGGAAAGAACGGCACGAACACGCCATAAGCACAAAAATACCCAAAGAAGCTTAAAGCAAGCCAGTTAAATGCTGAAATTTTCATTAAAACAATTTTTCCATTTGTTGAGAACGTTCGACACAAGCTTGCATAGCTTGTTGGACGATAGTGTGTAATTGCTGTTGTGTAAAGACAGTCAATGCGGCCTCAGTCGTGCCACCTTTTGAGGTCACATTTTCACGCAAGGTGGCAATCGGTAAATCCGGATTGTCTATTACCATTTTGGCGGCACCGAGTGCAGATTGCTGCACCAATAAACGTGCTGTTTTTTCATCAATATGCATTTCGCTTAAGGCGTGTTGCATGGCTTCCATTAATAAGAAGAAATAAGCAGGGCTACTGCCTGAACCTGCAGTAATCGCATGCATATCGGTTTCGTTGCTGACCCAACAGGTTTTACCGACGGCATTGAGTAAATCTTGTGTGAATTGTTTGTATTCAGCCGCCATGTTTTGCTGTGCGAATAAACCGGACATTCCCTCTGACACTAACGCTGGCGTATTGGGCATGACGCGTACAATGTGATTTGCGCTAGGTAAGCGTGATTGCAATTTCGCCACAGAAACGCCCGCAGCAATCGAAATCACTAATTTTTGGCTAAAATCCACCGCACTGAGTTGTTGGCATACTTCTGCGATCAATTGGGGTTTCACTGCCAGTAATACTACCTCTGATTGTTCCACCGCGGTTTGATTATTCGTCTCGCTGGTTTCAATAGCATTTATGCCTTTTTCAGCGAAGATCTGACGTTTGACGGCATTAGGATCGCTGACGGTGATCTGGTGAGGGGGATAACCTTGCTTGAGTAATCCAAAAATAATGGCTTGTGCCATATTTCCGCCACCAATAAAGCAAATTGATTTCGCTTGCATATTTTTCTCTCGAACTACGTTACAATACCGAATTATTTAGTCGCCAATGCGACACAAGTTGCTTATTCTACCTTAAAAAAGAAGGAACAAACTATGGTTTGGTTTAAAAACCTCATGATTTATCGCCTAACAAAAGATTTGGATTGGGCATCAGATAGTTTACAACGTGCATTACAACAGTGTGAATATCATCCTTGCCAGCAATCAGATATGAGCAAATTTGGTTGGACAAATCCGCTACGTGGCAGTGAAATGTTACATTTCTCAGTGGGAAAACAGATTTTATTAGTCGCACATAAAGAAGAAAAAATCTTACCTGCGCATGTCGTGAAAGCAGAATTAGAGCAACGCATTGAACAACTTGAGCAAAAAGAAAATCGCAAGCTAAAGAAAGTGGAAAAACAAGCGTTAAAAGATGATGTGGTCTCGATGTTGCTGCCTCGTGCATTTAGCAAAAATCAACAAACCACCTTGTGGATCGATACAGAAAATCAGCTTATTTATGTGGATGCAGCGTCATCTAAACGAGCAGAAGATGCGCTAGCCCTATTGCGTAAGTCCTTAGGCTCTTTGCCGGTAGTGCCATTGAGCTTTGCCAATGAACCCAGTGTTATCATGACCGACTGGTTGAATAAAGATACGCCCCCAGCTTGGTTGATTCCATTAGAAGAAGCGGAATTAACGGGCAGTCAAGAAAGTGGCATTATTCGCTGTAAACAACAAGATTTGGCATCCGACGAAATCCAGAATTTATTGAATGCAGGAAAATTTATCACTAAGTTATCATTAGAATGGGAAGAACATTTGTCTTTTGTCTTACAAGATGATTGCACTTTAAAACGCCTGAAATTTGCCGATCAAATCCGTGAAAAAAATGATGATATTTTGAAAGAAGATTATGCTCAGCGTTTTGATGCGGACTTTGTGTTAATGACCGGTATATTAAGTAAGTTAACGGCAAAGTTATTAGATGAGTTTGGAGGGGAAAAGGCAAGGTGATAATTTTCCCTTGCTCTGTGTGCATCAGCACTTGATTGAGGACTGTATATAATCTTTCGTGCTAAGTCAGACTTTGTGGTTCTTTGAATTAAGACGAAAAATCGTCTATAAGTAAAGGGATTATCAACCAGAAATGAAGGAGTGAATGATGAATACTGTGGCACAAGCCATTGCTTTTTTAAAAACGCAAAAATGGGTGGATTTATCACATTATGTGAATCCAGAGATTCCTTATTTTTCTGCTTTCAAGCCAATTGAAACAAACACCTTATTTACTGTTGAAAATGATGGCTTTTTTGCTACTCAATATACCTTAGTGAGCCAATATGGTACGCATCTTGATGCACCTATTCATTTTGCCCCAAATACACGCTATCTAGATGAAATTCCCGTGGTGGAATTGGTGCTGCCGTTATATGTGATTCATAGAGAGCAAGCGGTGGAGGAAAACCCAGATTACCGCTTATCGGTTGACGATATTTTGGCGTTTGAAGCCGAACATGGCAGAATTGCAGAAGGTAGTTTTGTAGCATTTGCTAGCGGTTGGTCGTCCAGATGGCACGATCATACTGCCTTTTATAATCGTGATGAAAATGGGCAAGCGCATACACCGGGTTGGTCATTAGAGGCACTAAAATTTCTACATGAGCAACGTAATGTGAGCGCAATTGGGCATGAAACCTTAGATACAGACAGCGCGCTAGATTTTGCTAAAAATAATGATTTAGTGGGTGAGCGCTATTGGTTATCGCAAAATAAATGTCAAGTGGAAGTGTTAACCAATTTAGCGCAATTACCGGCAACGGGCGCTGCCATTTTTATTGGCGTACCGAAAATTCAACACGCACCGGGGTTTAACGCCAGAGTCTTTGCCGTGATGGATAGCGAATAAAATAGTCAGAGAGAATAAAAAAGCCCGTGTGATAGGAACAACACGGGCTTTCTTTTATACTGGGAGATTATTTTTTATAAATATAACTACCATCTGTTTGACGAATAAATTTGGCACCATTTTCTAAGCGGAGCTCAGCGACACGCCCTTGCGTGTTAACAGACAGGTGTACTTTATCGCCTGCTTTAAAGTTACTCAGTGCATTACCCGCGCCAGTGGCTTTTGTCATTGCATTGACATCCGCAATATTTAAATTGTGATTACGGAAAACCTGCATCAAGCTCACCCCTTGTGGAATCGTTAAGGTTTTACTACTGCTATTGCTAGTTTTCGCGGGACTCGCTTCGACCACAGGTGCCACTTTTTTCTCGACTTTGGCTTTTTCATTTTGGCTTGGTTTTTCTGTGACTTTCGCTTTTTCGACAGTTTTCGGTTTTTCAATCACTTTTGGCTTGTCAGTCGCAACTTTTTCATTCACCACTTTATCGACTGTTTTAGGTTTTTCTATTTCCGTCGATACCGTTTTGGGTTCTACGCTTTGTTCCACTTTGGTTGGTGGGACCACAACGGGCGTGCTTTCTGTTCCTGTTGTTGGGGAATGGTGCGTGTTTTCCTGAGTGACAGGTGTAGTTGTCGCGCTAGGTTGTGCTGTTTCTGCGTTGTTATCAGCAGGTTGATTTAAGTTATCTAACACGTTATTTTCAACGGTTTGACCTTTTTCTAATGGCTGAAATTGAATAGGCACAGCTTGGCTATTTTGTTGCTCAAAAGATTGAACCGTTTGCGAGCTCGGCTTGAGCGCAAAGAAAATGATTAATAATAAAATCAAGCCAAATAATGCGACAAATAAACGACGATGACGTTGTGGTAGCATTTGTAAGAATGGCCAGGTTTCGGGGTTTTTCCAATTTACGCCAGTTGCAACAACCGCGGCACCCATAGCCTCTTGGTTTGGCTGCTCGCTATTCTGTTCATTGGTATTCAAATCAGCTTGCGCGGCATTCAATGAGGGAGATGCTTCGTTAAATGAAGGCGCTTGAGCGGTGGCATTCAAGGTCGCGTCATGTTGTGTTTTTTTAGCAAAAACGCCTTTTACGCTATCAAAAAAAGAAGGCGTCGTCGGTTTAGCCATTTTTTTGCGCGTAATTGGCTCCACTTGACTAAATTCTAAATCCAGTTCGTTTTGTTCTGGATTATGTTGATTTTCTGGGGTGTGTTTTTCTGAATCCACGATAGTACCTCGATTCTAAATAGCTAGCTTACTGATATACACTCAATGTGCGGTCAAAATTTAACTTATTCTAAAGGATATTTGTTCATTTTCCTATGCTGTATAGAGGGTTTTATTCGCTTCTTTGGCAATTTCTCGTGCTAATTTTGGCACTAAATAGCCTGAAGTGAGACTTTGTAATTCTTTGTAAATGGTCAAAGCCTGTTGATCATCGAGATAGAAATGACTGGCACCTTCGACTTTATCTAACAAATGTAAGTAATAAGGTAAAATCTGACTAGCGAATAATTTATCACCTAATTGTTTGAGAATTTGTGCATTATCATTCACTCCTTTGAGAAGAACGGCTTGATTTAATAGCACAATGCCTGCATTTTTTAGTTTATCCATGGCCTGTACCAAGTGTGTATCTATTTCGTTGGGGTGATTAATATGTGTGACCAGTACAGTTTGGAAACGACATGCGGAGAGCATTTGGCAAAGTTGTTCCGTAATACGCTGTGGGATGACGACAGGTAAACGAGTATGAATACGTAAACGCTGTAAGTGCGGTATGCTTTCGAGCTTTTTTATCAACCAATCCAACTCATGATCTTTAGCCATGAGGGGATCGCCCCCTGAAAAAATGACTTCTTCTATTTCTGAATGCTGTGCAATGTAATCCAGTGCTTTTTGCCAATTGGCTTTATTACCTTTGTTATCCGCATAAGGAAAATGGCGACGAAAACAATAACGGCAATTGACCGCACAACCGCCTTTAACCATCAGTAATAAGCGGTTACGGTATTTATGCAAAACATTCGGCACCACCGCCGCTTGTTCCTCTAAAGGATCTTTGCTAAAGCCTTCAACTTGTAAAAATTCCTCACGCGCACTCATTACCTGTAACAAAAGTGGATCCCTAGGGTTACCTTTTTCCATTTTTGCCACAAATGGAAGGGGCACCCTAACAGGAAATAAACGGCGTGCATGGAGGTCTTGTTCAACATATTCAGTGGGTAAATCGAGGGTTTTTAATAAGATTTTTGGGTCGGATATGGCATTGGCTAAGTGATCTGTCCAACTTTGTTCTTCTCTAATGGCTATGTTTTGAGTTAAAATATGCACTTTTAAAAACAATCTCTTTATAACTTGAGGATAATATGGCTACATATACTACCAGTGATTTCAAACCAGGTCTAAAATTTATGCAGGACGGTGAGCCTTGTGTGATCGTTGAAAATGAATTTGTTAAACCAGGAAAAGGTCAAGCATTCACTCGTACACGTATTCGTAAATTAATTTCTGGCAAAGTATTAGATGTTAACTTTAAATCTGGTACCTCTGTTGAAGCAGCTGATGTAATGGACCTAAACTTAACTTACTCTTACAAAGATGATGCCTTCTGGTATTTTATGCACCCAGAAACCTTTGAACAATACTCAGCTGATGCAAAAGCCATCGGTGATGCAGAAAAATGGTTATTAGACCAAGCTGATTGTATCGTGACATTATGGAATGGTGCACCAATCAGCGTTACCCCACCAAACTTTGTGGAATTAGAAATCATCGACACGGATCCAGGCCTAAAAGGGGATACGGCAGGAACAGGTGGTAAACCAGCCACATTAAGTACAGGTGCGGTAGTAAAAGTGCCTTTATTCGTGCAAATTGGTGAAGTGATCAAAGTCGATACCCGTTCAGGTGAATATGTTTCACGTGTGAAATAATCACGACATTGCATGAAATTGCATCAGAAAGGCGAATCGTTGGATTCGCCTTTTGTTTTAGACTTGATATTTCGTTTTGTCACCGATATCAAAATGTAATGGCATTTGCCATTTTTTGACGGCTAAAATCAGGAAGAGTATTGCCACAATCAGTGACATGATTTGTATCACGACAGGGTTATTTAAGAGTAATACACACCACAGCACTGCAACGAATAGGGGTTGTAGATTTAATAAAAACACTCGGAAACAGAAATACTCTTTATAGCATAATCCGCCTAATGTGACTAACGCCCCACCTAAGGCGAGTGATTCAAAACCAAGTACTTGGCAAATCAATGCCACCCACGTCGCCATTTGTAAAATAAGACGAAACGCTTTCATATAAATATGTAAACTTGATGCACACAGTGTCGCAGCAATTAATAAACCCAGATGGGCGATATCCGCTTTATAAGGTAAAAGCAACGTCATGATGCCGGCTAAGACAAAGCCAGAGCGGTATAATATGACGGTGAGATAATCCCAACCATCCATCGGGGATTGAATATGTGGATCAGCCATATGTTACTCCTTTCCGGTTAAAAAACGGATCTGTTGTTGCTCATTGACTTCAAGAATAGACGCTGTATCGCCCCAGTCGCCGAGGACAATACGGGTAAAGTGCGGTGGAATATGATGAATATGTTGACGATGTGTGTGCCCATGAATGATTTTTTTGACACCAAATTGGGCAAAGGTCTGCAACACAAAGTCAGGATTCACATCCATAATGTCGTCAGACTTCCTTTTTTTATCGGCTTTACTGCGTGCCCGAATTTTTTCTGCAATTTTTAACCGCACTTTCAACGGGAGATGTAAAAATAGCCACTGGCGCCATTTTTGGTGCACTTTTTTTCGGTATTGCTGATAGGCGACATCATCAATACACAGCGTATCACCGTGACAAAGTAAAACGGTTTCACCATATAAATCAATCCGTTGATAGGTGGGTAATAACGTCATCCTACAAGCCGCAGCAAAGCGTTTACCAATCAGAAAATCTCGATTACCGTGTTGGAAGTAACATTTCACCCCTTGTGCACTGAGATTGTGAATTTGTTGTTGGACAGTATCAATAAGGTCAGATTTTTCATCATCCCCAATCCAAAAATCAAATAAATCGCCCAAAATATAAAGCGCCTCCGCTTGTGGCGCAAGTTGCTGCATAAAATCACAGAATAAGGCAGTTAATTGGGGGCGGTTTTCACTGAGATGTAAATCAGCAATAAAATAGGTCTTTTTCATCCGTTTTATAGCACTCTTTTTTTATTTAGAGTAGCACATTTTTTATGTTGATTTATACACATATTCCAGCAATTTCGCTATACTTAGCCAAATATTTGAAGGAATAGCATTATGTTAAAATTATTGCGTACGGTAGTGATCGTTTTTTGTTGTATCTTAATTTGTGTGTTGGGGTCAATTTACTCCTTTATCCGTTTTCGTAATCCAAGCAATGTGGGCATTATGGCTCGTTGGTTTGGACGTCTTCATCCCCTCTTTGGCTTACATGTCGAGCACCGTTTCCCTCAAAATGTCGATAAATTGGGGCGGTGTATTTATATTGGTAACCACCAAAATAATTATGATATGGTCACCATTTCTTATATGGTGCAACCAAGAACCGTGAGTGTGGGGAAAAAAAGTTTAATTTGGGTGCCGTTTTTTGGTTTGTTGTACTGGGTGACAGGTAATATTTTGATTGATCGTGAAAATCGTACCAAAGCACACGGCACGATGAATGAAGTCGCTCGCCGTATTCACGATGATAATTTATCCGTTTGGATGTTCCCAGAAGGCACGCGGAGTCGTGGGCGTGGCTTATTACCGTTTAAAACGGGGGCATTTTATGCTGCGCTGGCAGCGGGCGTGCCTATTGTCCCTGTGGTGTGTTCCACAACACAGGGTAAGATTGATTTAAATCGTTGGGATAATGGCAAAGTGATTTGTGAAATGATGGAACCCATTGATATTTCAGGGTATGACAAAGACAATGTTCGTGAGCTTGCAGCACATTGCCATCAAATTATGGCGCAACGTATTGCAGAATTGGATGCTGAAATAGCACAACAGAGTAACTAAAGAATGGATAATTCTGCGCGTCGCCAGTTTTTCAAAACCAGTTTAATCGCCACGGCACTTTCAGCCTTGCCGTCCTCGCTCTTGGCGGCAACCCGCCAAGCGTTACGTATCCCGCCATTGTTAGAAACTCGGCGAGGTAAGCCGATTTTCCTTAGCCTAGATAGTGTGCAATATCCATTAGAGCATGGCAAAAACGTCGAAGTGTGGGGATTTAATGGGCATTATTTAGGCCCCACAATTAGAATTCGTCAAGGTGATTTTGCTAAATTAAATTATCGCAATACCTTATCGCAAGCAGTTTGTATGACTATTCAAGGGTTGCAAGCGAGTGGTGAGCTACTTGGTGGAGTAGGACGTGCGTTACAACCTAAAGAAACCTGGTCACCGATAATTCCGATTACTCAATCCGCATCAACCTGTTGGTACCATTCTGTTTCATTAGCGAATTCAGCCTATCAAACTTATCGCGGTTTAGTCGGGATGTGGATTGTAGACGATCCGCAAAGCTTAAAATCAGGCTTACCACATAAATATGGCGTTAATGATATTCCGCTGATTTTGCAAGATATGCGTTTGAATACTCAGGGATTACAATTATTTCAGCCAAACCAAAACGCTTTTTTAGGTAATCGCTTGTTTGTGAATGGACAAGAAGCACCTTATCTTAATGTACCACGAGGATGGGTTCGATTACGTTTAGTCAATGCCTCGTTATCACGTCATTATGAACTGCGTTTAGATGATGATCGCGATATGCGATTGATTGCCTCGGATCAAGGTTTCCTACCGCAAGCGAAGGTCTTGAAGTCCATTACGTTTGCGCCAAGTGAACGCATTGAGTTGTTAATTGATTTAAATGAAGGTGAGAGCGTACGTTTGATTGCTGGTGAAAAACGGGATTTTTTACATGTGTTTACCTCGCTTTTTGCGGATGAAAATGAATTGGTTGACAATACCGTCTTGGAGCTCCGTCCTGAAGGGCTTGCTTCGGTCTTTTCCAAACAGGCTGAACCACAATTCAACACGGATGCGGTGGCGAATTTAGCCAATAAAGTGGTACAAGAACGCCAATTCCATTTTGATGTCAATACCGGCATGGTGAATGATAAACACTTTGATCCGAAACGGGTCACCAATGCTAAATTAAATACAACCGAACGCTGGACGTTAACCGCCAATGCTGCCATGGGTTTTCGTATTCAAGGCGCTAAGTTTTTGATCGAAAACATTGATGATACACCAATAGAACAAAGTGAAATTGTCTGGAAGGACAGTGTGTTGATTAAGGGCAAAGTCCAAATCTTAGTAAAATTTGAACATATGTCATCGAATAATCATCCTTTCCTGTTTGGCTCCGCTAATTTAATGTTAGCCGATAAAGGCTGTATCAGGTTATTGGTTGTGCAATAACAGGCATAATGAAAAGGCGCGGAAATCAATCCGCGCTTTTTGTTTAAGTCTTTGGGGCTTTTCTTAACAAAAGCCGTAACACCACCATGGCATACATCATGCTTGGTAAGGCAAACATCATCGCATAAAACAGTAATGCTAAACTTTGCTCCCATAATGACATTGGCTCACTGAATGTTTCCTGAAACAGAAAAACAGACAGTACAGTGAAGCTGTAAAAGAAACCGATCACGCCAGAGAAAAACTGATCCATAGTGATATAAATAATATAGTCTCAGCGATATAAATGGGACTTATGGGGAATGAATGTTACTTAGTGGGATAGAGAAATTGTAAAAGAGTTTCAGTATGTGAAAAAAGATTGAGAGGCTATAGTCAGCCTCTTTTTTATGTGAACATATCCATTTGATTATGCTTTATCACTTGTTTACGAACTCGATTAATCACTTTACGAATACCTGATTCAGTCATATTGTATTTCTTAACCAAGAAAAACCAGTTATTCCCATTGAAGTCATTATAAATATCTAAGTCACGTTGTGCGATTTTGTAATGAAAATCCTTAGGAAAGGAAATCACCATCCCACCATAGTGTTCAGCCAAAAAATCAGCGACGTGTATTGAAATCTGTTCACAAATGTCCTGATCGAGATTGTAATTTTTACATAGCGCGCTCACATTATCTTCAATATCGCGTAAAAGCTCGTGTCGCGTTACTTCCATCTGTGTGCTCATTACATACCTCCTAGTTCACGTTGCTGCCACTTCTTTAATCTTTCTAAAACTTTTGTTGCTTGCTCGTTATCAAGCCAGCTGACAAATTGGATTGGCTGACCATCTTTATTTTTAGCAATCTTTGCAACATAAGCGTTTAATGCGTCTTCACTGCTATTTCTAATTATACCTTGTGAATACATTTCAAGCCATTTAGCACGTATTTTCTTTGTGATATTGCTTAAAGTGTATTGTTGGCTTGTACCTATTCTGCGTTTTGTAGTGTTTGTTTTGACACTAAAACCGCGAGATTTCATACCATCTAGTACTTTTTCAAGCTCAGAAACGGTCATGTTAGAGCAACTAGATTTGTTTACTGTATTAACGAGGAAAGCTCGGTATGTTTCTTTATCCATACCAAGCTTTGATTGTGCTATATGTATTAATTTAATTAACTGTTTTCGTCTAATTTGATTTTCCATTTTTATCACCATAAAACACATTATTCAGCCCACTTTTTTTGGGGGGAATGGGCTGTAAATATGCCTTATTTAGTAAGGTAACATGTCATCATCATCTAGTTTTAATTTTTCCTCTTCTTCTATTTCTGAAACTAATTCCTGTAATGCTTTTGAGATTGCGTTTCTTATTCTTTCGTCTGTATTCTCTCTTGCTAATAAAAAAGTCATTGCATCATGATCTAATAAGCTTCGATGCCACTCCAATACTTCAAAAAGACTACATTCCCAGTTAATACGTTTTACTTTTCCGCCCAAGATCTCCGTATCTTTTGAGAACGCTAAGTTATCAGCGGTTACTTCATCCATTTCAATTTCAAGTGTAAGTAACACTTTTGGTTCTTTTTCCGTGCCCATATTCTATTCTCCTTGTAATGCCAAAAATTCACTCTGCTTAATTTCAGTGAGAAAATCTGGAATATTTGGAAAGTTATCACCACCAAATGCTTTTGTTTTAACTGGTATTGATACAAGGAAATGATTGTCTGCGACACCACACACTGCAACATACCCCATGCGACTACCAAGTACCCAACAACGTAGTTTTAATTTACTTAACATAAAATTATTGAAACTTGGGTGTTTTTTTAATAACTCTCTAATGTCTTGGATTTTTGCATTGAGCGCTTTTCCTACTTTAGTGCGTCCATCGCCAGTAATTTTTACTCTTTCATTATTTATTTTTTCAATTTTGTAAGAATTGTCATCTTTGATTTTTTCAAATTCTGGATTGTTTATAGTACATGCAATACCAAAGATGCTCTCTTCGTCACCATACCACCATTCATAAAAAGGAATTGTCTGAAAAATAGTTTCTAATTCTTTATCTCTTTTTTCGCGACCATCTCGCCATTGTTTATCAAGTGATTTAATAGGCTCTTTATTAAGAGAACATTTGAAATAACGGAATTCTGGCTTCATATTTACTCCTTAATCTTCAATTAATTCGAGGTCTTCAAATTTAATTATATGACCACATTGTCTTGCAGATGAGCCTGTGGCTATTTGTTCATTGTTCCAATCAATTTGACTTTTTGTCATAACGTTATAGCGCGCTGCTCTATATTTGTTAATTGCAACAATTGTTCCAATTTCTTCTTTATAAAAACTCGGCAAGCGTACTTTCGCCCCAATAGGAAAAGGAGGTTTAATATCATTATTTTGCACCCATTGGTTCTCTTTTTCGTAAATTTGCCGATTTACAAACAACTCGAATTTTTCAATCTTACACAAATCTTCATGAGTGAATTTCCAGTCGTAATCTTGAATTAATAGCGTCATCAATACTTCTGGATCTTGATAACAATGAAATTCTTCAATTAATGCCTCATAAATGCCATCCCTATATTCTTCTGCAACTAAAGCATCCTCATGATAAGAATCTGGATAATGTTGTTTAATGAATGCATGCACTGTTTCTTCTGCGAATCCATCATCATTAATGGATGGGCGTGGGGGATTAAATGTTACTTTCATAATTAACCTCTTTCTCTGATTTGCTTCTCTTCGCTGATTTCTGGTGCGATCTTGCGAAGAAAAGCAATTTTGCGCTTAGTATTTCTAGCTTCACGCAGTGCGCTGTTAAACATAATCGCACTGCTTCTTTCATCGCCATCATTCATAAAGTCAAGCGATGCTTGAAATGCGCTGATGATATCTGCAATTTCAGCTGCACAATCTTGCTTTTCTGTTAGAGTCATTGCTTTACAACCTCGTTTACTTCATGAACTTCTGCGATTTGAAGTGGTAGTGCTTCTAAAACTTCACATGAAAAACTACCTGTTAATTCTTCTACTTCTTCTGCGCTATTTGCTTCACAAGTAAATTCAACTGCGCAAACTGCTCTAATAATAAATTGAGCCATCTTAAACCCCCGCAATATCAAGTGAAATTGGCTTCCAAGTATCAGTATCACCCACGCGCTCATAAATGCGCACATACGCTTTAGAGCTGACAACCTGCACGCTTTCACTAATAGCCTGCATCGCGTTTAACCAACGCTTGTCTTTAATGTCGACACGACGCAAACCAAGAATACGTGAAGTATTGAGATTCCCTTCTTTATCCACATTAAATGCTCGTTCAATTAAAGCTCTAAGTTCTGGGCGAGAACCTTCGGACCATTCATTTAAACACTCATCAATGAGGACTTTTGCCGCTTGAATCCGCTCATCGAACTGTAAGTTGTCGTTAATGGCGCGCTGAATTTTGTACTTACCATCGTAGCTAAATAGCGTAATATTGCCTTTATTACCGCCAATTTTGGCATCATATTTCTCAGCTGATAGGTCAATAAATGCTTGAATATCACCAAAAATATGCTCTTTAAATGCCTTCATTTCACCGTGCAGTGCAATGGCTTTTTCCACCCATTCATTAACTAATGAATCACGTTCTCTATCAATTTCTTTAATGAGTTCTTCTGGCGTGAGATTACCTTTTGCATCAGCCCAGTAGGTTTTACCATTAATGATTTGCTTAGCCATATTTGTCTCCTTGTTATTTTTAATGAATCGTATCTGAATCTTTTGCAAGCTTTTCAAGCTTTGCATGAAAGATGCTTGGGTCTTGGTTAAAGTAAAAACGGATTTCCATTGTTTCCTGTCTTAATTCGATATATGTAATTTCACTTGCAATCATCACCGCCATATTTTCTGGTGTCAGGTCAATTTTCTTGAGCATAAAAAGCAATAAATCCAGAAATCTGTCATCTGTTTTGTCAATTTTTACGAACTTAGAGTTTTTAGTGTTTTGTGTATTCAGCATGGTGATTTCCTTTTAAAATTGCTTTAAATGTGTCATTGTTATTGTTACCTGTTACTACCTCAAAATAATCAATTCCATTTGTGAGTGCAGTTGCGATTGTTGCAGGATCTTTCGCTTGTAAGACAAACATTAAACAATAGCGATAAAACATATCTTTGTTGTTTCTATGAATGTGTTTTATTGTTTTTTTAGGCATATCATCAACCTCGTTAATGAATTATTTCTGAGCGTGGAAATGAGAAAATAATCCGACAACTTGATAACATACGTTGTGCTGTCGAGATAAGCTGCTCTGTTGCGTCATGTGTATGTAAATATACAAATGCTTTGTTAGTATCTAACCAACGCTGTGTAATTGCGTTATGCTGCACCTCAAGTGTTGGCACACTCCCATCAAGTCTGACATGTAGAACCGTTAACCCTAATTTTGCGCATGCAAGTGTCGCTTTGTGTGCAGCGCTTAATTGAGATAGTGCGTGCATATTGGCAATATTGAGTTGCACTTTTTTATTTTTCTGCGTTTGTTTAGCCATAATTACACCCCTTTTACAATGTCAGCTGTGACAAGTGGTGAGCCAAGTTCAGCCGCTAAATTCATGGCTGACGTTAATAAATTACCTACCGCTAACGGATATAAAAGACTGGTTTGTGTCTTATTTCTGCTGTTTGTCATAATTAAACGTTGACGAACAGCATCGAGCGCATCTTTATCAAAGAAATCTGATGCTTTCTTACCGATTGCTTGTGCTCTAAAATCAACATATTGCTCCAAGCAACTATCTAATGGCTCAAGTGTGACAATTTCACAACGTTGAACGACTTCGCGGACTTCAAAGTTACGCTCTGAAAGCTTTAATTTAAGCTCAGGCTGACCGACAAGTACGATAGACAGTAGCTTTTTAAAGCCATCTTCTAACTCAAAAAAACGTTTTAAATGTTTCAGTGTTGGCACAGGTAAACTGTGTGCTTCTTCAATAATTAGCACATGTTGATTGCCTGCGCGCGCACTGTCTTTTAAGACGCGGTGAAGCTGACGAAAACGTGCTTCAGGTGATCGTTTAACATTTTCAAGTGGTGCTAGGGTGTTGATAATGCTTTCAGCAATATGCGCCGCTTTAAGTGTCTTGCCTTTTAAATCGTTGTCTTCCATGGCGATAATGTAAGGTTCAATCACCACAACTGGCAGGTTTTCACTGTTAATACGGTCGATTAAATCACGACGTAGTGTTGACTTACCCGCACCAGATTCACCGACTACGGCGACAAAACCACCGAATTTAGCCGTTTGGAAGAGTGCTTCACGGACGTAACGCACGTCTGGTGAACTAAACACTTCAGCAGATGAGCGCACTTCATCAGTAAAAGGATTAGAAAAAAGTGAAAAATGTTTCTTTGTCGCTGGAAATAGAGACTGTTTTGCGAGTAACATAGTATCGTCCTCTGTTGTTGGCTGGTTGCCGTTATTGATAGTGGATACTTCTGCCACTGTTGGCGCAGTGGCAGAAACCTCCGTTAAAAGTTCTTCAAGTGTGGTTGAAATACCGAGTTTTTGTAATTCAACCGTCAGTTTTTGCTTAAAAAGCTCAGTATCTGTTTTAATTAACTGACCATGATTGACTAAATTCGTAATCACGGCGGGTGATACATTGAGCTTTCTTGCAAGTTTGCGTTGTGCTACGCCTTTTTGCTCTAAAATTGCTTTGAGTTTTAACATAGTGACTATCCTTAACCATTCACAATGCGTAATGGTTTTGCCGTGGTTGGTAAGTGTGGTTGAGCAAGTAATTCTTCTAACTCAGGCTCAGTCATGCCATTTGGGTGGCGTTGATTAAGCCATTGCAATGTGTCTGCGCTATATTCACTTCCAAATTTCGCTTTTAAGCGTTTTGCAACCTCAATTGTGCTGAGTGGAATAAGCTCAACACGTTTTGCATTTTCAGTAAGCTCATGTTGCTGACCTTGTTTTGGCATAAAATCAACATAGTTATGTTCTTCAATGTTTTTGTATGGGTTAATACGACCACCAAAGAGCGGTGTTTTGGCTTTTTGAGCCGCTTTAACTTCATCATCTGTTTTAGCGCCATAAGCAATACGTTCGGCTTCTTCTTTGTTATATTCAAACTCGCTTTTCAAATGTGGCTTATATTCCTCACCAATGATTGCCGCTTGTTCTTTGAAACCATGTTCATTAAAGATAACAGGCTCAACAACTGTCCAATAATGATGCCCATTTTCATCCACGCGTTGTACTTGAATACACTCTGGTCTATATGGGTTTTTACCAATCGTGAGTGTGTTACCAACCATTGCTTCTTTAATGTTACGAACATCAAATACCGCACCACCAAAATTAACTGTTAATTCTGCAGTGACTTTACGAGTTACTAATTTTGTGATCATGAGTTCGCGACAAATTTCAATGCTTGGTGCCAGTACAAGTTGGTCTTTAGTAATAGAAAGCCAGCTCATGTAACGTGTTTTTCTCGTGCGTGAATGAACTGCAGTACTGTTGAAATAGGTCATCCATTTGCCAGCCAGTTGATTTAAGTTATCCAACCCAGTAACGCGCATAAAACGCAATCCACTTTCAAATTGACGTTCGACAATATCGTTGCTCTTCTCAACTTGTCCCTTAGCGCGAGGCTTACCTGGTGCATTAACTTGAAGATGAATGCCGAGTTGGTCGCATAGGTGACGAAACATGGCTGATGTATTCGCAGAGCCAGGGTCTAACATCACCATTTTTGGTACACCACAAAATGGATTGTTGTTACCACGTTTTTGCATCGCGTTGATGAAGCAGTTACAAAGGTTTTCTGCACTTTCACCGCCATACACGTATTCGACATAAATTACACCAGAGGTGTGGTCGGTGATGACATAGCGCCAAACACGTTGATTTTCGACTTTCTTCACGTTAGCGGGTTTGTTCTTATAGAACTCTTTTTCTTCCATAATGTTTAAGCCATTTCCGCCGTCTGTTTGCTCTTTGAGGTAATACAACACACACAAAGAGGGGTCGATTTGCCAACAGTGGTTTGGATGTAAGCTTTTCATACTGTTAACTGGCGCAGGGCGAGATAGCTGTTCAGGATGTAGGTTATAAGTACGTAATGCCCGACTGACCGCACTTTCTGAAAGTAAGCGTATTTCACCTGTGCTTTCGTCAATGTATTCTGCTTTGATTTCATTGTTTGCACGTAATACATCAAGCACGCTGGCAAGACTGGACATGACTTTGTTATTCACACCACGACGGCAGGCTAACCAGTAAGCCGAAATAATTTTTGCCTCGTCCAAACTCAAGTTCACATTGCCTTTATCTGCACGTTGTTTGCGTTTTGGCTGACTAAATTGTTTTAATTCACGCATTAATGTTGCATAACTGATATTCAACTGTTCACAAGCTTGCGCATAGATTTCACCTTTTTTGCCATGTCCTGCTGCTTGTGCAAGCTGTGAAATCTCTAGCAGTTTTTCAGGTAAAATCGCCATGGTGATTGTCCTTATTCTTGTTCTTCGCCGTTAATGATGGCGTTAAATGCATCACTATAATCGGGCGTTTCATTACCACGCGCCCAGGCAGGTGTGTTATCACCATCCGCAAATTGAGGGAGATTAAACGTAGTACGTAATTCATTAATAACAAGCTCAATCTCGGCTAATACACCCGTCATAAACTGCTTGTGATCAATGCCACTTTCTTGTGTATGTGCATCTAATGTTTCAAATGCTTTCCACACTTGCCCGCGTAGAATGGCTTCGGATCCATAAACAAGCTGGGATGTTTCTTTACGCAACACACCACCTTTTTCATCTGGCGTTAATGTGTTGATGTATTGCTTTTTCTTCTCAAGCTCTGCATCAAGCTGATCGATACGTTTATTCTTGTTATCAAGAACACGTGCTTGCGCGGTATAATTGTCTTTTGCTGTTTTTAACTGCGCTTCTAAACTCGCTTTTTCTTTTGCGTGCTTAACCGTCAACTCTTCGATTTTCTCAATCAAATCTTCTTTGTCGGTTGCCTCTGAGTAGTCGGCATCTACAATTTCTGAACGAGCATCTTCTGGGAGTTTACGTAATTTGCGTAAATCACGATAACCAAGACCAAGGCGTTGAGAGGTTTCAAAAAATTCTTCTCCAAATGTATTCAGGTTTAATAAATCCTGATCAATTTTTTCTCCACTAAAACCTAGCAAGCCACAAAAATCTCTAAAAGTGGTAACGGTTACCAGTTTTCCATCCTGATTTGTTAGTTCTAACCCTTTGAATAATTTGCTTTCTTTTATTTCTGATAATGCTTTTAAAGTGGTAACGGTTACCAGTTTTTTAGTAAAGTCAAATGCCTTAATCATCCCTACTAATTCATGAGCTTGAGCTTTGTCTTGAGTCATGGCTTTAGCTGCTAGTGCCACGGCATTTTGTGATTGTTCAATGGTTAAATTTGTCATATTACTTTCCTTAACTTAATGTACCTGCGGCAATGCGTTGGTTTAGTTGTTCAACTTTTTCAATAGCAAGATTGCATTCGTTTGCGTGAGCTGTTGCAATTTGCAGTACTTGAATGCTTAATGCAAAGCGATCTTCGGCTAGTCTTATGACAAAGCCTTCGTCAAGTAATACGGCTAATGCACGTGAAATATTGACCTGACTTTCATTTAATCTCTCTGCAAGTTGACTGTTACTAAGCCCTGTTAATGAGAATCCTTTTAATGCACGAATGATGTTTAATGCTCTACGGGCTGCCTTGTTATCTGTCCCTTTTAATTCAGTCATAGATACACCTCATTAATTAACTTTGCCTTGTAAATTTTTAACTTGATTAAGCGGAATATTGTGTTTATCGGCGACTTGTTGTGTGTTTTGTTCACGGAACTTATTCAAAATTGCTTGGTTTTTAATGTCTTTGCGTTCGCGTCGTCTGTATTCGCGTGCTAAATACCAGATACAAAATTTAATCAGTAATCTTTTCATGGCTGGCTCCTATGCAGCTTTTAAGCCGAGCTTAATCGCAATTTCTAAAGTTTTTCCCCGCTGTGCTTTACTGGCACCATTAAGTACCCGACTGACCACAACGTGGTTATATCCGTTTTCTTTTGCCCACTGAGCAAAAGTTATTCCCTGTTTATAAAACTCCATACGGACTTGATCAGGGGTTTTTGTTTCGGTAGTCATTTTTTTTGCTCCTATTGTTAGATATAATTTAGCTTAAGTTATGTTAATTATGAACATTCGTTCATATTAAATCAAGAGAAATTTAGAACAAATGAGTATAAATTGTAGGGTTTGCTTAATTATTGAACAATTTGGTGGGAGTATTACGAAGTTTTCGGAACGTTCGGGTATTAATTATCGTTCTGTGCAGAATTATATGCGTGGAGATAGGGAGCCAAACTCGGAAGCTTATTTGAAATTTGCACAACTGGGGATAAATATCAATTGGCTTTTAACTGGACAAGGCGAAATGTTTATTGGCGGCACGCCTGAAAACACTCTCACTCAACAAGAACAAATCCTGCTTGAAGACTACCGTGAGAGCAATGAACAGGGAAAAGACGCCATTGAGCGGACAGCTAAAGCACTGGCGAATGCGGCGGCACTTGAGAATCGTGAAATAGCTTAATTAATAAGGAAATCACCATGGATACTTTAACCGACCAAGAACAATTATTAATTGATGTGGCATCCGAAGCGTTACTACTGGATATTTTCGCTCGTGCTCTGGCATTTTCCGCACTCCCTGTCGAAACCCGCTACGAAAAAATGCAGCAAATCCGTGCTATGCCTTTTGCCGAAAGATGTGAGTATTTAACCGACCTGTTAAAAGATGTCTATTCCATGGGGTTTGATACGGCAAGAATGGGGAAATCTAACTAAAAATAAAGGGAAATATTATGCAACAAGATGAAATGATCACAATTGAAGCGTTAGATCTTTGGGAAGATATGGGCGAGTTCCTAAATGCTTATCCTTGCTTTCAAATAGTAAATGATGAGTTAAAGGGTGGTTTTTCCTATTCTCAACAATGTGATGCCGTTGATTTTCTGGAAAAATTTACCACGGAAGAGATCGATATATCTTCTTGGGAAACATTATCGGAGACAGAAAAGGACGCAATCCGTTACGTCCTCTTTATGTTTATGACCCGCTTAAGACAGCCGTATCCGCCGGGCAGTGAGGCATTTTGGGAGGTGGATTCCGGTTTAGATGCCATTTATCGTGCCAAAGCTGTAATTTCTTACGAAGCGCAACACCGGAGTCCTTTATTGATTGATCCGAGCATATAATACGAGCAAGCTCTTGAGCCTGTTCGAGACTTGGTTGTTTCCATTGGTCGGTCGGCGGAAAATTCGCCGTCCGACGAACGCGATATGTTTTTTTCATCTTATTTCCCTTTCTTGGTAATATGTTTATAATCCTCTGCCTGACGGGTGAATAGCCCAGCAAGTTCTTATAAAGTCGTTTATCGTGCGATGACGCTTAGAAAATGCTAAATCATTCCTTTTCTTGCCCAGTAAGACGTGCAAAGGTCTCTGCTTGCTGGGCAAACACACCTTGCAACATCACATCGATACCAACCAGTCTGCCAGCATTCCAGAAATGGAGAAAGGCGGCGGAATCCCAGTAAACGCGTTCAGGTGTAGCGATAGTCCATTCCGCTTTGATTTCACATGCCGCAATTTCCTCGGCACTCGTGGCATAAATAAACTCGCCATCAACAGGCTGTTCTTTGGCTTTTCGTACGTAAATATAACGGTCAGCACTTTGTTGTAGTGGAATAAAAAAGCCGTCTCCGTAATCTTTATCCGTCACTAAATGATAGCCTTTAGGTGTAATAAAAATACCATTAATTGTTGGACTTAATGCTATGCCAAGAATTTTTTCTCTGATTTGCGCAGCCGTTGAATTAGATAAGATTTGTTTAATCTCTTCTTTGTTTTCTCTAATTGTTTCAATAATCTTTCCGTCGTTTTCGGCTTCATAAATGCGTTGTTTCGCTAAATAGCCTTCCAGTTGCCAAATCTTCTCTACGGCATTGTTATAAGCCGCCTGTTTGCCGATTTCAGCATCAAAATCAGTTTCATTCAAGCAGGCACTTTCTCCAGTAACTTTATAGCCGTTTTTCAAGGTTAATAGACAAATTGTTAACGTTCCAGAATACTGATATTCCGTATGTGTGATCAGTGAGTTAATGTATTGTGGTGTGAGTTTGGTTTGTTTCATGGTTTTATCCTTTTTTTGATTAATAGGCAGCGATGGCAGGTCATAAGGCTTGCCTCTTGGTTTGATATGTGCAAAAGGTTCATAAATTAACATAGTCAATTCTCGCTTGTGTTTTTTGTTGTACACTATGCCTAAATCTCTCCTAAAATTATTCTAGACGTGTCCAAAATACATCTGAAGCAATAAAAGTCATACTGAAATTCCTTATTAATTGATTTCAAAAATCAACCCTAAACCAAGGAGTTTCTTATGTTTTTTAGTGGCTTTATCAAAGCAATCAAAGATGGGCGTTTACTTTCGTGGTTAGTCTCAGCATTAGCCTTACTCACGTTAATTACACTCACCTCGCCACATCAATTACCTATCGTAGTTTATAAGCTTGCACTGGTTTCTATTGCAGCCATTGTGGGCTATCACTTAGACCGAGCCCTTTTTCCTTATTCAAGCCCCGGAGGCTATTTAAAGCGAAACTGGAAGAATAAATATCGGCTCACACCACGTGGTGACAATGAACCAGAATATGCCGTTTGTGATGGTTATTTAACGGTATTTGCATTAGTTGTTTTACGGCGTGCTGTGATTGTCGGTGCGGTGATGTTAGGTGTCACGCTAGGGATTTAATATGCGACGACTTTATGTTTTATTCATCGTTTTGATTGCACTTGTTATTAGTCCTGTATTTGCAACAACAAGTACGCAATACAAGCGTATCTTAACGCAAGAAAGTCGTGCAAACTGGGGCTTAAATGCCCCAATTGCAGTCTTTGCAGCACAAGTTCACCAAGAGTCAAACTGGAATGTAAAAGCCATCTCGCCTGTTGGTGCACAAGGCTTAACGCAATTCATGCCATCTACAGCAAAGTGGATAGCTCAACGCTATCCCTCACTTGCTATAAATCAGCCATTTAATCCTAACTGGGCGCTTCGTGCTTTAGTGGTTTACAACAAATACCACTACGACAAGATTGCCGCAAAAACGGAATGTGACCGCATTGCTTTTACATTATCAGCGTATAACGGTGGTTTAGGTTGGGTGCAGCGTGACAAGAAGAAAGCCCAAGCACAAGGGTTAGATCCATTGTTGTATTGGAATAACGTCGAACAAGTAAATGCGGGTCGAAGTCGGGCTAATTTTGCTGAAAACCGTGGCTATCCCAAACGAATTATCTACTACTGGCAGCCACGTTATATAACCTGGGGAAATACCGTATGTTTGCACGATTAATTAAAGGACTGTTTAGTAGTAGCCTTGGTAAACATTTGATTAATGGCATATTAATTGCTGTAGTCTCTATTTGGGGCTACTACCAAGCCTATAAAAGTGGTTATCAAGCGTCTCGTTTAGAATTTGAAATTATTAAAAACCAAGTGGTACAGGCGCAGTTACTTGCGCTGGATAAACAAATTAAACAAGCCAATCAAGCGAATTTAGCCCTAAGTGAAAATTTAGGGCGTTATCAGCAACTGGGAGATAAGACCACAGATGAATTACAAAAAATATTGGCAAAAACAAATGAACTACGTCGCCATTGCCAGTTTAATGCTGACAGCATGCACGCACTCAATCTCGCCCGCACCCGTGCAGCCCAAGCAGTTACCCGCGGTATTGGCAATACCATGTCAAGCACCAGTGCCATTACCACTGAATCAAAGTGATGCGGTATTTATCGCATTAAAGCAAATGTATGACTTATATGGCGAATGCGCGGGACGGCATATTGAATTAATAAACTATATTATCAGGGAGGAAAAATGATTGAGGTTGGGGGCTGGCAAGTGATCACTTTCTTTGTGAGTCTTGTCATTACAATTATCGGCATGTTGATTGGTTTCGGTAAGCTTTTACTCTCACAATTTGAGGCAAAACTGAATGAAAAATTTAAATTCAGTGAAGAACGATACAGACAACTGCATGATGATATTAAAGCAGCTAAAGACTTATCTGAAGCAGCGAATAAAACAGTGACAGAGTTAAAAACATCATTACCACTTGATTACCAGCGTCGAGAAGACGCAGTGCGTAGTGAAACAGTCAATTCGGCACGTTATGACACAATTAACGAAAAGCTGGATAAAGTCATTTTAATGTATGGACGGAGCTAACATGATTGAATTTGACAAAAACAAACGCGAGCACATTCGGTGGCTTATTTTATTAACACTTGACCACGCACGTCCTATCGGAGCCGCAGAAAGTCTTATTTTAAGCACGATCCAATGTGTGCCAATGCAATTAACGGCATTAGAACTTAGACGTGAATTAGATTACTTAGCAGGTAAAGAACTCATTTGCATCACAGGTCGTGAAACCATGCGTTGGCATGCCAAACTCACAAGTAAAGGTATTGACGTGGTGGAATATACCGCGCCTGTTGGCGCTGGGATTGCTCGTCCAGAAAAATATTGGTAATGGAGGTATCTATGCCAAAACGTTCTACGGTAAAAGCATTACCTCAATCAATTAGAGATTGGCTTGATTCTGCACTAGTTGAAAATAATTTCAGTGGTTATCGTGAGCTTGAAGATGAACTTAAAAAGCGTGGTTATGACATTTCAAAAAGTGCAGTCCATCGCTACGGGCAAAAGCTTGAACAACGTCTCGCGTCAATAAAAGCAAGTGCCGAAGCCGCTAAAGTTATTTCTGAAAATATCAGTAATGAAAAAGGTGTCCAAAGTGATGCGATTTTAGAAATGATCCAAAGCGAAGTGTTTCAGGCGTTAATGAGTCTTGAGGAAATAAAAGAAGAAGACGACCCAATGAAACGCCTGGCGGCATTATCCTTTGTCGGGAAAAACATCAGCCCGTTGATTGGCGCAAGTATCAATCTGAAAAAATACCAAGCTGAAATTAAAGCTCGTGCTGAGGCTGCTGCAAAAGAAGTGGATAAAGTTGTGAAGAAAAACGGCTTAACAGAAGAAACAGCAGAGCAAATTCGAAAACAAATTTTAGGTATTGTGTAATGACTAAACCAAACCAAGGTGCTATTGGCATACTTCCATTTAAACAGTCTGTTGTGTCATTGCAAGTGCAGCATAATTATAAAACTCCGATGTTGTTACTTGGCTATCAACAGCGATGGTGTGCGGATTTAACACCAGTCAAAGTTTGTGAGAAATCTCGCCGTATCGGGTTATCTTGGGGTGAGGCGGCAGACAGTGCATTGCTTGCTGCTTCTCAAAAGGGTATGGATACCTGGTACATCGGTTATAACAAAGATATGGCGCAGGAATTTATCCGTGATTGTGCTGATTGGGCTAAAGCATATGGATTAGCTGCAGGCGAAATTGAAGAAACAGAAGAAATATTCAAGGATGGAGATGAAGAAAAAGCCATTCTTGCTTATATCATCCGTTTTGCTAGTGGCTGGCGCATTACCGCACTGTCCTCCCGTCCGTCTAACTTACGGGGTAAGCAAGGTCGTGTGATTATTGACGAAGCAGCGTTCCATGATGATTTAGCAGAGTTGATGAAAGCAGCCATGGCGCTCCTAATGTGGGGTGGTCAAGTGCATATTATCAGCACGCATAATGGAGTCGATAATCCCTTTAATGAATTAGTAGAGGATGTTAAAGCTGGTAAAAAACCATACAGTTTACACACAATACCATTTGACGATGCGATTGAAGATGGGCTTTATCAACGCATTTGTTTGCGCTTAGGGCGTGAATGGACAAAAGAAAGTGAACAAGCATGGGTTGCTCAAATTAGAGCATCTTACGGTGATGCGGCATCAGAAGAGTTAGATTGTATTCCGAAAAATTCAGGCGGTGCATGGCTTACTCGTGCACTTATCGAAAGCCGAATGAGTAAAGAGACACCACTTATCCGCTTAACTAAGAATGATGAGTTTAGCTTAATAGATGAGCCAGTCCGTTACGCCGAAGTCGAAGAATGGTGCGAAGAAAATCTCTTACCTGTATTGCAAGCACTACCACAAGGACAGCGCAGTTATATCGGTGAGGACTTTGCCCGCACTGGTGACTTATCTGTGATTTGTGTGGGGCAAGAGCAATCAGACTTAACACTGAAAGAGGTTCTTGTCGTTGAGATGTCAAAAATCCCTTTCAAACAACAAGAACAAGTTTATTACTATATTGGCGACCGATTGCCGCGCTTTTCTAAAGCAGCGAACGATGGACGCGGCAACGGACAATTTTTATCTGAAGCCGCATTTGACCGCTACGGACAAATCATCGAATCGGTGATGTTAAGTCAGTCGTGGTATGCAGAACATGCACCACCATTTAAAGCGGCACTCGAGGACGGTACATTTCACGGCATCCCACATCACGCCGATATGCTTGACGATTTGCGGGCATTTCAAGTCATCAAAGGTACACCTCGTATTCCAGATAAACGAACGCAAGGTAACAATGGCACGCAACGCCACGGTGATGCTGGCATTGCAAAATTGTTATTGTATTACGCTTATCGTACTGACAGTGGTTTTGAAATTGATTTTAAATCTATTGGTAAACGTGAAACGAGTTCACTTTTTAATAACAGTTATGCAGTGAAAAAAACACGACGTGGCTTTGGCACAATTCGCGGCGGTAATGATTTTAGAGGATATTAGGCATGGCTATAAAAGATTGGTTTAAAAGTAAAAATAAAAAACCTGAAGTAAATAGAGAAATCGCCACAACAGGTGATGGACAGGATATTACAAAAGGTTATGTGAATGCACTAGCAGAACCTGAAGATGGCGTGTTACGTCTTCGTGGCGGTGGGGATTTAAGCATATATGAGCAAGTGTTAAGTGACGAAGAAGTAAAGCGAACATTTACACAACGACAAGATGCACTCATTGCGAAAGAATGGATTGTTGAACCTGCATCAGAAGAACCACAAGACATTGCTGCAGCGGATTTCATTCGTGACTGGGTGAATAGTATTGGTTTTGACCGTGTAACTAAATTGATGCACTTCGGTGTGTTTTACGGCTATGCCGTGGCAGAATTAATCTATCGTATCAATGATGAGGGGAAATACATTGCTGACATTAAGGTGCGTAACCGTCGCCGCTTTCGTTTTACTCCTAAAGGTGAACTGCGCTTATTAACAAGAGATAATCAAACAGAAGGTATTGAATGTCCTGCACCGTATTTTTGGACTTTTTGCACAGGCTCTGATCATGATGATGAACCTTACGGTATCGGTTTGGCTCATTGGCTCTACTGGTCAAGCTTATTTAAGCGTAATGGTGTTAAATTTTGGCTCATTTTTTTAGAAAAGTTCGGTATGCCAACCGCACTCGGACGTTATGGCAAAAATGCCAGTCCAACCGATCAAGATAAATTGCTTGAAGCAATCTATTCCATTCAATCTGATAGTGGCATTATCGTCCCTGCAGATATGCCAATTGAATTATTAAGCGCAGGACGTAGTGGTACGGCAGATTACAAAGCCTTATTTGACACAATGAATGAGTCCATCCAACGAATTGTACTTGGACAAACGTCCTCATCAGGAGGTACGCCTGGCAGACTTGGTAATGATGAGTTACAAGAAAAAGTATTAGAATCGATTATTAAAGCGGATTCTGATGTCATTTGTGAGTCATTTAATCAAGGACCTGTAACATGGTTAACTCAAATGAACTTTGCTACTGCCAAACCACCTAGGGTTTATCGTATATTTGAAGAAATGGAAGATTTAACGGATAAAGCTAAACGTGATCAGATTGTCTTTGAAACCACAGGTTATCGTCCAACATTGGCACAAATTGAAGCCAATTATGGCGGAGAATGGGAGAAAGCAGAAGTTGAGAGTGACAATCATCCTGCTCCAGAAAAGACAAATAAGGCGAAAAAAACAGCAGATTTTGCAGAGCACCAGCATCATCATAGCGATATTCCCGCGCAAATGACCGATTTATTGGGTGAGAACTTACAACCTGTTGTGAGTGATTGGATTAAACAAGTAAGAGAATTAGTGAATAACGCCACTTCACTTGAACAAGTGCGCGATGAATTATTGACACTCATGCCTGAAATGTCGCTTGAGCAATATACCAATGCACTAGCAATCGCATTAGGTGCTGCACATTTAGCAGGACAAAATGCCGTCATTGACGAGGTTAAAGATGAACACCGTGTATAGTCGTTTGCCTTTTCGTGAGCAAGTCGAGTTTTACAAGCGCAAAATTCCAACACCGACAGCCACATGGACTGATATTTATGCGGCAGAGCATGATTATGCTGCCGTAGTTGCAGGAGCTCATCGTCGGGAAATCATTGAAGATTTTGCAACAGCAATTCAAGATTTTATTGAAAATGGCAAAACCCTTGAGGATTTTCGCCAAGCTTTTGATGAAATCGTTAAAAAACATCAGTGGCAATATAAAGGTGGACGCAACTGGCGCAGTCGCGTGATTTATGAAACCAATTTACGTTCTAGTTATCAAGCGGGGCGGTATGCACAGCTTGATGAAATGCGAGAGTCAATGCCTTACTGGGAATATGTACATTCCGATGCGGTGATCCATCCTCGTCCTGAACATATGGCATGGGATGGGTTAATTTTACGGCATGACGATCCATGGTGGAAAACGCACTTTCCAATTAACGCCTGGGGCTGTCAATGTTCAGTGATCGCCCGTAGTCAACGGTACATGGATAAAATGGGGCTACAAATTGATACTGCCCCACCGTTACAATTAGAGCCTAAAATTGTCGGCGCGCGTTCTGCAAATCCGCGATTAGTTAATGTACCAAAAGGTATTGATCCTGGTTTTGAATACGCGCCAGGTGCATCTAGGCTAGAAAGCCATGTCCCTTTTAATCGTGATAGCGACAATACGAAGCGTGTAAGTGTTTTTCCAGCACGTGCTCAAACAGATATTGAAATGCCCTTACCTCGCAAGTTAAGCAGTGAGAAAATTCTTCCTTCAGATCAAAGTGATGAATTTTATATTCAGCATTTTTTAAGTGAATTTAATGCGACTAGCGGTAAACCTGTTGTCTTTTTTGATGTCATGCAGGAACCTTTGGTGATCAGCAAGTCACTTTTTACTTCACGCAGTGGTCATTCAAAATTGAAAAAGCGAGGTCGTGAAAAATATATGCTATTGCTTGCTGAGGCATTAAAGTTCCCAGATGAGATTTGGGTCCAAGCTGAGTATTTTCACGATATTAAACACCTTGTTGTTCGACGTCGTTATATTTCACGTATTGAAATTGAAGAAAATGGCGAAATTATTCCGACACTTGCTGTATTTGAAGTGGGGAAAGATGGCTGGATTGGCATAACTGACTTTGTGGCAGAAAAAGCAGACTACATTAAACAAGTTCGCTCTGGCATATTGCTTTATCGCCGAGAATAAAAAACCTCACTGGCTGCCACAAGTGAGGTGTGTCGAGGAATTGGAGGACTTGGCAGAGTCGTACTTCCTCGCTTCAAATTAACTATAGGATGAAATATGAGTGGCGTCAAGATTGAAATAAACACAGTACAGCTTAGTAAGATCCTTAATCAAGCAATGAAGACATTGGCTAATCCTAAGTCAATGTTTGCAGAAATGGGGGAAGAATTATTATCAATTCACCGCATTCGCTTTCTTCAACAGCAGTCGCCTGATGGCA
This sequence comes from Bisgaard Taxon 45, assembly GCA_049888895.1. GTDB lineage: Bacteria > Pseudomonadota > Gammaproteobacteria > Enterobacterales > Pasteurellaceae > Pasteurella. Next base: position 24,693 of record JBLUWJ010000009.1, on the reverse strand, counting down.
CGCCCTGGCAGCCTTTAAGTGAAGAATATAAGCAATCTAAGCGTAAAAACCGAGATAAGATTTTAACGCTCGATGGACATTTAAGTGAAACATTACGTTATCAAGCCAGCAATGATGGTGTAGAATTTGGCTCAGACAGAGTGTATGCCGCGATTCACCATTTTGGCGGCAGTATTCAGCCTAAAACGGCACATGCATTACATGTTGGTGGTCGCTTTTTCAAAAATGTCACAATTCCTGCCCGCCCATGGCTGGGTATTTCAGAAAAAGACCAAGCTGAAATGTTAAATATTGCCCGACATCACATTAAAAACGCAATTAAGCCCTCAAACGCGTAATTTCGCATTATTTGCTGAGATGTGATAAGTTATTGCTCAAAATGACTTTGGCGTGTTTATAAACGTTTATAAACGCTTAAAAACACGCTTTTATCTCCAGCTTACTATGCCTTTCTCAATATTCTCTCTTTTATTTTTCTAGACGCGTCCAAAATACAAATCTTTTTACATTCTTCATACTGGACCTTGTGATAGTTAAAACAAGGTATTTAGTGCAATGAAATTAACCAAAATGGCGATTATGAAACTCGGCACACATAAAGCAATGGATGGTCGAGAAATCTCATTTACTGCTGACATGCTCAATGATATTGCCGCAAGTTATGATCCTCAACTTTCAGAAGCCCCAATTGTCATCGGGCATCCGAAATTAACAGCACCATCATACGGCTGGGTAAAACAAGCAAGTATTGAAGGCGATACCCTTTATGCACACGTCGGTCAAGTAGAAGCGGCTTTCGCTGATGCTGTTAATGAGGGGCGTTATAAAAAACGCAGTGCTTCAATCTTTTTGCCTGACTCACCTGGCAATCCTAAACCTGGTCATTATTACTTAAATCATATCGGTTTTTTAGGCGCCGCCCCACCTGCTGTAAAAGGATTGGGGGATGTGAATTTTGCCGCAAGTGATGCGGAAAATGCCTTTGCCGAATTTTCATTTGATATTGAATCCATCAACCATCAACCACAGGAGAAACCCATGGATAAAACCCCAGAAGAAATTGCAGCAGAAAAAGCGGCTGCAGATAAACAGCGTGAAGATGAGCTTAAAGCGCGTGAAGCGGCACTTAAAGCGCGTGAGGATAAAGTCGAACAAGCTGAAAAAGAGCAAAAGCAAGCCGCAAAAGCCGCGCTTGAACAAGATGCCGCAAGTTTTGCCTCAGATATGGTCAGTAAAGGCAAAGTGTTACCCGCACAAAAGCAAGCATTAATTGAAGTACTCGTGGCAAATGCTAATCAGCCTATTTCATTCTCAGATGGCTCTCAAACTGTTTCTAAATCATCTGTTGATGTCATTAAAGAAATTATCTCGCAAAAGCCTATGGACTTCTCGGCTAAATCTGATCATGAAGGCGAAGAACAAGGTGCCGTTGATTTTGCGGATGGCGCGTCTATTGCAAATGCTGCCAGTGAATATGCGGCAGAGCAAGCACAAAAAGGTATCGTCATTAGTATGACTGAGGCAGTTAATCACATTATGAAAGGGAAAAAATCATGACACAAATTCAAGGTTTAATCGTGGCATATGTCACTGAAGGCAGTGTTAATCGCTTTACTATTGTTTGTCATGGTGAAGCGAAAGACAGTGCTAAACAAGCAACGGCACACACAGATAAGTTACTCGGGGTGTCCACACGACTACCAAAAGAACCTGGTGAGCATATTGATGTTGTGCGTTCTGGTATCACCCCAGTTGTCTACGGCGATACTGTGAAACGTGGTGATTTTGTTACAGCAGATAGCCAAGGACGCGCGGTTAAAGCTACCAGTGGTCAAGCTTATATCGGTATCGCGGAAGAGGACGGTGTAGAAGATGACTTAGGCAGTATTTTAGTCACAAACGGCGTATTTACTGGCTAACTCGAAATGACTTAGTTTGAATGAAACAACATTTCACTCTTTGAAAAAAAGGATAGAACATATGAAAGCAGATTTTCCAACAAATCCAGTATTGACGGCAATTGCGATTGCATATCGCAACCGTCGCATGATTGCAGATCAAGTTTTACCGCGTGTTGCTGTCGGTAAACAGGAATTTAAATATAAAGAACATAATCTTGGCGATCAGTTTACATTACCCAAAACACATGTTGGTCGCACATCACGTCCAAATCAAGTTGAATTTGGCTCAAAAGAGAAAGCCAGTGCGACAGAGGATTATGCATTAGATGCCCCAATCCCAAATGTGGATGTTAAAAATGCACCTCAAGGCACTAATCCAAAAGGTAAAGCAACGGAATACACAACGAATCTTATCGAATTAGATCGTGAAGTACGCACGGCAGGTCTTGTGTTTAAAAAAGGGTCGTATGCCTCTGGTTTAAGTAAAACATTAAGCGGTGCAGAACAATGGTCGCATGATGATTCCAAGCCAATTATTCAATTAACTGAAGCGCTCGACATTCCAGTCATGCGTCCAAATATCATGATTCTTGGGCAAAAAGCGGCAACAGCATTGCGTATGAATAAAAGCATCGTGAAAGCTTATAACGGTACGCTCGGTGATGAAGGTTTGGTACCACTTGAGTTTATTCGTGAGCTATTAGAACTTGAACAAATTCTTGTTGGTCAAGCATTAGTTAATACCGTTAATGCGAACAAAAAACCTGTACTTGCACGTGCGTGGGGCAATCACTGCTCATTGATTTACCGTGATTCGCTGGCTGATGCAACCAATGGCATTACTTTTGGTTTTACAGCGCAATTTGGTACGCGTGAAGTGCGAGAAATTGAAGATAAAGACATGGGGTATCGTGGTGGTGTCCGTGTGCGTGTTGGTGAGTCTGTTAAAGAACTTATCACTGCACCAGATCTCGGATATTTCTTTGAAAACGTTATCGCATAAGGTCGCCACATGTATATCACACTGCAACAATTAAGCGAAAAACCGGGTGTTGTTGAGTTAGCACAAGTCACTGCGCAGGTGGGGCAACCTCCTGCCGACTGGCGTATTATCAGCAAAATCATTGATGGCGAAGATGTTGCGAGTGAACAACCTGCGGCAGTTGAAAAAGCGCAGAAGTCAATCGCCCGTATCGACGAAGTGATTGTAGACTCCAGCGCGTTAATTGACGGTTATTTGCGTCAACGTGGCTATAAGCTACCGTTTAAGCAAGTACCACGCATTTTAACCACGTGGGCGCGCGCCATTGTTCGCTACTCTCTTCATCAGCATTTGCCCTCTGAAGAGAAAAATAGCCCAATTGTGCGTGACTATCGCGATGCCTTGAAATTGTTGCAGCTAGTTGCAGAAGGTAAGTTTTCGCTTGGGCTTGAAGATACGCTAGCGGAGTCTTCTGGTGAGCCAAAATTTATCAAACGCGAACGTGTTTTCACGGCAGAAACGCTGAAGGATTACTAATGCAATACGGACCATTTGACTTAAAGCATGTGCTTGAGCAACTCAAGCCCTTGCAACCAGAACATATTCATACATTAGGTTCTACCGCGGAATATCGTTCTCTTTCTGAGTTAAGTATGGCGGGGTTGGCAACCCCCGCTGTCTTTGTTGTACCAAATGGCGAGGTTGGTCATCAAAATGACATTGCGGTACGTCAAATGGTCACCGTGAGTTTTTCTGTCATTGTTATTGTGCAGTCGTATCAATACAGCAACGAAACGCCACATTTTAATGTTAGCAACCCTGTTATTGGCAAAATCCGCGAGCGGCTGATGGGCTGGGTGCCACCGGTGAAAGGTGCAAAAGAAACTTTCTTTGTACGCGGTGACATTGTTGATTACACCAATTCTTATCTAGTCTGGATGGAAACATACCAAACTAAAATCATCATGGGGAGAAATAGATGAAAAAAGTCAAGTTAATTAAATCGCATATTCATGCAGGTGTGAGCCACTCTGCGGGGGATGTGCTTTATGTCACTGATGCAGATGCACAATTTATCACATCTCGTGGTATTGGTGAGTTTGTCAAGAAGAAAAAAGATGACAGTAAAGAGAAGGATAAAAAATCCACATCTGAAAGTGATCAAAAACAAGCCGAGGGTGATAACAAATCACTTGATACAGATAACAACTTAAATGATGGAGAAAATAACGATGAGTAGAGCGGAAACATATAGCTATGGTCAAGGTAAAGTCTACCTTGCGGAGCGTTTGCCAAGTGGTGAAATTGGTGCGCAACGCTGGGTGGGTGATGTGTCTGAGTTAAGCATTTCGTTAAACGTGGAAGATTTAACGCATAAAGAATCTTACAGCGGAAATCGTCAAGAGGTGCGTAAGATTATTACAGCGAAAACGGGTGAAGTGTCAGCGAAATTTCATGAGTTGAGTGCGGAAAATCTTTCATTAGCATTGCTTGGTCAATCTACGAAAGTTGTAAGCGGTTCTGTCACAAGTGAGAAGTTACCTGCGGAAATTAAGAAAGGCGATCGCATTGCACTCGCACATCAAAACGTCAGCGCAATAACAATTGGTTCGTTACAGAAAGATACCGATTTTATTGTGGATGAGCTCTTTGGTGCTATCGAGTTTTTAAAAGACATTAATAGCAATACTGATACAGTCTCATATACATATGGCGAAGTATTAAATGTGGCATTGTTGACTGAAAACCCGAAAGACTTGTTCTTGCGTTTTGAAGGGGTGAACTTAGCTGAAGATAACGAATGGACGCTAGTTGAGCTGTATAAAGTGAACTTTAATCCGACAGATGCGCTTTCGCTTATCAATAGCGGAAATGAACTTGATGCATTAAACGCTAAAGCGAAGATTTTAGCGGATACAACAAAAACAGGCGATAAAACGCTCGGTCGCTTTGGTCGTGTCGTTAAAATCACCAAGTAATTAACACTCTCGGCAACGTGCCGAGAGCTGTTTTAAATCACATTTAAATGGGTTTTAAAAATGACAAAAACAGTAAAAGACGAGCTTAATATTTTGTTTCCAAACGCCAAAATTAATATTGCTGGCGTGGAAGTTGAAGTTAAAGAATACACGCTATTGCAGCAACTACAACATCACGCACAATTAATGCCATTTATTCAAGCATTGCGCCACGCAATAGGCGATAAAGAGAGCTTTAGTCTTGACAAGCTCATGGATTGTATCAGTGCACATTATCAAGCTGTACTTGAGCTGGTCGCATTATCAACGAATCAGAGCGTTGAATTTATTCAAAATTTGAAAGGCGAAGATGCAGAGTCGCTTTTAATGCTTTGGTGGACAATTAATAGCGATTTTTTTACCCGGAAAGCACTACAGCCAGTGCTAGAAAAAATGGCAGTAGCACAAGTCGAGACGTTGACTTCGGCGAACTTATCGAACACTTAATCGCGAACGGTCATCGTTTTTCTGATATCAAGCACTATACAGCGCGTCAAATTGCCCTTTTCTATGAAAAGTCATTGCAACGTGAACGCAGAGCACGTGCGGGCAGAACAATGGATACCTGCTATGGCGTAAACGGTGGGAAAGAAATTCAGGACTATATAAACCAATTGACCGCTTGAGAGCGGTCAATTTTTAAAGTGGCTATGTTGTGACAAATAAAATGGCGAGCAAGGCAACTAAAGGCTCTCTAATAATAAAGGCGATAATGCCCATTACGGCGATGAGAAACAAGCTTAAAAGAAGGGCTTGAAATGCAGTTAAGACACCGAATAGCGCAAGCAAAAAGCTGATAGATAACGGCAGTGTCATAATAACAGTCACTATTAGCTCAATATAAGCATCATATTTTTTATTCATATAAGAGCTCCTCATGTCAAATTTAACACTTGCATTAAAAATTAAAGCAGATTTAAACAATGCATTGCACAATTTTAAAGCACTTGAAGCAGAATTACAACGCACGGGTAAATCAGCGGGCGCACTGGGTACTAAAAGCGGAATTGGCGCAAAAGGGCTTGATGCGCTTGGTAAACAAGCCGATAACGTCACAAATAAACTGGGTAAAACCCGTGCAGGCATTGAGTCTATCAGTCGTCAATTATCCCGTTTGCAACAACTTTCCACTGCTTTTATCGGTATTAATCTCGGTACAAGTGGCATTCAGTCGCTTTTAAACACAGCAGATGCATACAATAACTATGAAGCGCGCATCCGCCTTGTTTCACGTTCAAATAAAGAGGCACAGGGCACGTTTCGTGAGCTGATGCAGGTAGCAAATGATACCGGTCAACTGTTTGAAGCAACCGCCGAGCTTTATACGCGCGTTTATCGAAGCATGGGCAGTAATGCCAATAGCGCAGAAATTCTTCAATTCACCAAAACCATTCAACAAGCACTCGTCGTCTCGGGTGCGGGCGCACAAGAAGCCAAAGCGGCATTAATCCAGCTATCGCAAGGTTTAGCCTCAGGGACATTGCGCGGTGAAGAGTTTAACTCGGTTGCCGAACAAGCCCCGGTCATTCTTGAAATCTTGCAGAAATCACTGGGTAAAACGCGCGGTGAACTTAGAAAAATGGCAGAAGACGGTGAGCTGACTCCACAACTTATTTTAGCGGCGACAAAAGAAGCGCAAGAGCAAATTCAAGCGCAATACGATCAGATGCCCAAAACCATTAGCCGTGCGGTCAATGAGCTTTCTAACGCATGGCTACAATTTATCGGTCAGGCGGATAACGCAACATCTGCTTCATCACTGATTGCCTCGTCAATATCTGCACTAGCAGATAGCTTAGATGAACTCGGTGCAATCGCTATTGTAGCGGGCGCAGTATTTGGTGTACGACTTCTTGCATCATTAAGAAAAGTGGCTATTGCGTATGTTCAAGAACAAGCTGCCGCAACAAAAAGCACGCTTGCAACAAGGGCGAAAGCACAAATTGATGTCATGGCAGCAAGATCTGCACATATTGCGGCAGTCAAAGAGCTTGAGCTGGCGCGAGCAAAAGACGCTGGTTACGCCTCATCAAAACGTTTAACACTGGCAATGCAAACAGAAGAAGCCGCAAGTAAACGGCTTGCACTGGCTAAAGGCATGCTCGCAAAAGCCGAAGCATCAGCAAAAGGCGTGGGATTGGCATCGCGTATCGGCGCGGGTGCGCTGGCATTTGTTGGCGGTGGTTTTGGTGCGGCGGTGTTAGCAACATTCGGCTTAATCGCGGCTTATCAATATCTCAAAGCAAAAGAAGAGGAATTAGAGGCACAATACAATCAAACACTTTCGTCGATTCAGTCGCATATTGATAAAACTGGAGAGCTGATTGAAGCGCGTCAAAGACTTGGTGAAATCGGTGGTTTTTCAGATCGTCTAGCACAACTAGAGAGCAATAAAAAAGCACTGGATGATGCACAAAAAGAGCTTGAGTTACTCAAAGCAAAACGCGCGCAATTGCAAGAAATTAATCAAACTAATGGTTTTGGGCTTGCAGATACATCCAAGCTTGACGAATACAACAAAAAAATTAAAGAGCTTGAAGATGTTATTGCAAGACTAACAAGCAAAACAAAAGAACTTGGCAATATTACCGAATCACAATTTGTAGCCGCATTTGATGCGGCCATCGAGCAAGGTGGCGCGTTGGCTGAAAAGCTAAGAGAAATTGGCGATGCAAACGCAAAAGAGGCCATGGAACTGTTAACGCCGGTGATTAAAGATGCTGAAGAGCAAATGAAATCAGCAAGCTCAGAGCTTGACGAAATCAATGTCAAACTCGGTAAGGAGCTCGTGAATGTCACGCAAACGGCGAAAGAGCAATTGCTTTCACTCGGTGAAAAATTTATGGCGATGGCGAGGGATGCGGGTTTAAGCGGGCAGGTGCTTGATACATTCAATAAAAAGCTTGAAGAAAACTTAAAACTGATTGATCAGATTGAGCAAGCCAAACAAGACAAAAAATCAGCAGATTATCTTGAAGGATTAAGAGACAGAGCGGCTACAAGTAATCTTTCAACAAGTGGAAAAATAAAGTATGACAACAGAAAAAGAGGCTTAAAAGGCAACGATCTTGAAGAAGCCGATGCATTAGCTATTCAAATTGAGAAAAACGAGAACGCGCGTAAATCAAAAAGCAAAAAGACAAAATACGACGCTGATGCTAAAAACCTTGAACTCAATATTCAATATCTGCGCTTAACCGGGCAAGAAGTCAAAGCCAATCTCACCGATATTGAGGGACGTTATAACAAGTTGCTTGCTGAATTTCAAAAAGCGGGCAATGTGAAAGGTATTGATTTAATCAATAAGATACTGCCGCTTGAGCAGGCAAAAGTGCAAATTGACGGTGTACAGTCTGAAATCAATCGTCTGTTTCAAAATCAAAGCGCACAAGAACAGCGCATTCAATCCCAAGTAAACACAGGACTTATCTCACATCTTGAGGGACAACGTCAGCTTAAAGAGGTCTATGCACAAACGGTGACCGAGATTGAAAAGCAATTGCCGCTATTAGAGAAACTTTCACAAATGCCAGGCGCCCAAGGTGAGCAAGCACGCAACATGCTCGAGCAAATGAAGTTAAAAATTGTTGAGTTGAAAAGTGCGGGCAATGACTTGGAAAAAGCATTCAAAGATGGGCTGACACAAGGCATTCAAAGTTCACTGATGGGGCTTGCGCAAGGCACCATGACGTTGCGTGATGCGATTAAAAACTTGGCTTTAACGATTGTAAACAGTATGGCGCAAATCGCCGCACAACAGCTTGCAATGCAGGCAACCAGTGCAATCGGTGGCTTATTTGGCGCGGTCGGGGGTGTGGTGACTGCGGCAACCGGGGGCTATATTACAGGACCGGGCACCGGCACATCGGATTCTATCCCCGCGCGACTGTCAAATGGCGAATACGTGATTCGTGCGGCATCCGTGTCGCGATACGGGCTGGATTTCTTGCATGCAATTAACCGTGGGCAACTGCGTAAATACAGCACGGGTGGGCTTGTGTCTATGCCGAAAGTGTCCGCAGGTAAAGAGCCGGGCTTGACGCAAGCGATGCAAAATAACGGCGGTATGCACGCGGTAGCATCACCGGTGCATATTCAACAAACCCTCGCCGTTGACAGCGCAGAGCTTTTTACCGCGGGCATTAATACCCACGCGGGCGAGCAAGCGGTATTGACATTCATTCGGGCAAATAAACAGACACTTAAACAAGAATTATCTTAGAGGTATAAACATGGCATACGAAACAGGCACCGCGCAAAACGAGCGCGATTTACTCGATAAAATCAACACCTTTTTAACGACGAATGAAGAGTTAGTGCGCGATGGTCAAGCGTGGACAATGTTATTTGAACGCACATTGGATGCCACGCCCGTGCGAAAAGCCATCCGTCAAATCGCATGGAAGTCAACCGGCACCGGCGTTGAGCAAGATATTTATCTGTGTGCATCGACTGACAATCTGATTGCAGAAGATACATTCAATATCAACTTCTGGGGCGGTACATTCTTTAATAGCCAATTTGTCACCGCAACGGAAATTGAGCGCGGCATGATAAACGCCTCGCCCGGCGTTGTGCTCTTTGCTGACGACCGTCCGGTTGAATATCACATTGTGGCATCAGGGCGTTGTTGCAAGATTGTGACCCGCATTTCACAAGTGTGCTCAAGCGCGTACTTGGGCTTTATTTTGCCAACAGTGCCGCCAACGGAATATCCGTATCCGCTTTGTGTGGCAGGCTCGGCACCTTTAATTGATAAAGTTAAAAATAGACGTTTGACGCGGTATTCACAAAATGACCACTTTGTCTCTTCTATTGTCGACCCACGCTACGGCAATTGCTGGTTATTCACACCAGAACAAGCCTGGCGCGACTTTTACGGCTCACGTTATGAGGTAAATGTAACGCCAGATTCAGATCAGCAATTTTGTTTTCCGCTTTCAAATTACAGATACGAACATTACTTCACCCCATATTTACAGGACAGACTCGGTGCCACACCCGGCGGGAGTTTCCCACTTATTCCCGTTGAACTCTTAAACGGGTTTCGCTCGAGTGCGGGGCGTAACCGCTGGGGTGCGATGGATGGTGTGTACTGGGTGCCGGGGTTACAGCGCGCGGCAGGTGATATCATTGAAAGTGAAGCCGAAAACTTTAGAGGGATTGTATTTAACGGCGCATTTCGTGTGTCTGTGCGCGATTTTTTTGTGATTGAAACAGGAGTGTAAAAATGGCTTATCAAACAGGTACGGCAAGCTCAGTGGCAATCTTGCTTGAAAAATTAAAAGAGTTTGCCGAAACGCAGAACTGGACAATTAACAAACATAACTCAACGCAACTTTTTTTAAATAACAGTGATGGATACTGGGCACTGGAATTTAAAGAGAATTTACTGTTCACACTTGTGTGTACCGGGTTTGATGGAAATTATGATGCATTTAATCAACCGGGGAGTTCGGCTAATTCACAGTTCGCTTACAGACGAGTGAGAACAGCCACGTCACACTTAGAAAATGGCAATTTTGTAACATACGATTTTTTCGGCACAAATAAATATTTGCACGTGGTTGTACAGATTGAAGCAGAGCGTTTCCGACACTTCGGCATCGGCACACTACATAAAGAAGGGGAATACACCGGCGGGCAATATGCGTTTGGCACCTATATCGAGCAATCATCACGTTATTTGTCTCGCGGTAATCATAATTTCGGCTTCTCTGGCGGTTCTGAAGCATTTGCGCCGGTTTTGCGAGTGAATTTAGACGGTGACACAACAACACCATGGTACTTTTGCCCAGTAAATACGCATGTTAATAATATCCGAGAACGGGATTATGGCAAGTTTTTATTAACTCTCGGTCGTGCAGCGATGTATAACAGCAATTATGGTGCACATCTTGAGAAAGATTTGGTTTTTTATTCACAATCAAAATTTGGACAAATGCTTATGCCCTGCCCGCATTCATTAATTATTTACGGCAAAGACGGGGTGTTTCGTCGTGTTGGCATACTACCGGAGCGTTATGAATGCATAATGGTGGGGATTTCACCGCGTCAGATTATCACCATTTCAGGTGAGCAGTGGATGATTATCCCGAGCGCGCAATTTGATGCGAGTAATGTAGATGAAGTGGCGCGCAATCGTGATAATTCAGGCATTCAAGGTGTGGCATATCGTATTGTTGAGTGAGTAAAGCATGGCAACAATTAAAGGTTATAAAATCGCCCATCAACTTACTGGGCACGGAAGTTTTTTAATTGGGCTGACGACATACCGCGGGGAGAATACGCGTCTTACTTTACCGCCACGGATTCGACGTGGCGCGCTGAAGACAACAACAAAGCAAGATTTACACAAATCAGTCAAGTCTTATATTGTGCCGAACTACTATAAAACACTTTATAGTCGTGTGTATGTGATACCTCACATCGTCAATCTTGGCGCGATGTCAACGGAGCAAATCTTCGATGTGCAAGTGTGGAATGCGAACCGCCATGCCGTTAATTTGACACTGGTGCAAGCGCAAAATGCCGAAGGTGTTGAATTAACCGGAGCGCAAACGCCGGTAAAACTACACTCGCTTGCATTGAAAAAATGGACAGCGAAAGTCTCAATGAACGGTCCGGCAGTGATTGACGCGCTAGTGTCATGGCATTTTGTTAATCACCCCGCGGTCACACTTAATATCACCGGTTCTCGCTCGACAGAATGGGCGTTCTTTCCAGACTGGAGTGAGAATGTCGTCGAAAACTTGCATTTTCTAACCACAGTCCATCAGTCAATTACTGGCGCTGAACAGCGTATTGCAAAACGCTTATCGCCTCGTCGTACATTTGAATTTAAGGTCACAACAGAAGGCGTTCACCGTCAAGTGTTTGAAAATATGCTCTATGCGTATGGCTCGCGCGTCTGGTCTATGCCAATTTTTACTGATTGTGCAACGCTATTACAACACGTCGCGCCAGGCGATCTTGAAATTCAAATTCACACCGCCGGCTATGATTTTAGCGTCAAAGGTCAAGTTTTATTGATGAACGGACAAACAAAAGAAAGCGTGGAAATCAGCGGTATTGAGGCAAATAAACTGATTTTAAAACGCCCGGCAGTCAACCACTTTGATGTAATTAATACGAAAGTCTATCCGATTCGCTCAGCAGTGCTTACTGATATGCCGACAGTCACTCGATTAAGTGATGGCGTCTCGAGCGCGCAAGTGCGACTACAGATTCATGAACACAATGCGCATTCAGCGGATATTACGCATTTGCCGATATATCGTAATCATCCCGTACTTGAGCCAACAAGTGAATGGTCAGAAGATATTACCGCGCAATATCAGCGCTTAATTCAAACGCTCGATAATGAAACTGGCTTGCCGTTTTATCTCGATACCGCGCGCAAAGCGTTTCAAATCACAAGTCATCGCTTTGTGCTAGCGAATCGCGAAGAACAGCGCAAATTACGTCAGCTGTTCTACTATTTGCGCGGACGTCAAAAAGCAATTTGGGTGGCAACATCAGCAACGGATATCACACTGAAATCAGACATTTCTACTAAGACGTTTGATATCTATTTTATGCACTACACCGCGATTTTGAAAAATCAAGTTGGTCGTCAAGATATTCGTATCGAGTGCACAGACGGCAGTGTGCACTATCGCAGAATCGTCACATCATCAGTGGTCGACGAGCAAACAGAGCGTCTGTCATTTGATGGTGAAGAGTTAAGAATTAAGCAAGAAGAGATATCAAAAATCTCTTTTCTCACACTCTCTCGACTTGAAAGCGACCAAGTGACCTGGACACATCACACCGACGCAGATGGTGTCGCAACAGTGACCGTGAGTTTCCGTGGTTTGCGTGATGAATTAGAGGTTTAAACAGGGTTTAAAAGGAGTTTAAAGATGAGTTTTTTAGACAAAGAGCACTCTATCGCAGACGGACAACCGGTCACACTGTATCAGTTCATCCGCGGCGATAACGAAAAAATCTGGCGGTTTTGTGATGCGGACAAAGACATTGTGGTTAATAACGAAAAATGGACTGCGATTGCTATTTCAGACACTGGGCGTCGCACGGGTGAGAATATCAATATCACGCTGCCGAGCAATAATCCGGTGGCACTCCTTTATCGCGGTATGCCGCCAAGTCAGACTGTTAAAGTCATGGTTATGCGTTTGCATTACCAGCAACAAGAAATGCGTGTAGTTTGGGTCGGTACAATCATTGAAGCAAAGCGCCCCGATGTGCATAAAACGCAGCTTATCTCGGCTGGGCTTTCAGCCACGATGGACAGCGCAGGACTAAGGCTCACCTGGGGGCGCAATTGTCCATACACATTATATGACCAAGACTGCCAATTAAATCCTAAAAATTTCGCGGTGGCAGGGCTCACAATTAGTGCGATGGACGGTGTGATGATTGTAGTCAATGTGCCCGATGATTTGCCGGAAGGCTGGTTTAATGCGGGCTTTATTGAGTGGATTGACAGCGACGGGGTGCGTGAAGTGCGCGCGGTTAAAACACATAAAAACAACCAGCTCACACTACTTGGTGGCACACAGAAACTCTCTGTCGGCACAGTGATTAAAGCGTATCCCGGTTGTGATGGCAGACCTGTTACTTGTTTGAAAAAGTTTAACAATATGCTCAATTTTGGCGGCGTCCCGCACATGCCGAATAAATCCCCGTACGACGGTTCAAGAGTATTTTAAATAAGAGGAGGTTGATATGTTTGCAGCAATTGGTTGGGCGATTGTTCGTGCGGTAGCCGTCATGGCAATCAGTTATTTAGTCAACACCGCACTCGCTCCACGTCCGCGCACGGGGCAAAGCATCGAGGCAGTATCAAGCGAGGAATGGAACTTCCCGCAAGTGGATGAAGGTATTCCGCAATGCGTGTTTTTCGGTGATTGCTGGACAGAAGACTGGCAAGTATTAGCTTACGGTAACTACCGTTCAAGCCCGATTAAGAAGGGGTAAATAATGGAAAAGTTGATCATTACAATGCAAGACATGCGTCGCGTCGGTTTTTGTGCATCGGGCGTGGAAACATTTTTTAAACGCGAAAACTTAGATTTTAACGACTTTTTACAAAACGGCATTGAGGCACAGACACTATTAAATACAGGCAGTGTGTTTGCCCGTAAATGTGTGGCAGAAGCTGAAAAAGCAAGAGGTGAATAATGGGTGGTAAAAGACGTGGCGGCGGTCCGGTTACAGTTGGCTACAGATACTATTGGGATATTCAATCGGGCATTGGGCGCGGACCGGTGGATGAAATTGTGGAAATCCGTGTAGATGATAAAACCGCGTATGTAGGCACGCCTGGTGAGCTGACACAATCGAAAGCTATCTATATAGACAAGCCTAACCTTTTTGGTGGCGAGGCGACTGGCGGTGAAGGCGGCATTCAGGGAAGAATGGAAATTTTGATGGGTGAGCCGGACCAAAAGCCGACACAAATGCTGATCAATTTACTGAAAAATGTACACAATCCGCCACTGAATTCGGCATTAAGTGGAAAAGGACGTAAAAAAAGAACAAGACAGCAACAAGTCGAGCAAAGCACCTTTTTCTCAAACGGTGATATTAGCGCAGGCAATGTGAGTCCAGAAGATGTCATTCCTGGCTTTCGTGGCACCGTCACAACCGTATTTAGTGGTTTGATTAGTTGCTATAACGCGTATCCGAAAAAGCACAGTTACCGCGTTCGTCGCACGCACAAGTGGGGCGCGGTTGCGCCGTGGTATCCGGAAAAAGCCCGGATTTTACTGCGTAATGACAATTTGAAGATTTCAGGCTTAACACCAGAGCAAGAAGAAAACGTGCGTCAGATTCACGCCATGAATCCTGCGCATATTTTGGTTGAGTGTGCAACAAACAAGAGTTGGGGCGGGAAAAAAGACATTACGGAATTGGATATAGAAAGCTATAAAAAAGCGGCAGATACACTCTTCGAGGAAGGCTTTGGGCTGTGTATTCGCTATAATCGTCAGGGCTCAGTTAAAGAGTTCGTGCAACAAATTATCGACCACATCGGTGCGGTGCAATACGAAGATGTTAAAACGGGGAAATACGCCGTTAAACTCATTCGTAACGACTATAAAGTCGATGAGTTGCACACCTTTAACTACGACAACGGCATTTTACGCGTGCAAGACGATGACAATGCGGCAACAGATAACGCCGCTAATCAAGTCGTGGTGAAATACCTCGACCCGGTGACGAATCGTGAAGATAAAGCCATTGCTAACAACATCGCGTCAGTGCGCATGCATGGTGTGATTACAAAAACCGTGGAATACAAAGGTATTCCCACGTTTGATTTAGCCGCACGTGTGGCTCAACGCGATTTAGAGATTGTGGCAAGCAGTTTAACGCGGCTTAAAATCGTCTTTGACATGCGTGCGAGTGAACTTACGCACGGCGATGTATTTAAAGTGAGTCTTCCCGACCGCGGTATTGAAAGCGCAGTCTTTCGCGTGAGTCATATTGAAAACGGCAACGAAGGCGAGTTTATTGTCACCTGCATGCAAGATGTGTTTGGCTTGCCTGCGGCAAACTATTCAACTCAAAAAGCGGACTCGCTTTACACGCCACCGGATTATAGTGCTAAACCCATTGCTCACAGCCGCGTGTTTGAAATCCCTTATCATGTTTTCCCGCTTGTGTTTAGTGATGCAGAGCTTGCCTTTATTAAACCAACGGATTGCTTTATCTCGGCAGTAGCAGATGCACCCACTCCGCTATCGCTTGATTTTGAGATTTTAACTGATGCAGGCGCAGGCTTTAATGACACAGGTGAAGGCGATTTTACGCCGTCTGTTGTGCTTACAGAAGCCATTACAAAGTATCAAACCCAAATCAAATTTAATGAAAGCACGCACAGCTATGCGTTGAAAAACGCGGTTGCACTGATGATTGATGATGAAATCGTGAAAATTGAATCAGTAGATTTAAAAACGCGGACACTTAGCGTAGGACGAGGTTGTGCAGATACTGTGCCACAAGCGCATAGCGCAGGTGCTAGAGCGTGGTGCTATTTACTGGCAAGTGGCGAAGACAACACGAAATACACGGTCAATGAACAGTTAAAAGTCAAACTTTTAACTAAAACAGCACAAGAAACACTCGCAGAAGATGACGCCGAGGTGCTTACAATTACGACACAGCAACGTCAAGCGCGTCCTTACCCGCCGGGCAACGTGAAAGTGGATGGTGCTTTTGTTAGTAATATTGCAGATAGTTCAGCATTTGTGATCAGCTGGGCGCATCGTGACCGTGATGTACAAGCAGATAATCTGATTTCACACACAGAAGACAGCACGATTTTGGGTGATGGCGTCAGTTATGAAATCGCACTATTGAATGATGACACGGTTGTGCGCACTATCTCGACAACAGATAGCCAGTTTAGCTATCCGGACCCGCAAAAAGTTGACGGTGAAGAATTTAATAAAATGACGCTTTGCTCGGTAAAAAATGGCTTAAAAAGCTTGTTTAACTACACTTTTAGCGTTGCGGGCGCCATGCAACTATTACATAACTGGAACTACGCAGAGGGGTTCACACAAGGCGAATCACTTATTTATCACTATGATGATAGTGATATGCCAGGTGGCAAATACATCATGCTTTCATCAAATGCAGATCAGCATTCTGCGATTTATAAATCGTTTGCTGTTGATTCAAGCGTGTACAAGCGTTTTGCTATTTCATATAAAGTCGGCACATATGATAAGCGAAATGGGCTTTGTGTTGTTTCAGTGCAACTTTATCGAAGTGATGAGTTCGTGTCAGAGTTTGTGTCGGAACAGCTTGGCGAATTTGACACAACAGAATGGCGAGTCAAGCAAGTTGAAGGTGAATTACCGGAAGGTGTCACAGAAATCCGATTTAAAATCACCGTGATTGGCACAATAAGAAACAATGCAATCGCGTTTAAAGATATTATCGTGAAAGGAGGTGAATAGAAATGTAAGTGAGAGTGCCTAAAAAACAGATTAATCTTATTATCAAATTTTTAAAAAGGAAAACAGTCATGAAACAAACATATGGTGAAAAAGCGGTTGGTCTTTCATTTAATCCGGCAAATGATAGTGCAGTAGATAAGTGCAAACGAACTTTTGCTGAAGTGATAGATCAATTAAACGATTTGCGAAACGAAACAACCTCAGGCGAGGTTAAGCGTATGTGTAGTGTGGCTATCACTGAAGCGCAAACAGCGCAAATGTGGGCTGTTAAAGCTATCACTTGGAAAGATTAAAACATGGGCGGTAAGTATGCTTTTGCGGAGCATACTTACTTTATCACCAACAGACGACACCTGTAGGCAATAACTAACTCTCGCTAGACCCATGGTCCCTGCAAAGACATGTAAAGTCTAGCGCATTTTTTCAGTATGTGAAAGAGGCTTACAGTATATGAAAAACAATCAATCATTTTATAAACAAGCGCCACTCCCATTCGTTGGACAAAAACGACTCTTCTTAAATCATTACATCAATATCATTAACGAACACATTCCTGATGACGGTGAGGGATGGACGATTATTGATGCTTTCGGCGGTAGCGGACTTCTAAGTCATGTCACAAAACACATCAAGCCCAAAGCGCGTGTTATTTATAATGATTTTGATGGCTATAGTGAACGATTGAAACACATTCGAGATCTGAATAAACTGCGTCGTATCTTGCTTGAGTTACTTAAAAATGAGCCACGTAGCAAACAGTTAAGCTGTGATATGAAATACAAAGTGATTCAAGCTATAGAGGCATTTACTGGCTATAAAGATCCGCATGTATTGTCTACTTGGTTATTATTTAGTGGTCAGCAAGTCAGGACATTAAGTGAACTATATCGCTTGTCATTTTATAATCGCATTCGTCTGTCTGATTATAGTGAGGCACAAGATTATTTTAATGGTTTTGAAGTTGCCAATGAGTCATTTCATTCATTATTGCCTCGGTTTGTCGACAAGCCAAAGACGTTATTTGTGTTAGATCCACCTTACTTATGCACACATCAAGCTGCGTATAGCATGGATACGTACTTTGATTTGATTGATTTTTTAAGGTTGATTAATCTGACAAGACCGCCTTTTATCTTTTTCAGTTCAACAAAATCTGAATTTATACGGTTTGTGGATTTTATGCTTGAAACGAAAACACATAACTGGGAGTCATTTACAGATTATAAGAAGATCAGTATTAATACTTCGACAAACTATAACGGCAAGTATGAAGATAATTTAGTTTATAAGTTCTAAAGCTAAATACACAAAGTTTATCTATGAGAAATTTGTGAATAAAGTATGCCAATTTCTATATAGAAATGACGTAGCAATATCAACAAAAAAGAGAAACTAATAAATGGTTTCTCTTTTTTTGTAACTTAGTTTCAGTATATGTAACAAAGTAAACTTTTATTTATCGCGCTGAACTATGTCAATTTATCGCGCGCGGCATTAAAAAACGCAATTTGGACGATATTACGTTGATGAAATTGATAATAGACACAAACCAACGAAAAGAGAAAAGCGGGAATCGTTGCTAAAATAAAAACATCGGTTAACCCTTTGAGATGGAATGCATTAAAAAAGAGTAGAACGAGTGAAAAAATACACTGCGTGATGAGGGGGAAAAGGAGTAAGGTTTTTTTATTCGCCATGCTAGTTGTCCTTTAAAAACACAGAGAATATGGCACCGCTCGACAGTGGCGCCATTTAAATGAATTAACGTTTTGATTTCTTAATAAATTTCATTAAGCGTTTACGTTTGCGTAATTGATTTGGCGTCAATTTATTCCGTTTACCTGCAAATGGGTTGTTCCCTTCTTGGAATAATAAGCGGATTGGTGAACCAATAATTTTCAAACTACGACGATAGTAATTGGATAAATAACGTTTATACGAATCGGGTAATTTATCCATTTGGTTACCATGCACCACAATAATGGGTGGATTATAACCGCCCGGGTGTGCGTATTTTAATTTAATTCGACGACCGCCCATCATCGGTGGTTGATGCTCATCCGTTGCCATTTGTAAAATACGGGTTAACATGGACGTGGTCATTTTTTGTGTCGCACAGGCATAGGCTTCTTTAATCGAATCAAATAAGTTGCCCACGCCACTGCCATGTAAAGCTGAAATAAAATGTACACGGGCAAAATCAATAAAATCTAAACGGCGATCCAACTCAGATTTAACTTGATCTTTAATGTCTTGATTTAAACCATCCCATTTATTTACTACGATGACCAATGAACGCCCTGCATTGAGTATAAAGCCCAGTAAAGATAAGTCTTGATCAGATACGCCTTCACGCGCATCAATAGTTAATAACACCACATTGGCATCTTGAATCGCTTGTAAAGTTTTGATGACTGAAAATTTTTCCACTGCTAAATGGACTTTCCCCCGTTTACGTACCCCGGCAGTATCAATAATGGTGTAATGCTGACCATCACGTTCCATCGGGATATAAATACTGTCACGGGTTGTCCCCGGTAAGTCGTAAACCACTACGCGATCTTCGCCAAGAATACGGTTGGTTAAGGTCGATTTACCCACATTTGGACGCCCAACAATGGCGATTTTGATATTTTTATCTTGTGCTTCCAGTTCTTCCGCAATGGCGTCATCTAACAAAGCGGTATCTTCTTCATTAGCAAAGTCAAAGTCGTGATCCCACTCGTCTTGTTGGCCGGTTTCAGAAACATCGGTATTTTCTACCGCACTTTGTTCAGGACTTTCGGCATTCATTTTTTCCGCAATTGGTGCCAGTACTTGTTCCATCAAGGCAGAAACACCACGGCCTTGTGAGGCAGCGATTTGTTCGATTTCACCGAGACCTAATTGATAGAACTCTGCACAATGGGAATCGGCATCAATGCCATCGGTTTTATTGGCAACCACTACGGTGATTTTATGTTGGCGTTGGCGTAAATAGTTTGCGATCCCAATATCTGCTGAGGTTAAACCAGCACGGGCATCCACTAAAAACAGCACCACATCGGCTTCTTCAATGGCAAGCAAGGATTGTTCCGCCATTTTTTCTTCCACACCTTCTTCAGTACCGTCAATACCGCCAGTATCGATCACGATAAAATCGTAACCTGCGATATTGGCTTGACCATATTTACGGTCGCGCGTTAAGCCGGGAAAATCCGCCACCAGCGCATCACGCGTGCGGGTTAAACGGTTAAATAATGTTGATTTTCCCACATTTGGGCGACCAACAAGAGCCACTACAGGCGTTGTCATAGAAAACCTCTTATTCAGTATTTCTGCCTATGGGTTCATAGTGCAGTCAAAAATGGTGTCATTATAGCGGATTTTGCAAGAGATGAGAAATGTACAACGCAGAGAGCGCAAAATAGACGAAAGGGGAAGTCGAGAAGTCAGGTGAAAGCAAAAAAGTGCGATTTTGCAACCGCACTTTTGAACACTTGAAAAGGCTAGGCACACGTTTTACGGGTGAAACCAATATAAATACAGAAGACAAATCCCACAAGTAAGGCATAAGGCGTGTAGTTGGAAATTCCCGCGCCTGATGCGGCGAGAGTCAAGTTATGTGCTGCGGCGGCACCAAGTAACATACCGACAATAAAGAAAGTGGCATCATTGTTCCCTTCTCCGATATGAACTAATTGTTTGCCTGGGCAACCACCACCTAAAGAGAAACACAAACCACATAACGCCATTCCTAAGAAATTCCATAAGTATTGGTTATGCGCAATAGGTTGTTTTTCCACGCCTAAATGGAATTGACCTAAGAGGGCGTTAGTGATCATGGCGAATACGACGATAGCAATCACACCGTTTAATAACGCATTATCGCGGAATAAAATGAAATTACGGAATGCACCAATGGAGCAGAAACGAGAACGTTGCATTAATACCCCAATCAATAGCCCGGCACCAAGCGAGAACCAAAGATTAGCGTGTTGTGCGCCTGGCCCTTTTTCGGAGAAGAAAATCGGTAAGCCTTCGCCAAAACTAAATCGGGTGATAAGGAAAATAAACAGTAACACACTCACAGCAATGGCAATATAGCTCGTGTATTTATTTTGTTCCACCGCTTTCCCTAACGAAAAATCGCGTTTTGCAAAAAAGATCCCGCCTAATACACCAGCAAAGAGTCCTACGATACCCGCAATGCTGGTTAAATCACCGCCACCTAAACGGAGATATGCACGCCAAGGACAACCTAAGAAGGTTAATGCCCCTAACATGGCAAAAAAGCCGAGAATCATCCGAATGAACGGGCTTGAACCACCGCGAGGACGGAACTCTTTGCTGAATAAGGCACTAATAAGTGCGCCTAAAATCAAGCCAATGATTTCTGGGCGGATGTATTGGAGTGGAGCAGCGTGATGTAAACCGACTGCGCCTGCCGTATCGCGTAAGAAACAAGCTGCGCAGAAACCCATATTACTAGGATTGCCATTGTAGGTTAGAAGTGGAGCAACGATACCAAGTGCAGCACCTGCAACCACAGGCCAAGTGAAAATTTTCATAATTAGACCCTTGTGATATCTGATGTAAAATTAAATTGTGAGTGTGTTTGATTAAACACGGAGGCTATTTTATCGGAAGTACATTTTTTTTGCTGTTTAAAATCGCTAAATTGAGAGAAAGATCAAAATATTTCTGTTTTTAGCCAAGTGGTGAGTGAGAGAAAAAACGGTATTAAATGGAAGATGAAAAGTAAAAAAGCCACTTTTTAATAAGTGGCTTTTTCAAAAATTCGTTGGCGGAACGGACGGGACTCGAACCCGCGACCCCCTGCGTGACAGGCAGGTATTCTAACCAGCTGAACTACCGCTCCGTAGTAGAATAAAATTGGCGGAATGGACGGGACTCGAACCCGCGACCCCCTGCGTGACAGGCAGGTATTCTAACCAGCTGAACTACCACTCCGCACAGGTGAGGCGTATATTAATGTTCAAGCCGCTTTTCGTCAACTTTTTTTTTCATATTTACCCACAGCTGCTCAATCAATGACCGAATTTATTAATGTGTTTTCAATTCCGCTAAACGCTTTTCCCATAAGCAATTACCTTTGCTCTTTTTATTGAGTAAGGCGAGGTAATCAAGATGGGCTTGTAGTTCATCGGCACTCGGTTGTAGGCGCTTCAAATCTTGTGAAAAAGCAACCGCACTTTGGATCTGTTCCTGTACTGTGGCGATCGCAATTTCTGGTTCATTTTCATCAAATAAGCTCGTTTGTCCCCCCGTCATCGTGAGGTACACATCGGCTAAGATCTCCGCATCCAGTAACGCGCCGTGTAGGGTTCGCTTGCTGTTATCAATGCCTAAACGATCACAAAGTGCATCTAAGCTATTGCGTTTACCGGGGTACATTTGGCGTGCCATTTGTAAGGTATCCGTTACCATACAAATTTCATCAGTATTGATGTTTAAGTTTAGCTTTTTAAATTCATAATCCATAAAGCCCACGTCGAAGGGCGCATTATGGATCAGCAATTCAGCCCCTTGAATATAATCAATAAATTGCTGGGCGACTTCATTAAACAGTGGCTTATCAGCCAACATTTCATCAGTAATGCCGTGGACTTTGATCGCATCGGGATCGACGGGACGATTCGGTTTGATATAGATATGGAAATTATTGCCCGTGAGGCGCCGATTGATCATCTCAACCGCCCCGATTTCAATAATACAATGCCCTTCATAATGTGCACCAAATTGGTTCATCCCCGTTGTTTCGGTATCCAGTACAATTTGGCGGGTAGGTTGATTCACTGGGGTCATTTTCTTTCTATCTCTTTCAGTTAATTTCGGTTATGATCTTGGTTTAGTGAAGAATTGTAACAAAGATTATGCAAAAACAAATTGAAATTTTTACGGATGGTTCTTGTTTAGGCAATCCCGGACCGGGTGGGATCGGTGTATTGTTACGTTATAAACAACATGAAAAACAGATTTCAACAGGTTATTTTTTAACGACCAATAACCGCATGGAATTGCGTGCGGTGATTGAAGCCTTAAATACCCTCAAAGAGCCTTGTTCAGTAACGTTACACAGTGATAGCCAATATATGAAAAATGGCATCACCAAATGGATCTTTAATTGGAAAAAAAATAACTGGAAAGCCAGCACCGGCAAGCCCGTCAAGAACCAAGATTTATGGATACAGCTCGATCAAGCGATCCAACGTCACCACATCACTTGGCAATGGGTCAAAGGCCATTCCGGCCATATTGAAAACGAAATCTGCGATCAACTCGCCAAAGCCGGGGCGGAAAAGCCGACGTTAGAGGATGTGGGCTATCAGCCAGAATAAAACTTTTCAGAAACTGACCGCACTTTTACGCTTTTAGCTTCCCAATATCAGCCAAAATCTAAAACAAACTTTGTTGCCCGATTAAAAACTCGGGTGTTGCTTTCACCGTAAAACCATATTCCGCTAAGTAGCCTTTTAAACGCTCAATATTGTAGAACGAATGACTTTTCGTCGTATTTTGAAAATAGAGATATAGCCGATCAAATTCGTTTCTGTGCTGATTTAGCCGTTTTGCTAAATTTTGCAATTCCGTGTCATTGTAACGGTAATCGTGTCGTTCTTGTGCCGATTGCGCTTGCCACCAATTCGGAT
Source organism: Bisgaard Taxon 45 (assembly GCA_049888895.1). Lineage (GTDB taxonomy): Bacteria > Pseudomonadota > Gammaproteobacteria > Enterobacterales > Pasteurellaceae > Pasteurella. Next base: position 1,164 of record JBLUWJ010000009.1, on the reverse strand, counting down.
TGCGACCGTGTAAGCGTAAATAGGCGGTACGTTGATTCGCATAAAATTGAAAAGTAGGCAAACCGATATTTTGCGGATAATCCACATTGCACCAAATCAGCTTTTCTTTACCTCGAAAATAATCCAACACGGCTTGACTATGCCAACTCGGATGACGAAATTCAATGACTAACACCTCCTCTTGAAACCAAGAAACCAGTTCAGCAAGATAATAACGATTGGCAGCTGTTCGTTCAAAACTGATCGGAAACTGAATAAATAAATTAGCTAAGCAATCCTGATCTTTTAAGGGTTGTAATGCGGCTAAAAAGCCTCTTGCATCTTCTTTTGTGGCGGTACGTTTATGACTAAAATCTTGATGCAGTTTAATCGAAAATCGCAACCGCCCCTGTGCCTTTTCCACCATTCCTAGCAACGATTTCGTACCAATCGGCGCATGAAAGGTGCTGTTGATTTCAATTGCATCATAGTGCTGACTATAAACTGCCAAAAACTCGCTTTTATCTGTGCCAAAAGGGTACAGCGTCCCGATTAAATCCGTATCGCTATATCCGCCTGTGCCGAGGTAAATATGGGGAGTGTGCATTGCTTTTTGTTGAACGTGAAAAATGAGATTAGTTTAGATGGAATTGGGGAAAAGGCAAGGGGGGAGGTGTGTGATTTGGGGGGGTAAAGAAAAGTGCGGTTAAAAATCTGTGAGTTTTAAACGTAATGGCACTCGTCGAAGACGAGCGCCATAGCCGGAAGATATTTTACATATTTAATATTCGATATTGTTTATAATTTTTAGATGAGCCTTGAATATGTTTTATAAAATTTTTAATATCATCATTTTCAACCTCCTCAGAATTCATTATGTTATAAAGAAACTCTTTTGACTTTCCATCTCTGGACCAATCATTAAGAGCAGTATTTTTAGGAGCAATGACATATAAATATGGTTTGATACGTCTATCAATTTCAAAAAAATCAGGAATATTGTGTATATGAGTAGAGTTACCTGAAGCATCTTTATAATATCCATTGTTAGTTTCTTCTGGATCAATGCATTTATTTCCAATGAAACATGCTGAATCATATTCTAGATCTGACTTAATATTTCTTTCTTTCTTTTGATTTGATTTATCATGGTATATAAAAAAAGGAGAGTTTTCAGTTCTTATA
>JBLUWJ010000008.1:0-63732 GCA_049888895.1 Bisgaard Taxon 45 | reverse complement strand
TTCACATGCCCCTTGAGGGGCATGTGAAGTACTAGGCCCTTATAGGGTAGCCTAAAAACCGCCCGTTTTACGGGCGGATTGTTATCTTTATCGCTTAAAACGTCAGTTCTGCGTTTAATTTGAAATTACGACCTGGGGCATTAAATCGGTTAATACCTTCGCCGGTTTTCTTATCGATCATGTTACTTGTACCGAATGAGCGAATAGAACGTGCAGAATCCCAAGTTAAATATTTACGGTTAGTCAAGTTGTAAACACCAAATTGTAGTGTTAAATGTTTGATCGGTTTTGCGTACATTACCATATCTATTAAGGTATAAGCACGGCTGCGCCATTTCATTGAGCTATCAGTAATTGTTATTCCTTTATTTGCCGCGATTTCGTCGTCACGTTCAGTTTTCCAGAACATATTGTAAGTATCTTTGGCTTTTTTCTCACTCACATGAGTTAAGTAGATATCCAAACCAAATTTTCCACTTTTATGGTCATATCCCGCAGAAAAAACAGAGGTTTTGGGTTGAATGGCATTCATTGGGATATCACCATTAATACGTCCGCGTTGGTAAGTGAATTTATAGCCAAGCTTAAATCCTTCTAGTTTAGACGTGAATACATCTAACTTTAACTTAGCGTTGATATCAAGCCCTGTCACTTTGGCATGCTGGCGATTGATATTTTGGTAAACACTAAATGGAATTAGCTGTGAGTGACCATGTAATTTTCTATTTCCCATAAAGGCGAGATCAATAAAATTATCATACTTCGTATGGAATAAACTGGTCGTAATAAAACCGTATGAGTTGTGGAGTGTCAGTGCCACTTCTTTTGTTTTTGCGGTTTCTGCCTCAAGTTCTTTATTTGGTAGAATCGAAAAGTCAGGATGCTTAAAAGTTAAATAAATTTCTTCACCCGTTGGTGCTCTAAAGCCGTTACTGTATTTTGCCTGAATTCTAAACCAAGAAAATGGGTCAACAGTTGTTGTTAATGTATAAGAACTTGCCGAATACTTTTTAGCTTGAGCAATATGTTTCATATTGGCATTCGCATTGGCAACGCGAGCCGCTTCATTTTTTTCATCAGAAAAATTAGATGAATCAAATTTAGGTTCTGTTACATATAAATTTGTCACCATATCAGACGGTACTTTAGGCGTTATTCCTGGAATGTATTCAGGTTGGTATTTGATTTGGTCATAGCGGTATGCTAAGCCAAAACCGAAATAATCATTGACTCGAATATCATCCTCAAAATAGATCGCGTTTGTTGTTGCTTTAACGGGGATTAAGAATGAAAACACATTACTGTGCTTACAAAGTGCGTTATAACGCCCATCACTGCCGATTTTTTGTGAACAATCTGTTGGGTAAAGTGCCCACCATTTTACATTTAGTGCGCTTTGACCTGTGGTATTAATCATCGATTTAGTGGTTTTTGACCATAATCCACCGTAGGCGAGATTATGTTGTGTTTTGCCGAGTTCAAGGTATTTGGTTAAATCTAAATTAAGTTGTTTGGTGTCTGTGATTAAATCTCGTTGTGTCCAAAGGTTATCGAGATGCCCTTTTTTATTTGCTACCAAGAGTTTTGGCGATTTTAGCTGATCACTGCCATCACCTTCAATATAAGCAAATTTTTTACCATCCCTTTTAATTATTTTAAATGGCAATTCAATGGTTGTTCCATCATCCTTAAATGCAGTAATTTTTTGATGGTCACAGTTAAGTCCATCACAACTGAGAACGGCTGAATTAGTTGTTCTGATTATTTGATTGTCAGTAATTAAGTCTTTATGCTCTTCAAGCAAATTATATGTTTTATCATTTATAAGTAATTTACTATCAGCTTCAATTTTTGCACCTTTCTTTGTGACTGAGGCTATACAAGGAGTAGTATCACCAATTTTAGGCTTTGGTTCAGCCCATTTACTGAACTCTTCTTGGCAACCTTTATATACTAAATTATATTCATTAGGAATACTGTCCCACTTAGCCCTTTGCCATCTGAAAAATTTATTGTTATCACCATTATATGGTTCAACTTCAACATTGATATTAGATTTTGTACCAGGAAGAATTGTTTCGGGATTATTATGATATTTGACTAATTGATTATTTTTCCCAACCAACTTATTCTCTTCATTATATCTCATCCCCAACGGATTTCCCTGATTTGGGCATTTATCATTACCATGGCAGTAATCGTCCGTTCTCGCTCTGGTATTGATGTGTTGATTAGAATAGGTGAGTTTTAGGGTGTCATAGAAAGGATTCGCTGAATAATTTTCATAGGTGAATGCGTAGTTTTTACGTTCGACTTTATCGTTTGTATGACGCAGTTCAACTTCATCATAGGTACGATATTGAGTATTAGGTTTTAAGGTATAAGAGAAATCATGCCCTTTTGATGTATTGCGATAAATATCTGCCATTACGGAGAAACGATGGTTTTCACTCGGTTGAAATCCAATTTTTACCAAAGTGCTTTCCAGTGTTCTTAAATACGGATCTGCTTTTTCTCTTGTGCGTCCTTGGATTCGCTCGTTATAAGATTTATAGCCATAATTTTCGACTTCATGACCTTTTCTTGTTGTATTGATAAGCAGTACATCCAAGCTTTTGTATTTTCCCGCTAATGTTAGGGTACTCAGATGTTGATTATCGGCAGTACTATAACCTTTTTTATAAGAAGCAAACCAATTTTTATTGGTGAGGAAGTCACGTGCATCTTTGGTTTCAAATATCACCGAACCACCTAAAGCACCACTGCCCGTTTTGATGGAGTTCGCGCCTTTTTGGATATTCGCTTGTTTCAGGGTTTCCATTTCCACCCCATTGCGAGTGTTATTGAAATTACCATAGCCCTCAAAAAGTTCTTTAAAGCCTTGTGAGCTTAAGGTTTCTGCTTGATGTAAACCATCTACCGTAATCGCAACACGGTTTTCATCGACACCACGAATGGCATAACCACTCGAACCAAAGCGGCCCTTTTCGACAACGGTAATCCCTGTTTCATAACGGACTAAGTCACGGCTATCGGACATTTGTTGGCGACGGATACGGTCGGCACTGATTTGCGTTTCACCGACTTTCTTATCTTGAATGCTGACTTCGTCATTTTGGCTAGAAACAACAATGGTTTCTAATTTTTCGCTAGGTTGGGCTGATGATAGGCTAGTTATTAATGTGGTGAGCATCAATATAGACAGCTTGTTTAGTTTCATAGATACCTCATAATTTAAACTAAATCACTAGATTGATATTGATTATAGAAATCGTTCTCAATTATAAAGGCAAGTAAAGGAAATAAAAAGCATTATAATCGTATTTAAGTTGTTATTTTTATTATTAATTTACTACTCTCTACGTGTTGTAGTTTAATTATACAAAAATGAGTTGCTTTTTGAGCATAGCAGAACGAGTCAGGTGTAAACGTAGGCAAGGTAAGGAAAGGAGAAGGAAGGAAAAGAGGTAGGCATGCCTACCTCTTTTATGTAGGGGTTAGAATGTGAATTCAGCATTTAAGCGGAAATTACGACCTGGTGCATAGAAACGTTTTATTCCCGCACCTGTGTTTTGGTCAATCAGATTGAGCGTTCCGATTGCGCGAATGGAACGAGCGGAATCCCAGGTAATGTATTTTTTATCGGTGATATTATATACCCCTGCTGTGAGTAATAGATTTTTTAATGGTCTAGCATAAGCAATAGCATCGATGGTGGTGTAATGATGATTACGCCATGCAAGGGTACTGTCTTTCACTGGTTTACCTTGAACCAGAGTGCCATTTTTAGCTTGCCCTTCCCAATACATATTGTAGGTTTCACTGCGTTTTTTGGCCGCCACATCAGTGATATAGAAATCGATTCCATATTTATCCTCTTCCGTTGAATAGCCAAGGTTATAGACAATGGTTCTTGGTTGGATCGCATTCATTGGTATTTTGTCATCAATCTTACCTTTTTGTTGCGTTAATTTGAGACCAATCCTAAAACCTTTTAAGCGATCATGCAATTCAGATAATTCAAGACGAGAGTTCACTTCAAATCCCGTCACTTTCGCCTTATCTCTATTTTTGTTTTGGTAGAATGGGTAAGTGAGTACACTGCCCTCATCAACTGCGCGCTCACCGACAAAGACTAAATCGATAAAATCTTTATAATCTGTTTGGAAAGCACTTAAGGTAATGAAACTGTTATTGCGATAAAACGTTAACGCGGCTTCTTTTGTTTTCGCGAGCTCCGATTTTAAATGGACATTTGGTACGATGGAAAAACTTGGGTGTTTAAAGGTCATAAACATTTCATCTGAGGTCGGTGCTCTAAATCCATTAGAATATTTCAATTGCAAACGCATAAAAGACAGCGGATCTAGATTCACACCAAGATTATAAGAGTGATGTTTGTAGCTTTTATTCTGCAACATAATGGCTAAATTTTGCGCTACATTATCGTTTAGACACTTGGTATTATAGCCACACTCAGCATTAATGCCGTAAGAGTTGCCCGGAATTGGAATGAAAATACCCGCGATCATGCCTTTTGGTACTGGTACACTGTTATCGTAACGAGGCATATGGGTGACTTTATCATAACGATAGTTAAGATCGACGTTTAGCCAATTGGTTAAGGTAATCTTATCGCCAATGTAAAGCGCAGAATTTTTCGTTTTGACAGGGATAAGGTAGCTATAGCGACCGTTAACATTTTCTCTTAATGCACCACTACAGCTTACCAGTGGCCAGTAGTCAGGTCTAGGTTCATACTGCTTAGGAAAAGTGTTATCAATCGGTTTATTACAGAAAAAGGCATCAGCCCACCATTGCACATTGCCACCTTGATAGCCATCTTTATTGACCATGCTTTTTTCGGTTTTACTGTATAAACCACCGTATTTGAGTTGATGATCCGTACCCCAGAATGAAAATTCTTTCCCAAAATCCAGATCAAGCTGTTTGGTGTTAGTGTTTAAATCACGGTCATTATAGTCATTACGGCTATAGCCTGAAGAGAAGGGAAGTAAGAAAACGCTGTCTTCATACTCTTTTACTCTGGTTCCCCATAGGTCTTTTTCAATGAATTTTTGCTGAATTTGTCCGTATTTTTGACCATTTGGTAGTGTTTTGATGTCAATGGGGCGATCTTCAAATGCATACACTTCCTTCCAATTTTCATCTTTTTTGACATACACTTTAAATGGTTTTGTGCAGTCAATTTTAGAACAATCAATGAGTGTGCTTTGAGGAGTATGCTCACGATAGTGTGTACCTGGCATTTCCTCTCCTTTAGAGTTGTAATACTTGATAATAGTACGATAACCTTTTTTTTCTTTTTTAGCGCTAATATTACCTCCGTGTTGATCCACAATTTTATTGACCCCCGAACTGTTGTCTAATTTCAGACCTTGTTCATTGAGTACAGCCTGACATTTTGGTCCACTACAGTATTCATCCGTTCTCGCGTTATTGGTGATTTTTTGGCTGGAGTAGCTGATTTTGACATGATCCCAAAACGGTGTTTGAGTGAAGTTTTCGTAGGTAAATTGTGTATTTTTCCGATGTGACTTGTCGTTTGTTTTACGTTGACCATAAATTTCATGATCGATACGTGTACTTGAGCGGAGTGTATAAGAGAGATCTTCACCGTTTGAGTGTAATTTGGAGTCATCTAGTGCTACGCTGAAACGGTGTTCCTCATGGGGTTGGAAGGCGAGTTTAAGGAGATTACTTTCTCTTGTAATGTGATAAGGATCGGCTTTTTCGCGAGTTTTTCCCACCGCCTCATAGTCTTCTTCTTGATTTTTATAAATATCATAGAAATAGTTTTCTATTTCGCGTCCTTCTCGGCGCGTATGGATAAATAATGCGTCAAACCATTTATAGCGCCCAGCGAGGGTCACGGAAGTGAGGTCTTGATTATCCATACTTTGATAACCCCGTTTGACACCGATGTGGTAATCTTTATCAATTAAGTAATCACGGGCATCTTTGGTTTCAAACATCACCGAGCCACCAAGTGCGCCACTGCCTGATTTAATCGAGTCAGCTCCCTTTGTAATCGTTGCCACTTTCACATTTTCAATTTCCACCCCATTGCGGGTATTGTTGAAATTACCATAGCCCTCAAAAAGTTCTTTAAAGCCTTGTGAGCTTAAAGTTTCAGACTGACGTAGACCATCAATCATGATCCCAACACGGTTTTCATCAACACCACGCACGGCATAACCACTTGCTCCCATGCGTCCTGTTTCAACAACGGTAATACCGGTTTCATAACGGACTAAATCTCGGCTATCAGAGACTTGTTGCTTGGTAAGCGTTTGAGTGGTGATCTGTGTTTCACCGACTTTCTTTTCTTGTATGTTGATTTCGCCAGTAGTGGCGCCCGAAACAACGATTGTGTCTAGCTCTTCGACAGCTTCTGTGGATTTTACCTCTTCTGCCAGTGCTGTTTGAGCCAAAGTGAGAGCGGTTAACATTAATAAAGAATGTTTAGTTAGACTCATGTGGACCTCAAAATTATACTATAAATAAAAATTGTTCTCATTATAGTTATTTGTTTATTAAATAGAAAGTCCTATGTAAAGATAATATGGTGAAAGTTGGATAAGAATTGAAAATTAATATATGTCGAGAGAAATGACGGATTAGTGCACAAAAAACGCTTATTTTTGTAAGCGTTTTTATTAAAAATAAGCAAGTGAAGCATTTTAGCTTGGTATGACTTGACTTCCTTTTAATAATTTTCGTATCCAACTTCTGTTAGCATTCAATTGATGGAGAATATCTTCGCTTACCGGTAAGGGTTCATTATAAATCAGCGAAGCAAGGATTTCGCCTAAGAGTGGAGCTGAGGTTAAACCGCGTGAACCGAGGGCACCAACCAGAAAGAGATTGGGATGTTGGGCGGCTTGTTTTATTGCTTGTTTACGCCGACGTAAGTTATACAGATTATGATAATCGGTCAGCTGTTGTTCAAAATCTGGAACATTGCCTAGCATCGGGATTCGATCGCGAACAGCGCAACGAATGCCAATTCTTGCTTGATGATCGCTGGTATCAACCTCATTGACCCAATTCACGGAGGCAAGATTGGTTTGGATTTTGTGTTGGTTTTCTTGCTGTTCTTGTAAACTAAACGACCGATCATCATTATCTCGGAGGTGACTGGCACCGAGGCAATGAGTATGGCTTTTTGCCATTGGTGTTAAGTAACCATCGTAACAAATGACGGCATTGAGTTTGTTTAACTGACAGCTAGTCGCAATTTCACTCACTTGTCCCCGTACGGGATAGAGTGGCAATGGTTTAGTTTGGCTAAATTGTGTAAGCTTGTGACCATTTGCTAGCACGACAATGGGATGCGTGAATGTGGCACCTTGTTCTGTTTTTAATAACCAGTGTGATGCTTGTCGTTCAAGTGCGGTGATGTTTTGTTGGGTTTTAATTACAACCCCATGTTGTGCTAAAAAAGCGAAGGTATTTTGTACAAATTGTTGTGGTGATAACCAAGCGCCTTGTGCAATCCAGCCACCATCACAAGGCAGAGGAAGACCGACTTTTTCGCTGAGTGCTTGTTGTGATAAGGGCTGATACAGGCTAGGGGGTAAGTGGAGTGCTGAAATTTTGGCTAATTTGACCGCACTTTTCTCATCATAGGCACAAAGCGCGACACCACAACAGTCATGTTCGAACTCAATGCCTTGCTCAATTGCCCAATTGAAACGTTGTTGACCGTAAGCAAAGGCGTGGATGTAGAAACGAATATAGCGTAAATCATCGTCGCTTAATTGGGGATAAAATGCCCCTTGTTTATTGCCAGAGGCATTGTTAGCGAGTGACGCATCTTCACAATAGAGTGTCACTTTTGCACCACGTTCGATTAAGGAAAGTGCACTAAATACTGAGGCAATACCACCGCCAATAATCGCAATATCGGCATTAGGTGTGAGGTCAGCAGATTGAAAAAGGGCCCAAGGCGCTTGTATAGCGGGGGAATGTGGTTGCGCTTTTATCCCCTGTAAACATTCACGTTTTTTGCCATAGCCTTTGCGTTTTGTGACAGTAAAGCCCGCATTTTCTAAGCCTTTTCTTACCGCACTTGCGGCTGTGAATGTGGAAAACGTGCCTTGTACTTTCGTGTAGCGATACATCTGTTGATAAAGAGTATCTTGCCACATTTGGGGATTTTTACTGGGAGCAAAGCCATCCAAAAACCAAGCATCAATTTTATTACACATATAATCGCCTAACTGCGGCAGATTTTCCATCATATCGCCGAACCAAAGATCTAACGTGGTTTCAGCAAAGTGAAAGCGGTAGCAACCGACAATCGGGTCTAACCAATAGTGTTGTAATTGTTGGGCAAGAGATTGAAACGCTGGATAGGCTTGATGGGCCCGCTTGAGTTGTGTTAAGGGTAAAGGGTATTTTTCAAAGGAAATAAAAAAGAGCCGTTTTAGTGGCGCATCAGGATAAGTAAGGCGAAATTCACGAAAACGCTGAGTGACCGCAAAAAAATTCAGTCCCGTGCCAAAGCCACTTTCCGCAATCACAAAATGCGCTTCACTTGTTTGTTGCCAGCGTTGCCATAATTGATTGCCTTCCTGAAAAATATAATGACTTTCAGCCAGTCCATCTTGATTTGAGAAATAAACATCATCAAATTGCACCGAAACTGGCGTATTCTCAGCATTAAAATGGACATCAGCAAACTGAACTTTACGCATGATTTTTTTATTCCTTTATAGACAACCTAAATCGTAATATAATAGCGAAAATTTATATACTGGTCGAACGATCAAATTAGCACTTGAAATGTTAACGTTTGCTCGTTATTTTATCGACCATATTTTTCACAATTTAGCATAATTGATAAGGAATACTCCATGAAAAGAGCGGTTATTACTGGGTTTGGTATTATTTCAAGTATTGGCAACAATAAAGACGAAGTCCTCGCATCGTTAAAAGCGGGTAAATCAGGTATCGAAGTGATGCCAGAGTTTGTTGAAATTGGTATGCGTAGTCATGTGGCCGGCACAGTTAAATTAAATCCAAGTGAATTAATTGATCGTAAAATATATCGTTTCATGGGGGATGCGGCGGCTTATGCCTATCTTTCTATGAAAGAAGCGATTGAAGATGCGGGGTTAACAGAAGATCAAGTATCGAACGATCGTACTGGTTTGGTCATTGGTGCGGGAACTGGTTCAGCACATAATCAGTTAATTGCGTGTGATGCGGTGCGTGGTCCTCGTGGTGTGAAAGCTGTCGGTCCTTATGCGGTAACCAAAACCATGGCATCCAGTGTGTCAGCTTGTTTAGCAACCCCGTATAAAATTCGTGGGGTGAACTACAGTATCAGTTCAGCTTGTGCAACATCGGCGCATTGTATTGGTCATGCCCTTGAGCTCATTCAATTAGGTAAACAAGATATCGTTTTTGCTGGTGGTGCAGAAGAACTCTCTTGGGAATGTGCCACTGAATTTGACGCAATGGGTGCAGTATCAACCAAATATAATGATACACCAGAAAAAGCCTCACGTGCTTACGATGCTAACCGTGATGGTTTCGTGATTGCTGGTGGTGGTGCTGTGGTTGTTGTGGAAGAACTCGAACATGCGTTGGCACGTGGTGCAAAAATTTATGCTGAAATTGTCGGTTATGGTGCCACATCTGACGGTTACGACATGGTCGCACCAAGTGGTGAAGGGGCAGAGCGTTGCATGAGACAAGCCATGTCAACAGTCGATACTCCAATTGATTACATTAATGTACATGGTACTTCTACACCTGTAGGCGATGTGAAAGAATTGGGTGCAATTAAAAATGTATTTGGTGATAAAATCCCTGCGATTTCATCCACTAAATCGATGACCGGTCACTCTTTAGGAGCAGCAGGCGCGCATGAAGCGATTTACACCTTATTAATGTTAGATAATGATTTTATTGCACCAAGTATTAATATTGAAACCCTCGATGAAAATGCAGAAGGCTGTAATATTGTCACTGAAACAGTTGAAAATGCGGGCTTAACAACCGTGATGTCAAATAGTTTTGGTTTTGGTGGCACAAACGCGGCATTAATTTTCAAAAAATACAACGGCTAAGCACTAACAGTGCCTCATTCAACAAGTGACAAGTAGGTGGAGCAATCCGCCTATTTTTTTATCTCAAATTCATTCAAGAAAAGATAGATCCTGATGAAAAATTAGCATAATATGATAACGATTATCAATATTGATTATTTTAAGGAGCTTGACTATGAAAAAAGCAATCGCGTTATCCCTACTTGCCACCTTATTTAGCCTGAATGCAGTCGCACACAGTGCTTGGTTTGCTATGCAACAAGATAAGCTAGCAATCATTTATGGGCACGGTGCAGAAAATAATGCGTATAAGCCTGAGCAAGTTAAAGAGTTAGTCGCCTATGCTAAAGGAGAACGTATGACGGTACAACGCAAAGATCATGCCGATTTTGTCAGTGTTGTGCCAGAAAAAGCGGAAGTATTAGGTGTTGTATTCTATAACGGTTTTTGGACCAAATTGAAAAACGGCAAATGGGAACAAAAACCACGTGCTGAAATAAAAGGTGAGGTGGAGTTTACTACGGAATCCACTAAATACGCGGTGACTTTACTTGATCACCACACGAAGCCTAAAGCCGTCGGCTATCCACTTGAAATTGTGCCAGAACAAAATCCATTACATATGCATGAAGGGGATAGTGTCACGGTACAGGTTTTATGGCAAGGTAAGCCATTAGCCGGTGCGAAAGTCACCAATGATTATATCAATCTGGGTAAAGACGCTTACAAAGAAACGGATAAAGACGGTAAAGTAACGTTACAGATTCGTAATGAAGGGCTGAATGTCTTTGAAGTCGGACATAAAGGCGAGCATTCAGATAAAGCGAAAGCGGATCGCTTTAGTATTAGTGCCACTTATTCGTTTGTGTTAACTCATCACGAACACTAAACATTGCCTAAAAGAAAAAGCAGATCACATGATCTGCTTTTTTAGCTTATTTATTCGCCAAAATCACCGCTCTAGTAGGGGCTTGGTAACCTTCAATGGTTTTGGTGTGATCGTGGGGATCTAAGAAATCAATCAGAGATTCATTTTCTAACCAGTCGGTTTTACGTTGTTCTTCTAAGCTTGTTGGTGCGACATCCACACAACGTACATTTTTAAATCCGACTTTTTCTAACCAATTGATTAATGCTGGTACAGATGGAATAAAATAAACATTTTTCATTTTGGCATAACGATCAGCCGGTACAAGCACAGTGTTGGCGTCACCATCAACCACTAAGGTTTCTAATACCAATTCCCCGCCTTTGACAAGCTGATTTTTTAATTGGCTTAAATGATCTAATGGTGATTTACGATGGTAGAGTACGCCCATTGAAAATACGGTATCAAAGGCTGCTAGTGCTTGCATTTGCTCAATGCCGAGAGGAATTAAATGGGCACGACGATCATGATTTAATAGCTTGCGTACAGCTTCAAATTGACATAAAAATAATTCGGTTGGATCAATCCCAATCACCATTTTGGCCCCCTCACCCACCATACGCCACATATGGTAGCCACTGCCACAGCCGACATCTAAGATGGTGCGATCTTTCAGTGGCGCAAGGTGTGGCAACACCCGATCCCATTTGAAATCGGAGCGCCATTCACAATCCACATGAATGCCATGTAAATGGTAAGGCCCTTTACGCCAAGGCATCAGTTGTTTGAGATGATACACTAAGCGTTGCTGCTCACCCGCGGATAAGGGCAAAACGCGCTCAGATTTGACCGCACTTTTTAGGTCTATATGATCAGCTTCTAAGTGCGGTAAGAAATCCACGATTTTTGCCCATTTAGCGTAATCACCATGGGTTTGTTTTTCCCATTGCTTTAATTGTAACGGGAGGGTTTCGAGCCACATGGATAAATGCGTGGTCGCAATTTGTTGATAAAAAGGACGAAAGTCAATCATAGTGCGTTTTTATAGGCCTTGTTGGCTTGTTCAAAAGTCTCAATAATTTGTACTTCAGGCTTGGGCGACAGCAAGGAGGTCGTGATAATCACAAGGCTTGCTAAGCTAAAGCCAGGAATCATTTCATACAGCTGATGTAATTCAGAGCCGACCGGTGTCCAACTTTTCCAACCAAAGACCACGATAGCACCAGTGAGCATGCCCAATAACGCTGCCGAAGAGGTCATACGTTTCCAGAATAAGGAAAAGAGCACAACAGGACCAAAGGCACTGCCAAAGCCGGCCCAAGCAAATTCCACCAATTTTAATACTTTGCTATGCTCATCTTGCGCGATCCAAATGGCAATGGCGGCAATCGCCAGTACCATCGCACGACCTAACCAAACGAGTTCTTTTTCAGAGGCATGGGGACGAATAAAACCTTTATAAAAATCTTCGGTAATTGCACTCGAAGAAATCAATAATTGACAACTTAGTGTACTCATCACTGCGGCTAAAATTGCAGAAAGTAACACGCCAGCAACCCATGGATTAAAGAGTAATTTCGCTAATTCAATAAAGACTTGCTCTGATTCTTGATTGACTAAACCTGCAACCGAAGGGTTAGCATGGAAATAGGCAATACCAAAAAAGCCAATACCTATTGCGCCCACTAAACAGAGAATCATCCAAGTCATGCTGATTTTACGCGCGTTATTGAGGGATTTTACTGAGTCCGCAGCCATAAAGCGCGCCAGAATATGTGGTTGACCAAAATAACCTAATCCCCACGCCGCTAAACTGAGTAAACCGAGTGGTGTTGTACCACTAAAAATATCGGTGAAATTTTTCTGCACTTGGTTTTCTGCCTGCGTTAATACTACGTTGAATTGAGCAAAGCCATCAAGGCTGATTAACACAAATACAGGGGTTAGAATCAAGGCAAAAATCATCAATGTCGCTTGAATGGTATCGGTCCAACTTACTGCCAAAAAACCACCAATAAAGGTGTAGGCAATGGTGGCTAATGCACCGAACCAAAGCGCAGTCGCATAGTCCACCGCGAATAAATTTTGGAACAATTTTGCTCCAGCCACGACGCCCGAGGCACAGTAAATGGTAAAAAAGACCAAAATAATACTGGCGGAGACGATTTTGAGGAGATGATGTGACGTACCGAAACGGTGGTGGAAATATTCAGGTAATGTCAGGGCATTTTGGTTAAATTCAGTGTAAACGCGTAAACGGCCTGCCACAAATAACCAATTAAGATAAGCACCGATAGTTAAGCCAATAGCGATCCAGCCTTCAATTAAGCCCGAAAGATAAATAGCACCCGGTAAGCCCATTAATAGCCAACCTGACATATCGGAGGCACCTGCTGACATGGCGGTGACAAAACTACCTAAACGACGTCCGCCTAAAATGTAATCTGATAAATTATTGGTATAGCGATAGGCGAATAAGCCAATAAGCAACATACCCAAAATATAAATGGTAAATGTAATAAGTGTTGGATCTAATCCAAACATGATGACCTCTCAAACATCTAAAAAGTAATATTTTTCTCAGCCAAAATTTGCGAAAGCGCATATTTTACCTTATTTAGCACTATTATTCTATTTCCCTTTTCGTTAGACTAACTGACCATTGAATGTATTAAAAATGATGATGTTAGGTAGATGTATGGATTCTGTTGAGTTGTTAGTGAATGTCACACCGAATGAAACACGGATCGCCTTAGTGGATATGGGGATCTTAAAAGAGGTACATATTGAACGTCAGGCGAAACGTGGTATTGTGGGGAATATTTATAAAGGCCGCGTAACAAGAGTGTTGCCTGGTATGCAATCTGCGTTTGTGGATATTGGATTAGAAAAAGCCGCATTTTTACACGCCTCTGACATTGTGTCACACACCGAATGTGTGGAAGAAAGTGAACAAAAACAATTTGTGGTGAAAGATATTGCTGAGCTGGTGCGTGAAGGACAGGATATCGTGGTGCAAGTGGTGAAAGATCCTTTAGGCACCAAAGGTGCACGTTTAACCACCGATATTACGTTGCCTTCACGTTATTTGGTGTTTATGCCTGAAAATAGCCATGTGGGCGTCTCACAACGGATTGAAAGTGAAGAAGAGCGGGCGAGATTAAAAGAGTTAGTGTTACCCCTTTGTGATGAACTCGGGGGCTTTATTATTCGTACTGCCGCAGACGGTGCAACAGAGGAAGAGCTTAAACAGGATGCCGATTTTTTAAAACGCTTATGGCGTAAGGTGCTAGAACGTCGAGCAAAATACCCGACCAAATCGATGTTATATGGTGAGCTTGCATTAACCCAACGTGTGTTACGTGACTTTATTGGGGCAGGATTAGAAAAAATCCGGATTGACTCAAAATTATGTTTTACTGAAGTGAAACAGTTCACTGAAGAGTTTATGCCAACGTTAATGGATAAATTGGTCTTGTATTCTGGGACTCAACCGTTGTTTGATGTGTATGGTGTAGAGGCGGCGATTCAAACGGCATTAAATAAACGGGTCAATTTAAAATCGGGTGGCTATTTAATCATTGAACAAACTGAAGCAATGACCACGATTGATATTAATACCGGTGCATTTGTGGGGCATCGCAACTTAGAAGAAACCATTTTTAATACCAATATTGAAGCCACAAAAGCCATTGCCCAACAGCTTCAATTGCGTAATCTCGGTGGGATTATTATCATTGATTTTATTGATATGCAGACCGATGATCATCGTAATCGTGTCTTAGCGTCACTACAAGAAGCGTTGTCTAAAGATCGTGTGAAAACCAGTGTTAATGGTTTTACCCAACTCGGTTTAGTGGAAATGACTCGCAAGCGTACACGTGAAAGTTTAGAGCATGTGCTTTGTGGTGATTGTCCTGCTTGTCAAGGTCGTGGGCGGATTAAAACCGTGGAAACGATCTGTTATGAGATTATGCGCGAGATCATTCGGGTCCATCATTTATTTACCAGTGAGCAATTTGTGGTTTATGCATCAAGAGCGGTGGCAGATTATCTCATCAATGAAGAAGCGCATGGTCTATTAGCGGAGCTAGAAGTCTTTATCGGCAAACAAGTCCAAATTAAAACCGAAGTCTATTACAACCAAGAGCAGTTTGATGTAGTAGTAATGTAATCAAAAGGGCTTAAGTGTGCCCTTTGTCTTTACTCATTCTTTATCAGGCTTTGTGCAAAAGAGCGGTCTATTTTTTTAAAGTTCACATAGGGTGACTGCCTTTTCTATTTTGTTTCGGCAGAGGCGGAATAGAGAGACATTTCCTCACTTTCTTCCTTATCAAAAATAACATAAAATACACCGCACTTTTCTTTCCATTTGAATACATAAATTATGATTAATACCGTTAGTAACACCTTACTCAGCCCAAGCAATCTCAGTCTTAAAGACTTACAAAATACTTTTGATGTGCTGTCACACCGTCAGATTGATTATGCGGATCTCTATTTCCAACTCAGTCAAGATGAAAATTGGGTACTGGAAGATGGCATTATCAAAGAAGGGGGATTTCATATTGATCGTGGTGTTGGCGTGCGTGCAGTCAGTGGTGAAAAAACGGGGTTTGCCTATTCTGATCAAATTGATTTAGCCAGTCTTCAACAATGTGCCAGTGCGGTGAAAGGGATTGCCCAAGTGAAACAAGGCAATATCATTGTGCCACAAGGCTTTCATCAGACTGATTCCATTTTGCGTTATCAGGCGATTAATCCGTTAAATAGTTTAAGTAAAGAAAAGAAAATTGAACTACTGTATTTAGTCGATAGAACGGCACGTGCAGAAGATCCCCGTGTTACGCATGTATCAGCCAGTTTAAGCGCCGTTTATGAAGAAGTGTTAATTGTGGCGACGGATGGTACGCTAGCTGCTGATATTCGTCCACTTGTGCGCTTATCGGTTTCTGTTTTGGTGGAACAAGATGGCAAACGTGAAAGAGGCGGTGCGGGTGCAGGTGGACGTGTTGGATTAGATTGGTTTTTCGCAACAGAAAAAGGCGAAATACGAGCCGTCCATTTTGCGAAAGAAGCAGTCCGTCAAGCCTTGGTGAATTTAAGTGCGATTGCTACCCCAGCAGGCATGATGCCGGTCGTATTGGGTGCTGGCTGGCCGGGGGTGCTATTGCATGAAGCGGTAGGGCATGGCTTAGAAGGCGATTTTAATCGTAAAGAAAGCTCGTTATTCACGGGTAAAATTGGTGAGTTAGTCACCTCACCATTGTGTACCATTGTGGACGATGGCACTTTACAAGATCGCCGAGGTTCTATTACGGTGGACGATGAAGGTGTGCCGGGGCAATATAATGTGCTGATTAAAGATGGGATTTTGCAAGGCTATATGCAAGATAAGATGAACGCGCGTTTAATGGGGGTCGCCCCAACGGGGAATGGTCGTCGTGAATCTTATGCCCATTTACCGATGCCACGCATGACCAATACCTATATGCTAGCCGGTCAGAGCCAATTTGATGAGTTAATCGCTTCGGTCGATCGTGGTCTTTTTGCTCCGCACTTTGGGGGCGGACAAGTGGATATTACCTCGGGCAAATTTGTTTTTTCTACCTCCGAAGCCTATCTCATTGAAAACGGCAAAATCACCAAGCCAGTGAAAGGGGCAACTTTAATCGGTAGTGGCATTGAAGTGATGCAAAATGTTTCTATGGTGGCAGATACGGTTGAAATTGATCACGGGGTTGGTGTGTGCGGCAAAGAGGGACAAAGTGTGCCTGTCGGTGTGGGACAACCCGCTTTAAAAATCGATCAGATTACAGTCGGTGGCACAAACTAACTCACTTAAATCCAGATCACAAGATCTGGATTTTTTGTTAATGAAGTGAATATTTATTCATAAATATTGACTAGATATTTTTATCTTATTATGCTGATGGCTATAACAACATAAACAAGGATAATGCAATGACACACTATACGCGAGACACGTTTGACCAAGTGATGATTCAAAACTATGTACCAGCACAATTTCTTCCTGTACGCGGAAAAGGCTGTCGAGTTTGGGATCAAGAAGGGAAAGAATACATTGATTTTACCAGTGGCATTGCTGTCAATAGTTTGGGGCACTGCCCAGATGAAATTGTTGAAGTGTTAAAGCAACAAAGCGAAAAATTGTGGCATTCAAGTAACTGGTTTACCAGTGAACCGACGTTAGCGTTAGCTACAAAACTCGTCGAAAAAACCTTTGCGGATCGGGTCATGTTTGTCAATTCAGGTGCAGAGGCGAATGAAGCGGCACTGAAACTTGCTCGTCGCTATGCGGTGGATCATTTTGGTTATCAAAAAAGTAAAATTATTGCCTTTAAACAAAGTTTTCATGGTCGCACACTGTTTACCGTGAGCGTAGGCGGGCAAGCAAAATATTCCGATGGATTTGGTCCAAAACCTGCCGATATTATGCATGTACCGTTTAATGATTTAGCGGCGGTGCAAGCAGTGATGGATGAAAATACTTGTGCGGTGATCGTAGAGCCGATTCAAGGCGAGAGTGGCATTTTGCCTGCGAGCCAGTGCTTTTTACAAGGTTTACGTGAGATTTGCGATCAATATCAAGCCTTACTCATTTTTGATGAAGTACAAACAGGGGTAGGACGCACTGGGCATTTCTATGCTTATATGAAATATGGTGTGGTACCGGATATTTTAACTTCCGCCAAAGCACTGGGTAATGGCTTTCCGATTGGGGCCATGTTGACTACAAACGAGATCGCCAAAAGCTTTGCCCCCGGTGTGCATGGCACGACCTTCGGTGGCAACCCACTGGCTTGTGCCGTGGCGGAGAAAGTGATTGATATCATTTCAGCACCACCATTCTTGCAAAAAATTCAGCGCATTTCTGAGCAGTTTATGCAAAAACTGCATCAACTTAACCAGCAAACGGGGCTATTTAAGGACATTCGTGGAGAAGGTTTGTTAATTGGTGCTGAGCTTGTGGAGCAATACCATGGCAAAGCTAGCGAATTTGTCAAAAAAGCCGCAGAGAATGGCTTGATGATTTTAGTAGCCGGCCCGAATGTGTTACGTTTTGCCCCTGCACTGAATATCAGTGATGAAGAATTGGCTATGGGGTTAGACAGACTCGCTAATACGTTAACGATGGAATAAAAAAGCGCTGTCTTTATGGTGAAAGGCAGCGCATTAAAATAAGTTATTTTTATTAATCGGCAGAATAATACAATTTACCAATTTCGATTTTTTGGCGTCCGTTTGCTTCACGCCATTTATTGGTATCACGTAACGAATACACGCAACCGCAATATTCTTGTTGGTAAAAACGTTCACGTTTGCTGATTTCAATCATACGTTGTGAGCCACCGCCTTTGCGCCAGTTGTAATCCCAATACACTACATCATCATATTTTTCTGCCGCACGGTGTCCACAACCGTTGATTTGGTTCATATCTTTCCAACGAGAAATGCCTAAACAACTAGTAAATACAGGAAAACCGTTGTTGTGTGCATATTCTGCTGCTTTTTCAAAACGCATATCAAAGCACATGGTGCAACGAATGCCGCGTTCTGGCTCATCTTCCATGCCTTTGGCGCGGTCAAACCATGTTTGACGGTCATAATCCGCATCAATAAACGGAATCCCCCATTTTTCCGCGAAACGAATATTTTCTTCTTTGCGAATCAAATATTCTTTTAGGGGATGAATGTTGGGATTATAGAAATAAATCGTAAATTCAATGCCTGAAGCATGAATGGCTTCCATCACTTCGCCAGAGCAAGGTGCACAACAAGAATGCAATAACAATTTGTTATGCCCATTTGGCAGGGATAATTTTTCGCGAACAAAAGGCGCGTGAGGATCGTTGCCTTTGCGTGTTTTTTTCGTTGGGATTGTCTGTTCTGTCATTTTCGTTCTTAATTTACTAAATAAATGACCGCACGTTAGGCGGTCGTTTGAGTCAATTTTCTCGCCTTATTAAACGGTTAATAGGCACGGTCTACGGATAAGTAAGCCAATGAAATTAAGGCTTGTTTATATTCACTTTCAGGTAATAAGGCAATGGCATCTACTGCCTTTTGTGCCTCTTGCTTTGCGCGCATCATCGCATAATCAAGGGATTGATGTTCAGTCATAATCGCCAACACCTGTTCTAAAATGTCACGTTTTCCACCTTGTTCAATAGCTTCACGAATTAATTTCGCTTGTGTTGGGTTACTGTGGTGCATCGCATGTAATAACGGTAAAGTGGGTTTCCCTTCGGCTAAATCATCACCAATATTTTTACCAAGTGCTTTTGCATCAGCGCTATAATCCAGAACATCATCAATTAATTGAAACGCGGTGCCTAAGTAACAGCCATATTCGCGTAAGGCATTTTCTTGGGCTTCAGTCGCGTTGGCAAGGATCGCAGCACAATGGGTCGCCGCTTCAAATAAACGTGCAGTTTTGCCATAGATGACCTGCATATAGTTTGTTTCAGTGGTATTCGGATCGTTGACATTCATTAATTGCTGTACTTCACCTTCAGCAATGACATTGGTTGCATTTGACATCACCTTGAGAATGCGTAAAGAATCTAGCTTAGTCATTAATTGGAAAGCACGGGTATAAATAAAATCACCGACTAAGACACTAGCCGCATTACCAAACTCCGCATTCGCAGTAGGATTCCCCCGTCGTAATGCGGATTCATCCACTACATCATCATGTAATAAGGTTGCAGTATGGATAAATTCAATAAAGGTAGCACAAGTAATGGGTTGTTCACCGTGACAGCCTAGTGCGCGCGCTGCCAAAATCGCAATCATCGGTCGGATACGTTTTCCGCCACTTTGGATGATATAATAACCAAGTTGATTAATTAACACGACATCGGAGTTAAGCTGAGCAAGAATCGTCTCATTGGTTTTTTGCATATCCTGTTGAATGAGACGCTGGATGTCATCAATACACATTAAATTCTGTTGCTTTGTCATTTGTAATAATGGATTTTTAGACTGAATGTGAAAGGGATTGTACCCAATTTTCTGTTATTTCTGAAATCAAATCACACAAAATCATAATTTTTTTGTTTTATTGTAAATAAGCGCTTGCTCTTAAGTTATTTTTTGCGTAGAATTTGCGACCTATTTATATGAATTTTTGAAGTGCTAAATGAACAAAAACATGAAAGCACTATGTATAGCGGAGTATATATGTACGCAGTTTTTCAAAGTGGCGGTAAACAACACCGAGTAAGCGAAGGACAAGTCGTTCGTTTAGAAAAACTTGAAGTCGCAACTGGTGAGACAGTTGAGTTTGACTCAGTGTTAATGATCGTTAACGGTGAAGATGTTAAAATTGGTGCCCCAGTTGTTGCTGGTGGTAAAGTGGTGGCAGAAGTTGTTTCACACGGTCGTGGCGATAAAGTGAAAATCGTTAAGTTCCGTCGTCGTAAACATAGCCGTAAACAACAAGGTCATCGTCAGTGGTTCACAGAAGTGAAAATCACTGGCATTCAAGCATAATTTCAGAGGAGATCAAGTAGATGGCAACTAAAAAAGCTGGTGGTTCAACTCGTAACGGTCGTGATTCTGAAGCTAAACGCCTTGGTGTTAAACGTTTCGGTGGCGAGTCTGTATTAGCAGGTAGCATTATCGTTCGTCAACGTGGTACAAAATTCCACGCTGGTTCAAACGTCGGCATGGGTCGTGACCATACTTTATTTGCAACAGCAGATGGTAAAGTTAAATTTGAAGTGAAAGGCGAGAAAAATCGCAAATATGTCAGCATCATCGCTGAATAATTTCAAGTTTAGAAATGAAAAAACGCCTCGCACAAGTTGCGGGGCGTTTTCGTAGAAGTCTCTTATGAAACAGCAGCCTCTGCTAGGATTCCTTTTGGCATTCACTGCCGCATGTATGTGGGGATCACTGCCAATTGCTTTACAGCAAGTTTTAAATGTGATGGATGCACAAACTGTTGTGTGGTTCCGTTTTGCTGTGGCTGCCATTGGATTATTTTTTATACTTAAGGTCACAAAAAAATTACCGAATTGGACTGTCCTCCGGTTACGACATTGGCTTCTCATCTTATTAGGTATTGTTGGGTTATCCGCAAACTTCCTTTTATATAATATTGCATTGCATTATATCCCTCCAACAACCAGTCAGATTTTTAGTCCATTCACCTCATTTGGTATGTTGTTGGCGGGGGTTTTATTATTTAAAGAAACTTTTGCGTTACATCAAAAAATGGGTTTAGGCTTACTGATTTTAGGTTTAATCCTCTTTTTTAATCAACGTGCTGAAGATTTTTTACAGTTTAGTACTTATGTAAAAGGGATTGTGATTTGTATTAGTGCGAGTTTAGTTTGGGTTACCTATGGTATTGCACAAAAACTGATGTCACATCGCTTAACAGCACAGCAAGTCTTATTGCCTATTTATATTGGCTGTACGATACTGTTTACACCTACAGCCACGTTTTCACAAGTCACGCACTTAAATATATTGCAAATCGGCTGTCTGATTTATTGTTGTTTGAATACCTTGATTGCTTATGGTGCCTATGCTGAAGCATTGAATCATTGGGAAGTGACAAAAGTGAGTGCGATTGTGACCCAAATTCCCATATTGACGTTGATTTTTTCAGAAGTGTTAGTGTTTATTGTGCCTGATTATGTGATGGGGGATGATTTAAACTGGATAAGTTATATCGGTGCATTATTAGTTGTTTCTGGGGCGTTATTTTCAGCAACAGGACACCGAATTTTAGTTAAAATCAAAAGTAGGAAAACATAAGATGAAACAACAGCAACCTTTAATGGGCTTTTTATTTGCCCTTATTGCTGCAATGGCGTGGGGCTCTCTCCCCATAGCTCTACAACGTGTCGTTGCCGTGATGACACCAGAAACAATTGTGTGGTATCGCTTTTTAGTGGCAGCGATGGGATTAGGGATCATTTTGGGATGTAGCAGAAAATTACCTAAGCTTCCACAGTTTTTGCCTCGTTATCGTTTTTTAGCATTGATAGGGGTAATTGGGTTAGCCGCAAATTTTGTCTTGTTTAATACTTCACTAAAATATATTGAGCCGTCTTTTGCGCAAATCTTTAGCCAGCTTTCTTCGTTTGCAATGATGATTTTTGGTGTAGTTTTCTTCAAGGAAAAGCTGCGCTTACATCAAAAAATCGGCTTAGTGTTATTAGTGGTCGGATTGATGTTGTTTTTTAATGATCGCTTTGCTTTATTTTTAAGCGTGAATGCCTATTCAACGGGGATCTTTTTGGCTGCTTCTGCCGCATTGGTTTGGAGTATCTATGGTATTGCGCAAAAATTAATGCTACGTGAATTTAATTCACAACAGATTTTATTTGTGATTTATATCGGGTGTGTGCTTGTTTTCACGCCCTTTGTAGCGATCCAAGAAGTGGCATCACTGAGTGGTTGGACGCTATTTTGTTTTATTTACTGTTGTTTAAATACGCTTGTGGGTTATGGTGCTTATGCAGAAGCACTCAACCGTTGGGATATTTCAAAAGTGAGTGTGGTGATTACCTTAATGCCACTTTTTACTATTTTATTTTCGTATTTATTATATCTCTTTTACCCACAGTACTTTGTAGAACCAGATTTAAATTCAATCAGTTATATTGGTGCATTGATAGTTGTTTTAGGTGCAATTACCTCTGCTATTGGGCACAAATTTATTAAGCGTTAGGAGAAAGAATGAAATTTATTGATGAAGCACTAATTCGCGTTGAAGCGGGTGATGGTGGTAATGGTTGTGTGAGCTTCCGACGTGAAAAATATATCCCGAAAGGTGGACCAGATGGCGGTGATGGGGGAGATGGCGGTGATGTGTATTTAGTCGCTGATGAAAACCTCAATACCTTAATTGATTATCGCTTTGAAAAACGTTTTGCTGCGGGACGTGGTGAAAATGGGCGCAGTGCGGGTTGTACTGGACATCGTGGTAATGATATTACCTTAAGGGTACCAGTGGGAACTCGTGCGATCGATAATGATACCAAGGAAGTCTTAGGTGATTTAACCAAACATGGGGCCAAAATGCTAGTCGCCAAAGGCGGTTACCATGGTTTAGGGAATACACGTTTTAAATCTTCGGTTAACCGTGCGCCACGTCAAAAAACCAATGGCACACCAGGTGAAAAACGTGATTTGCAGTTAGAGTTAATGTTATTAGCGGATGTGGGGATGCTAGGGTTACCGAATGCTGGAAAATCCACGTTTATTCGAGCCGTTTCAGCTGCAAAACCTAAAGTTGCAGATTATCCTTTTACGACATTAGTCCCAAGTTTAGGGGTGGTACGGGTAGATGAAAACCATAGCTTTGTGGTGGCAGATATCCCGGGATTAATTGAGGGCGCGGCTGAAGGCGCTGGGTTAGGTGTTCGTTTCTTAAAACATTTAGAGCGTTGTCGTGTATTAATTCATTTGGTTGATATTGCCCCCATTGATGAAAGTGATCCAGCGGATAATATTGCCATTATTGAGTCGGAACTCTTTCAATATAGTGAAACTCTTGCGGATAAGCCACGCTGGCTAGTATTTAATAAAATCGATACGATGAGTGATGAAGAAGCACAAGAACGTGCTAAAGTGATTGCTGAACGTTTGGGGTGGGAGGATGACTATTACCTGATTTCTGCCGTCACTGGTAAAAATGTTCAACTACTGTGTCGCGATATTATGGACTTTATTGAAGCCAATCCACGTCATGAAGCTGAATCAGAAACGGAAGACGCAGAAGTGAAATTTAAATGGGATGAATATCACCAAGCACAATTAGCGGAACATCAGTTTGATGATGAAGACGATGATTGGGATGACTGGTCAGAAGAAGACGAAGAAGGGGTAGAAACCATTTACAAACCATAGTTCTGTGGCGATAGGCAAGATTGAAAAAAAGTGCGGTATAAAAGTTGAAAATTTATACCGCACTTTTTATTTGCGTTAATTTGTCTGGTTTCTATTTTTTGTTATTTTCATCGCATTTCTTGACATTACTACATTTGCCATAAAGATACAAACTGTGTGTGGCTAATTCAATACCATGTTGTTTGGTAATTTCACGTTGACGTTTTTCAATAATATCATCATTAAATTCAAATACTTTGCCGCAATCAACACAAATGATATGATCATGATGTTCGGTTGGGGCAAGTTCAAAGACGGATTTATTGCCTTCAAAATTATGACGAATCAGAATTTTAGCTTCATCAAATTGGTTTAAGACACGGTAAACGGTCGCCAAGCCAATCTCTTCACCTCTTTCAAGGAGCATTTTATAAACATCTTCTGCGGAGAAATGTTCTTCTTGATGTTCTTGCATTAACGCCAAAATGGTTAAACGAGGTTCGGTGATTTTCAACCCCGCTTTTTTCAACAGTTTAATATTTTCTTCAGACATAGTAGCCCCTTAATTATTTTGCGATTAAGCCAGTTCCGCGAGACACATTTCGTCAAACACTTGCTTAACCCATTTTTCAACACGTTCCGCGGTGAGTTCAGGTTGACGATCTTCATCAATACATAATCCTACGAAAGTATTTTCATCGACTAATGCTTGCGAAACTTCAAAGTGATAACCTTCTGTTGGCCAATGACCGACAATGATAGCGCCTTTAGGTTCAATGATGTCGCGCACTGTTCCCATCGCATCACAGAAATATTCTGCGTAATCTTCTTGATCCCCACAGCCAAAAATAGCCACTAATTTATCGGTAAAATCAATTTGTTCTAAGGTCGGGAAAAAGTCATCCCAATCACATTGAGCTTCACCATAATACCAAGTGGGAATCCCAATCATCAGAAAATCATACGCTTCAATATCTTCTTTTGTACTTTTTGCAATATCGCGTACATCAACTAAGTCACTACCCAGTTGTTTTTGAATCATTTTGGCAATATTTTCGGTATTGCCTGTATCACTGCCATAAAATAAACCAACAACAGCCATTTCTGCTACCTATCTTCTTGAATATTAAAATAATCTTGTAAAATTGTTACAATTAATTCTGATCGACTAACCTGCAAATTTGCCGCTAAATCTTCTAGTTGTTCCACCAAATCCGTATGCAATTTCAACTCGACACGTTTTAACCCAATGGATTTATCCCGTCTTAACTGATTACGTTTATTAATACGAATTTGTTGTTCACGACTCAGTGGATTTGTTTTTGGGCGTCCAACTTTGCGAGTATTAGCAAACAGATCCAATGTAATACAATCTGCGTCTTGTTTTGCCATCTATCAAATCACTGAAAATCTGTGGCTAAGTGAGAATGATAAGCCACAACTAAATTAATGCTGAACTATAACACAATTTATATGGGATTAAAACACGAATTTCTGCACGCTTTGGCTATTTATTTGATATTAAAAATCTTTCAATTGCGCGGATGACAAACTCAGGTTTTTCAGCGTGAACCCAGTGTCCACAACCATTAATGGTGAAGGCTGTCGCCTGTGGAAATTGGGCGAGAATATGTGGTGTATCTTCCGTTTTAATGTAGTTTGATTGTCCACCACGAATAAAGAAGGTAGGCACGTTACTGTAGCAAGGTTGCCAATCCATAATATGGGCATAATTGTTATGTAGTGCGCTGAGATTAAAACGGAAATAGTCTTTGGCTCGAGGATCAAAAGACTTCAACATAAATTGTTGGATCGCGTCTTCAGAAATATGTTGAGCTAAAAAGGGTTTGGCTTCTTGCCGTGTTTTCGGTTGAGCGTGTTTGGTGGCAAAGAGACCTGCAAACACCTCATCATGACAATGGTGATCATAACTGACCGGAGCGATGTCAATAACAATCAGTTTTTCGACTAAGTGGGGATAAAGTGCGGTCATTTTCATAGCGGTTTTTCCGCCCATAGAATGCCCGATTAAAATCACCTTTTCGAGTTTTAGTGCTTGGATGACATTGGCAAGATCCTCTGCCATTAAGGCATAGTTCATGTCTTCGTGGTGAAAACTTTGTCCGTGATTGCGTAAATCGACACGTAAAATAGAATATTTTTCACTAAAAGCTCTGGCGATAATGCCTAAATTATTCATATCACCAAATAAACCATGAATAAAGACTAAAGTAGGCGCATTAATATCTTGTTTTAACTGATGAAATTGAAAATGCAGTAAATTGTTCTCAGGCATAATTTGTATATAGAGTATTTGTAAATAAGTCGTTATAATGTTGCAAAATCTGAAAGAGATCAAGCAAGTGGAGGAAAAAATGAAAATTATTGAAGTTGATGAAGAGCTTTATCAATATATTGCGAGTCAAACGCAGTCTATTGGTGAAAGCGCATCGGATATTTTGCGCCGTTTGCTTAATTTTTCTAATAAAGCCGTTGAAAAAACAGAGGCACATTCTGTTCCAGTTAAAGAAGTAGAGGTTGTGGCAACGCCTACACAAGCGCCTGTTTCAACCTCAACGCAAACTGTTTTTGAGGCACCGACAGTATTACCGAAAAAACAATCGGACGAAGCCATTCAGCATGTAACGGTTAAAGTGCGTGACTTACTTCATTCTGAAGCTTTTCAACAGGAAACGAAAGCCGTCGTCCGTTTTCTGAATATTTTGCGTGTACTGTATCGCACCAATCCAGAAAGTTTTGCACAAGCGACAGAATCATTGCAAGGCCGTACCCGTGTTTATTTTGCGCGTGATGAAGGGACTTTATTGATGGCGGGTAACCACACCAAGCCAAAGCAAATTCCAGATACCCCCTATTGGGTGATCACCAATACTAATAGTGGTCGCAAAATGTTGATGCTAGAAGGGGCAATGCAATCGATGCATTTACCCGCGGATTTAATTGAAGAAGTGCGCGCGTATTTTGTTGCCAATTAGTTATGTTTCCTTGGCAACAATTCGCACGTGATCCGAATAAACGAAACCAAATCGCCTTGCGTGATCCGCAAGGCGAGGTTTTTACATGGCAACAAGTTTCTGAACAAATCAGTCACTATGCCAAGCTTCTCCAATCGCATGGTGTGACCTCGCATTCTGGTGTGGCACTATGTGGTAAGAATGACATTACCATCTTATTTCTTTATTTAGCGACTATTCAGCTTGGCGCTCGGGTGTTGCCACTCAATCCCGCTTTCCCCGTCGAGAAAATACAGCAATATTGTGTTGCAACAGACAGTCAATTTTATTATACCTCAGATTCCTTATCCTTGACGGGTTGCCAGCGGATTTTATTGGATGCAGATGTGACCGCGGAACAACTTGAACCAGAAGTGCGGTCAGATGCTGAAAAATTTCTTATCCCTGCTACGATGACCTTAACTTCGGGATCCAGTGGTATGCCTAAGGCTGCTGTCCATCATTTACAAGCGCATTTAGATAATGCCAAAGGCGTTTGTGAACTCATGCAGTTTGACGCAAATGCGTCATGGCTACTTTCTTTGCCTTTATATCATGTGTCAGGGCAAGGCATTGTTTGGCGTTGGTTACTAGCGGGGGCAGTATTGTATTTTCCGCAAACGGATTTTTATGCTTCTGTTGGGCAGGCGACACATGTTTCATTGGTACCGACCCAGTTACAGCGTTTATTGGCTTATTGGCAAGCGCACCGCATTTCAAAAGAGACCTTAAAAACGCGGCATATTTTACTTGGTGGGGCGCAGATTCCTACGACCTTGACTTCACAGCTCACAAAATGGGGTGTGCAAAGTTATTCTGGATATGGGATGACGGAGATGGCGTCGACCATATTTGCGAAACGAAGTGATGAAAAAATAGGCGTGGGGCGGCCCCTGCTAGGACGTGAATATCGACTCGTTGAGGGAGAAATTTGGCTGAAAGGTGCGGGATTAGCGCTTGGGTATTGGCAAAATGGGGAGATTGTGCCCTTCATGAATACACAAGGGTGGTTTGCCACAAAAGATAAAGGCATTTGGCGTGATAATGAGTTGGTAATTTTAGGACGAATTGATAATATGTTCATTTCCGGTGGGGAAAATATACAACCTGAGGAAATCGAACGGGTGATTCAGCAATGGCAATTTGTCAAACAAGTGTTTGTATTGCCGAAAGCCGATCCTGAGTTTGGGCAACGCCCCGTCGCCTTCATCGAATTTTCTCAGCCCTTTTCAGATGCGTTAGTTGAGGCATTGACGCTTTGGCTTGCGGATAAATTGGAAAAATTTAAGCATCCTGTGGATTATTTTCCTTTGCACACACAACGATTACAACAAGGTGCCATTAAAATTTCTCGAACAACATTAAAATTAGTATTACAGGATTTACTAGGAACTCACGAATGAAAAAAACATATTTAGTTAAAAGGGCCTTTTGGGCCCTGAGCTTATGCTTTATTTTCAATGCATATACATTCGCTCAACTTCCAACACAAAATGATATTCAGTCCCAAATCAAGATTGCTAAAGGCGCCGATCAAAATGATGCCAACAGTAAGCTTGTGGTACAAAATTTAGAAGACACTTTGAGCTTATTGGCAAAAATTGACAAACAAAAGGCGGAGATTAAAGACTTAGAGGCACGTATTGATGGCGCAGCAGAACAAACCGTAAAAGCACAAAAACGTTTGGAAACTCTAAAAAGCACACCGGTGCCTTCAGCAACACAATTTGAAAAATTGTCTTTGGCTGATTTACAAGCCAAATTATTGAATACGCAACAAGCATTACAACAAGCTCAAGTTGATGCAACAGGATTGAATACCGAATTAGTCACGCTTCGCACGGCGCCAGAACGTGCTCAAGTCACACTCAATGCAAATTTAACACGTGTACAAGAAATTAATAAGTTATTG
The DNA here is from genome assembly GCA_049888895.1 of Bisgaard Taxon 45. GTDB lineage: Bacteria > Pseudomonadota > Gammaproteobacteria > Enterobacterales > Pasteurellaceae > Pasteurella. The sequence goes on along the minus strand of JBLUWJ010000008.1, from coordinate 34,983 downwards.
GCGAATGCAGATACCTTACCAAGTGGGAAAGTGAAGTTAGAAACGGAATTAGCCTTATTAGAATCGCAAAACAGTTTTAATAAATTGTTATTACAAGGTAATAATGTATTAACCACGTTATACACTTTACAGCTAGAAGACAAAAATTTAGAGATCACGCAATTACAAGAACAAACCAAAAATCTACAGGACGCGATTAACCAACAATATCTAAAAGAATCGCAACAGCAAGTTGAGCAACTCACCAAGTCGCAATTAGAAAATAAAGGTGCGACTCATCCTGAAGTGGCGAATCAATTAGAGCAGAATGTGCGTTTAAGCCAAACACTTGTACAACAAACCACGGAAATGAATACCTTATCGCAAGATAATTTACGCATTAAAAATGTGTTAAATAACTTGCAACAGACACAACGTAATATTGAAGATCAAATTAGTGCGTTACAAGGTTCATTAGTGTTGTCACGAATTATTAATAAACAAAAAGATCTGTTACCACAAGATGAAATGATCGCGGGGCTATCCAAACGTATTACCGATTTACGTGTGCGTATTTTTGATCTGACGGAGATGCGAGATAATCTTTATGATCCGCAAGGTTATATTGCCACACTTGAGAAAAAACAACAGGTGCGTTTTACTGCGCAAGAAAAAGCGAGCTTAGAGTCCATTTTACAAGAGCGTCGTAAATTGTTATCTGACATTATTAGTTTACTCAATAACCAACTTAATCTGGTGATTAATATTGAGCTTAACCAAAAGCAAGTGGCGTTAATTAGTGACCAACTGCAAAGTAAACTACAGCAACAAAGTTTTTGGGTAAAAAGTAATGCCCCAATGGATTTAGATTGGGTCAAACAATTTTTACCTGCAGTTCAAGTGCAAGTGACGGAGATTATTAAGCAAATTGATTTTTCCAATTGGCGTGAAAATGTCGTGCCAGCAGCATTAATTATCGCGCTATTACTGGTATTCACGTTTTTGATTCAACTACAGAAAGCAAAAATTAAACGACGTTTAACGAATATTAATCAAAAAATTAATACCCTGAATTCGGATAGTCAATGGCATACACCGGAAGCCATTTTATGGACGTTGGTATTATGTTTACCGAGCACATTCATTTTTAGCGCGGTGCTCGTGTTGATGGTGTATCTGTGTTTTGCTGAACCATTGAATTTAGCCAATTGGGTCATCAGCATGAGCGTTTATTGGTGTTTCTTTGCCTTTATGCTATCGCTGTTACGGCCGAACGGTATTGCGTATCGTCATTTCAGTATGCCAAAGGAAAGTGTCGATCGCTTTTATCGTGTATTTAGTCGCTCTGTTTGGATCTCGGCATTATGGATTAATGCCTCGATTTTTACGCATTTAGAAACAGGGATTACCAATGATGTGATTGGTCAGGTGATGACCATTTCTGTCTTGTTTATTTCCTTGTTAATTATTGGCCCACGTATTCAACATGCGGTGAAGTCCTACGAAAATTCCTCTGAAGACAGGACCAAATCAATTCACATGGTGTTAAAAATGGGGCGTTTTTTCCTTGTTGCAGCACCGATTATTCTGATTATCCTCGTTGTGATGGGCTACTATTATACGGCACTGAATTTGATGGAACATTTAATGTCCTCTTATTTTGTGGTTGTCACTTGGTTAGTATTAAAAAACGTGATTCATCGTGGTTTAACCGTATCCTCGCGTCGTTTATCTTACAATCGTTTGAAAGAAAAAATCGAGCAAAAAGCTCAGCCAAAAGTCAATACGGAAGAAGAATTGAGTATTGGACTAGAGTTACAGCAAAATGAGAGTTTGGGGATTGCGCAAGTCAAAGATCAAGTATTACGTGTTACGGATCTGTTTTTAACCGTCATTTTATTAGGCATGCTGTATTGGGTTTGGTCTGATTTGGTCACTGTGGCGTACTACTTACAAGGTGTGACTTTATGGCAACAAAGTGTGACCACCGCCGCCGGAACAGTGATGGAATCCATTACCTTATTGAATCTGTTACTGGCGGTCGTGATTTTAATTGCGATGTATGCATTAGTGCGTAATATTGGCGGTTTACTTGAAGTATTAGTGTTTTCAAGAGTGAGTTTTTCCCAAGGTACGCCTTATACCATTACCACATTAGCGACCTATTTTATTATTGCGATTGGTGCGGGCGTCGCCTTTTCAACTTTAGGCATGTCATGGTCGAAATTACAATGGTTATTTGCGGCCTTATCTGTCGGTCTAGGTTTTGGTTTACAAGAAATCTTTGCTAACTTTGTCTCAGGTTTAATCATCTTATTTGAGCGCCCGGTGCGCATTGGTGATGTGATCACGATTGGTGAATATTCAGGTACTGTGTCGCGTATTCGTATTCGTTCGACCACCTTAATTGACTTTGATCGCAAAGAAGTGATTGTGCCTAATAAAGCCTTTGTGACAGAACGTTTGGTCAACTGGGCACTTAATGATTCGATTACGCGTGTGGTGATTCGTGTTGGTGTAGGCTATGGATCCGATTTGGAATTAACCAAACGCTTATTGCTACAAGCTGCGACAGAATGTGATCGTGTATTGAACGATCCAGAGCCAGTAGTATATTTCTTAAACTTTGGGGCAAGTTCGTTGGATCATGAATTGCGTTTATATGTCGGTAAATTGGCGGATCGCAATCCGACAGTAGATTGCTTAAATCGTCGTATTAATAGCTTATTTGAAGAAAATAATATTGATATTTCATTTAATCAGTTGGATGTGTTTATCAAAAATCAAGTGACCAACGAAGAGATTAAGTTAAATCAACAATGTTTTCCAATTCAGAAACAAGAAGGATAAAAAAATGGCAGGAAATACGATTGGGCAATTGTTTCAAGTCACAACGTTTGGTGAATCGCATGGTATTGCACTAGGCTGTATTGTCGATGGTGTACCGCCAGGGATGATGCTATCCGAAGCGGATATTCAACCTGATTTAGATCGCCGTAAACCGGGGACATCGCGTTATACTACACCGCGTCGTGAAGATGATGAAGTACAGATTTTATCTGGTGTGTTTGAAGGAAAAACGACGGGAACCAGTATTGGCATGATCATCAAAAATGCAGATCAACGTTCTCAAGACTATGGAGACATTAAAGATCGTTTTCGTCCAGGCCATGCTGATTTTACCTATCAACAAAAATACGGCATTCGTGATTATCGTGGTGGTGGGCGTTCCTCTGCTCGAGAAACCGCCATGCGGGTTGCCGCAGGCGCCATTGCGAAAAAATATTTACGTGAACATTTTGGAGTGGAGGTAAGAGGCTTTTTGGCTCAAGTTGGAGATGTGGCGATTGCACCACAAGCAATTGCGCAGATTGATTGGCAATACGTCAACAGTAATCCGTTCTTTTGTCCTGATCCAAGTGCGGTCGAAAAATTTGATGAACTCATTCGTCAGCTGAAAAAAGACGGTGATTCGATTGGGGCAAAATTAACGGTAGTGGCAGAGAATGTGCCTGTAGGTTTAGGCGAACCCGTTTTTGATCGTTTAGATGCGGATCTCGCGCACGCGTTGATGGGCATTAATGCGGTGAAAGCAGTAGAAATTGGTGATGGGTTTGCGGTTGTCAATCAGCGTGGTTCTGAGCATCGCGATGAAATGACGCCAGACGGTTTTTTATCTAATCTTGCGGGGGGGATCTTGGGCGGGATTAGCTCGGGTCAACCGATTATTGCCACAATTGCCCTAAAACCGACTTCCAGTATCACGATTCCAGGGCGTTCGGTTAATCTTGCTAATCAGCCTGTGGAAGTGGTGACTAAAGGACGCCATGATCCTTGTGTGGGAATTCGTGCTGTACCGATTGCCGAAGCCATGGTCGCGATTGTCTTACTCGATCATTTATTACGACATAAAGCACAAAATAGATAATTGTTAACATAACGTGCAAAGGATGGCGCCAAAATGAGGTTTAATTGAGGAATGACATCCACGACTATGATGAAAAAATGTGTGAACATTGTGGTGATATTGACCGCACTTTTCAGTTTACTGGGTAGTTTCGCGTCTGCTTCGCCACAAGAATGGCAGAAAATCAAGCGCCCAATTCCAGGGAGTCCTGAACCTATTGGGAGTTATTCCAATGGCTGTATTATTGGCGCACAAGCCTTACCCTATAAAGGTGAGGGCTATCAGGTGATTCGTAAAAATCGCAACCGGTATTATGGTCACCCTGAGATGATTGACTATTTGCAGCGTTTAGGCAAAAAAGTCAAAGCCGCAGGGTTACCGACCATGTTGATTGGTGATATTGCGATGCCAGGAGGCGGGCGCTTCTTAACGGGGCATGCCAGTCATCAAATGGGCTTAGATGCGGATATTTGGCTCCGTATGGGGACGATGTCTGATCAAGATGCCCTGAATTCTGACGGCAAAGGCTTGCTAGTAGTTGATCGTAAAGCCCAGCGGGTAGATGAGCGCGTTTGGAACAACAATCATGCTTTACTAATTAAGTTAGCCGCAGAAGATCCGAAGGTGACGCGTATTTTTGTCAATCCAGCGATTAAACTGAAACTCTGTCAGACGGCAGGCAATCAGCGAGCTTGGTTGCATAAAGTACGTCCTTGGTTTGGTCATGACTCACATTTTCATGTGCGCTTAACTTGTCCAAAGGGGGCAAGTTACTGTGAGAATCAAACACCCGTCCCTGCCGGCGATGGATGTGGTGCAGAATTATATTCGTGGTTTGAGCCACCGAAACCAGGTAAAACCCCAAGTGAGCCGAAAGCGATCCCACAAGCACCACCGTTATGTCAACAAATCTTAAATGCGCCTAATCGTAGTGAATGGTTGGAATAAGGAAAACAAATGGAAATTGGAATGAATGTAATGGTATTACTTTTTGCTGTCGCCCTCGTTGCCGGTTTTATTGATGCGATTGCGGGCGGTGGTGGCTTAATTACCATTCCTGCATTGTTAATGACGGGTATGCCGCCTGCGCTAGCACTGGGAACGAATAAATTACAGGCTTGTGGCGGGTCATTTTCTGCGAGCTTATATTTTTTGCGTCAAAGAGCGGTCAATTTACGCGAAGTTTGGTTGATCTTATTGATGACTTTTATTGGCGCGTCATTCGGCACGATTTTAATCCAGCTTGTTGATAGTGCCATTATTAAGAAAGTCTTACCTTTTTTAATTCTCGCGATTGGTTTGTATTTTTTATTTAGTCCTACACTGGGCAATGAGGATCGCCAAAAGCGGATTTCTTATCTGGCTTTTGCGCTGAGTGCTGGACTCGGTATTGGCTTTTACGATGGTTTTTTTGGACCAGGAACGGGCTCTTTATTGAGCTTAGCCTTCGTGATGTTATTGGGGTTCAACCTCACTAAAGCCACTGCCCATGCGAAAGTCTTAAACTTTACCTCAAATATCGCTTCCTTGATCTTTTTTCTAATTGGGGGGCAGATTATGTGGAGTGTCGGATTCGCGATGATGGCTGGACAATTTATCGGGGCAAACTTAGGCGCCAAAATGGTACTCAGTAAAGGGAAAACATTAATTCGCCCAATGGTGGTGGTCATGTCATTTATGATGACGATAAAAATGGCCTATGATCAAGGTTGGTTTAGCTAATAGGAAGGGTAATGTCAGAAGAAGATACACGTTTAACGGCTCGTAGCGGCTATCAGCCACAGTTTTCATGGGCCTATTTGCATCCAAAATATTGGCTCATTTGGTTAGGTATTTTAGGCTTGATTTTACTTGCTTTTGTACCCTTTCGTTTACGCGATAAGTTAGCTAGCCAAATTGGTAAAATTGTGGCGCGTAAAGCGAAAAAGCAACGTCACCGTGCGAAGATTAATTTGCAATATTGTTTTCCTCATTGGACGAATGCACAACGTGAACAGACGATTGAAGACATGTTTGTGATAGTGACGCAAGTCATGTTGGGAATCGGGGAAATCGCAATACGCTCTAAGCAACATTTACAACGTCGAAGTTGTTTTACTGGCTTAGAGCATATTCATGCAGCACGTAAAGCAGGCAAAAATATTATTCTATTGGTTCCTCATGCGTGGGCAATTGATGCCTCTGGGATTATTTTACATACGCATGGGATGCCAATGACATCGATGTATAACCCACATCGTAATCCTTTAGTGGATTGGTTATGGACCGTAGCGCGCCAACGTTTTGGGGGCAAAATGCATGCTCGCCAAAATGGTATTAAACCGTTTTTAAATCACGTCAAGCAAGGTGATATGGGCTATTATTTACCAGATGAAGATTATGGCGCAGAGCTTAGTGTGTTTGTCGATTTTTTTGCGACATACAAAGCCACTTTACCTGGTATCAATAAAATCGCACGTTTAGCAAAGGCGGCTGTGATCCCGATGTTTCCGCGCTATAATGCGTTATCAGGCAAATATGAAATTGAAATTCATCCCGCGATGAGCTTAAGCGATGATCCAGAGCAAGCGGCTCGTGCGATGAATCAAGAAATTGAAAGTTTTGTCACTGCCACGCCAGCACAATATGTTTGGATTTTACGCTTATTAAAAACCCGTAAAGACGGTGCCGACATTTATGCTTAAGTCAGCCAAAAAACCAATGCTCCTTTCCTTTTATCACGTTATGAGTTGGATAAACGGGGCGGAGGGATAAGGTGTAAAGCCTATAGAAAAAGTTGAGTTGCCAGGCATTTTTTGCGAAAATGGCGCGCAACCTATTGATTGTCTTTCTGTGTTAACGGCTATTTTTATCCATTTGAAATCACAGAATAATTTTTATTTTTAACCGCACTTATTAGGCAAAAAAATGAACGATAAACTTGCTTTGATTAAATCTTCCATTAAGTCTATTCCAAATCATCCCAAAGAAGGGATTATTTTTCGTGATATTACCAGTTTGTTAGAAGTCCCTGAGGCTTTTCAAAGCGTTGTTGCGCTTTTTGTGACACGTTATAAAGAAAAAGGGATCACAAAAGTATTAGGAACTGAATCACGTGGTTTTATTTTTGGTGCCCCTGTTGCCTTGGCATTAAATGTGCCTTTTGTGTTAGTCAGAAAACCAGGTAAATTACCCCGTGAAACCATTTCACAAACCTACCAGTTAGAGTATGGGCAAGATACGCTTGAGATCCATACTGATGCAATTAATGCACAAGATAAAGTGTTGATTATTGATGACTTATTAGCGACTGGTGGCACGGTCGAAGCGACAGCAAAATTAGTCCAACGTTTAGGTGGCGAGGTCAAAGATGCAGCATTTGTGATTAACTTACCTGACCTAGGGGGTGAGGCACGTTTAAAAGCGTTAGGTATTGATGCCTACACTTTGGTGGATTTTGCTGGACATTAATTGTCTTCCCAGAGGATTTAAGAAAGGAAAATAAATGAGTTATCAAGTATTGGCACGAAAATGGCGACCAAAAACCTTCAGTGAAGTCGTGGGACAGCAACATATTTTGACCGCGCTTTCTAATGGGTTGAAAGAAAATCGCTTGCATCATGCCTATCTCTTTTCTGGCACGCGTGGTGTTGGCAAAACCTCGATAGCTCGTTTATTTGCGAAAGGCTTAAATTGTATTCACGGTGTGACAGCAGAGCCTTGCGGGGAATGTGAACATTGTAAAGCGATTGAGCAAGGAAACTTTATTGATCTGATTGAAATTGACGCCGCATCACGTACCAAAGTCGAAGATACGCGTGAATTATTGGATAATGTACAATACAAACCAGTACAAGGACGCTATAAAGTTTACCTGATCGACGAAGTCCACATGCTTTCCCGTCATTCGTTTAACGCTTTATTGAAAACCTTAGAAGAACCGCCTGAGTACGTCAAATTCTTATTGGCGACTACGGATCCACAAAAACTACCGATTACTATTTTATCCCGCTGTATGCAGTTTCATTTAAAAGCCTTGGAACAGCAACAAATTGCACAACACCTTGAATTTATTCTCAGCCAAGAGAACCTACCCTTTGAATTTCTTGCTTTAGAGAAGTTAGCCAAAGCCGCACAAGGGAGTATTCGAGATAGTTTAAGTTTAACGGATCAAGCGATTGCGATGAGTAATGGCAATATTACCTTAACGGTTGTGCAGGAAATGTTAGGTTTGCTTGATGACGAGCAAGCATTAGAGATTATCCATGCCCTACAGCAAGGGCAGGGTGAGGCGGTGATGAAAGGGATACAAGCGGTTGCCGAAAAAGGGGGGGATTGGGATGAATTATTGCGTGATATCGGTGAAAACCTGCATAAAATTGCGATGCAACAGTTATTACCAAGCTCACAGATTGATGATGCCAGTCGAATTGGCTTTTTAGCTAGCCACATTTCCCCTGAAGACGTGCAGTTTTTTTATCAAGTGATGCTCACAGGACGTAAAGAACTGCCGTATGCACCAAATCGTCGTATTGGGGTCGAAATGACCTTATTACGTGCGTTAGCCTTTCATCCTAAATTAATGACCATTGCGCCGACTGCGCAACCTGATTCCACGCCAATAGCAAACGAGGTGCAGCCATCTCCGGGTTATCTTGAAGTGCCAGTGGTTTCTCAAGCGATTAAATCGCAATATAAAAGTCAGCTGAAATCGACTGCAGTGGCAACAGAACACGCGAATGCACCCGTTGTGGAACAGCTTTCTTCTACACTTAATCAAGTGGAAGAGAGTGAGGCTTATTCACCCGCGTTCGATGCTTTAGCGCAAATTGATAAATTAGACCATTTAACGATCAGCCCAAAAACAGAAAAAAAAAAGCCTAACCTCACTTCAGAAAGTCTAGCACAGACAGCAAGTTTGCAAGCTGAAGTTGTGCCGCCTACATCATTGCCGGTCATTGACAGTTATGCGCATAGCGCGAGCCGAATAAAGGATAAAGTGACAGCATTATCTGTCCAGACAACGTCGAAAGCAACGGTATCCGCAACCGCATTCAAGACCGTCATTTCACAAGCGGTAAGCCAAACAGAGCCAGAGGAAGACGAGGATGAAATGAATAATAGCCAGTTGGCAGAAACCTATCGTTGGGAGTGGCGTAATCCAGAATTAGCTAAAACACAAGAGGGCATGAAGCCCTCAGCCTTGAAACAGAGCTTAGAACAAGATATCACCCCCGAATTGCGTGCAAAAGTCATTGAGATGACTCGAAAACAAGACCACTGGACAGATCTTGTTGAATCACTGGCAATTCAGAATTTAACCAAAGAATTAGCTTTAAATTGCCTTCTCCTTGCGCAAGACGGCGACACTTATCATCTTGGTGTGCGAGCACACAAGGCGCATTTACATACGGCAAATGCGCAGCAACAGTTGCAACACGCATTGAGCCAATTACAACAACAAAGTGTGACTGTTGTTATCACCCCGACAGAGACTGAAAATCTGACGCCCACAGAATGGTATCGCCAAACATACAAAGCGTTACGAGAAAAAGCGAGACAAGATTTATTGCAAGATGACAAACTACAACTTTTTTTACAAGAATTTAGTGCGGAAATCGACTTTTCTACGGTGAAACCCGTTTAAGTGCGGTCAATTTTGTGAAAATTTTTGCGCCCTCAAGTTTGAGGGCGTTTTTTTACTTGTTTATTTATTAGGGTGCAATCCCACATAACCACGTTTATGCAAAATACTTTCTTTGGATTTTTTGATCATCGTTTCAATTGTCGACCCCTGTACCAAAATTGAGAAGGTCACCACCGCATAGGTCATCACTAATAATAAATCCCGTACATCCATTCCAATATGTTCAATATATAACATGCCTTTCGGAATAGATAATGCCATCGCAAGGGATAAACCGCCCCGCAATCCGCCCCAGGTCAGAATACGTAGTGTATAAGGATTATACGAACGGAAACGTTGCATGACTTTAAAAGGCAGCCATACACTGATATAGCGACCGACTAAACAAATTGGAATAGCTAACAACATGAGAAGAAAGCCTTGTGGACCAAAATCGACTAAAAGCAATGCTAAACCGATTAATAAGAATAAAAGAGAGTTTAAAAAGTGGTCAATCATTTCCCAAAAATGATCGAGATAGCGTTGGCTTTGCTTTGAGAAACCGGTATATCGCGTCCAGTTGCCGATGAGAATGCCTGCTACGACCATCGCTAATGCACCAGATACATGCAACATATTGGCTAACATAAAACCCGCAGTTGGAATCGTGAGGGTTAATAAAATTTCTAGGCTACCATCATCTGTTGATGAAATCAGTAAATGCGCCACAAAACCAATCACTAGACCGAACAAAATACCGCCTACGGCTTCTTGTAAGAACAACTCTGTCATGCCTGCTAATGTTGGCGCATGTCCACCAAAGGCGACGGCAAAAATGGTGGTGAAAATCACCAAGCCTACCCCGTCATTAAATAAGGATTCCCCTTCGACTTGCATAGAAAGACGTTTGGGTGCTTTTAAATTCTTGATAATCGCGAGGACGGCAATCGGATCGGTGGGCGAGATTAAGGCACCAAATAAAATACAATAGATCAGATCAATGGGTAAACCGATGAGATAAGCAATACTGTAAAGGAAGAAACCAATGATGAACGTTGAGGCCAGTGTGGAAAACAGGGCAAATACCGTAATTTCCCATTTTTGGTTTTTCAATACCGGCAGTTTGATACCTAATGCACCAGCAAATAATAAGAAGCCAAGGATACCATTGAGTAGAAAACTTTTGAAATCAAGTTGTTCCATGACTTGTATTGCAATGATGTCTAATTTAAACCAAGAAAGGTGACCGAAAATGAGGAAGAGAACAGAAACGACGATGGAGGTGGCGGTAATGGCGATAGTGTATTGGATTTTATCGCTGAGTTTCCGTGTGACAAACCCTATCAATATTGAGATTGCGGATAAAAAACAAATATAGGTATAAATATTCATAGATTGCTTTCCAGAGAGTAAAAGAAAAAAGGCTGATTTTCAGTGAAAATCAACCTGTCAAGTATAAGATAAAACAGAACGATTTAGAATGGAAAATTGCTTTATAGCATGATTGCATTTAACTATCAGGCGGCAGCCGTGAGTACAATTTCCACTTTCCAGTCAGGATGAGCCAATCTTGCTTCGACTGTAGCACGCGTTGGGGGATTCTCTTTATCTACCCATTCATCCCATGCGTGATTCATTTCGTCATAATAATCCATATCAGCAAGATAAATTTGAGCGTGAATAATTTGGGCTTTTTTGGCGCCAACTTCTGATAAAAGCTGATCAATCATTGCTAATACTTCTTTGGTTTGCTCGTAAGCGGTTTCTTGCGTGGTTTTTTCAGGCACTTGTCCAGCTAGCTGGATAACACCATTATAAATAGCAACTTCAGATAAACGACCATTTGAGTGAAGGCGGTGAACTTTTCCCATCTTTTTGTCCTCTTCTTCATGACATAATAAATAAAGATTATATCTATTTTGTATCAAACTCGTTACAATTAAGCAACTTAATTTTGGCATGGTTCTGAATAATGAAGTTACTTATTTCTAATCAACATGGTGCTATTGTGATGGCATTATTGCCATTCTTATATGGTTTGTTTTCGTCTCAGCCTGTATGGCAACACGGCTTTTTATTCTTAGCGTGGGCTGCACTTTATTTAATGACCTATCCGTTCCTCAATTTATTTAAGGGACGCAATATGGCGGCGAATATAAAATGGAGTCTGATTTATGGCGGGGCAAGTCTGTTGTTTGCGTTGCCCGCGCTTTATTATAACTGGCATATTGTGTATTTTGTGCTAGCCATGCTGCCATTGGTGGCCGTCAATATTTATTATGTGAAACAAAAAGATGAGCGGGCGTTGTTAAATGATTTTGCGGGCATTGCTATCTTTGCGATTGCTGGCATGGCTGCGTATTATTTTGCTGAACGCACATTTGACCAACAGATTTGGCTAGTGGCACTTTACCCAAGCTTATTTTTTATTGCTACAACGTTGTATGTCAAATCGGTACTACGTGAACGCAAAAATCCATTTTATTTAAACGCATCTATTATTTTTCATTTTCTTTGCGTTGTGCTATTTTTACCTTTCCAACAATATGGGCTCGCATTAGCTTATTTCCCTGCACTTGTCCGTGCAATCTGGTTACCTCGAATGAAACTGAGCGTGAAACAAGTGGGGTTAGTGGAAATGGGCGTGTCATTGCTCTTTTTGGTTTTACTATTGGCGGCGACGTTATAAGGTATTGATATGAAGAAAACGATTCTGTTCATGTTCAGTGTGCTTTTATCCAGTGTCATGCAAGCACAGTCAGCGCCAGTTTATCTTGAACAGGCCGTCGGCTTGCCACAGACGGCATCAACAACACTGGGGGCAGAGCAAGGGGTACCAGAACTGAGTGATGAGGCACGTCGAGAGTTAATTCGCGAGGCTGCAGATAAAAATAACTGGACACGAGCATTTGAGCTGATTTTACCACTTGCCTTAAAAGGCGATTACCAAGCGCAAGCCAATCTTGGTATTTTGTATGCACGTGGTCAAGGTGTGCCACAAGATTTCGAAAAAGCCTATTGGTGGTTTAGCGAAGCTGCGGAAAAGGGGAGTATTAAAGCCATCAATAATCTTGCGGTATTTTATTTGCAGGGTCATGGGGTGAAGCAAGATATTCCACATAGCATTAAGTTATTTGAACAGACAGCAAATTCAGGATCATTAGATGCCATGTTGGTATTAGGACAAATTTATGAAAATGAATTAAATCGACTGTCCGATGCTTTCAAATGGTATAAAAAAGCGGCAGAGGCGGGCAGTTATGATGCGCAATTTCGCCTAGCAGTGATGTATGAAAAGGGCGAAGGAACCAAGAAAAATAAAAAGCAAGCAGTGTATTGGTATCAAAAAGTGTCTGTTCAGCAAAACGAATTAGCGACATTAGCCCAAGAGCGTTTATCTCACTTACAATAATAAACTCAATTAAAGAGGGATAGGACTATCCCTCTTTTTTTACTCACTTTCTGGGGTGAGTAGCTCAATTTCCGCATTACTATGCAAACCACGAGGTAACTGAGTGCCCTTACGTCCACGTTCAGCACAGAATTTCTGCCAATCTTCTGGTTTTAACGTGATTTTCCGTTTGCCTGAATGAAAGACTAAGCTTGTTTGTTCATTGATTAAAAATAAACGGACGACTAATTCACTACGCGCTTTAGCATTGGCTGCAGGAATGGTCACAATTTTATTGCCTTTGCCTTTTGCCAAAGAAGGCAAATCTTTCACCGGGAAAATCAGCATTCTGCCGGCGGAGGTCATTGCAACTAAACGGGCATTTTCATTATCAATTCGAAGTGGTGGCAAGACTTTTGCGTTATCTGGCAACGAAATCAATGCTTTACCTGCCTTATTGCGCGCGACCAAATCCTCAAATTGACAAATAAAGCCATAGCCCGCATCAGATGCCATAAGCAGTGATTGCTTATCTGATTCCATTAAGACATGTTCAACACTGGCACCTACCGGCAAACTGAGTTTACCCGTAAGTGGTTCGCCTTGTGAGCGAGCAGAAGGTAAACTTAACGGATCCAATGCATAGCTCCGTCCCGTACTGTCAATAAATACTGCAACTTGATTACTCTTGCCATAGGCATGGGATAAATACTTATCGCCTGCTTTATAGTTCAAATTTTGTACATCAATATCATGTCCTTTAGCACAGCGTACCCAGCCCATTTCGGACAGAATAACCGTAACTGGTTCAGCCGGCGTCATATCGCTTTCGGAAATAGCTTTGGCTTCTGCACGTTGCACTAATGGCGATAAGCGTGGGCTCGCATAAGTTTTCGCATCTTGTTGAATTTCTTTTTTAATTAACGTATTTAAACGACGTTCAGAACCTAAAGTGAGTTGTAAACTATCACGTTCTTCTTCTAAACGATCTTTTTCTGCTTGTAATTCATGTTCTTCTAATTTGGCTAAATGGCGTAAGCGTAAATTTAAAATCGCTTCCGCTTGTGTTTCACTTAATGCGAAACGATCCATTAATGCGGCTTTGGGCTCATCTTCATGACGAATAAGATCAATGACTTCATCAATATTCAGATAAGCAATCATTAACCCTTGCAAAATATGCAAACGGTCTAACACTTTATCAAGGCGATATTGTAAACGACGTGTCACGGTGGTGCGACGGAACTGTAGCCATTCCGTCAGAATTTGCACCAGATTTTTCACCGCAGGTTTATTATCTAAACCAATCATGTTCATATTGACACGATAGCTTTTTTCAAGATCAGTGGTGGCAAATAAGTGCGCCATTAAAGCCTCCACATCTACCCGGTTAGAACGGGGTATCAGCACAATCCGAATTGGGTTTTCGTGATCTGCTTCATCGCGAATATCTTCAACCATCGGTAATTTTTTGGCGGTCATTTGTTCTGCAATTTGCGCAATAACTTTGGATGGTGAGGCTTGGTGTGGTAGGGCTGTAATAATGATCTCACCATCCTCTTTTCTCCATACTGCACGCATTCTGAGCGAGCCGCGCCCTTGTTCATAGAGTTTACGAATATCGTCTTTCGATGAAATGATTTCTGCTTCTGTCGGATAGTCTGGGCCTTGCACTACGGTTAAGAGATCATCTAAGCTGGCTTTGGGATTATCGATTAACATCACTGCGGCATCAGCAAGCTCATTGATATTATGTGGTGGGATATCGGTCGCCATCCCTACCGCAATCCCTGTTGTGCCATTCAATAAAATATGCGGCAGACGCGCTGGCAAATATTGGGGCTCTTCAAGCGTCCCATCAAAATTGGGTTGAAAATCCACCGTGCCTTGTCCTAATTCCGACAATAATACCTCAGAAATTTTAGACAGACGTGATTCTGTATAACGCATGGCAGCGAAGGATTTCGGATCATCAGGCGCGCCCCAGTTACCTTGTCCATCCACTAAAGGGTAACGATAAGAAAAGGGTTGTGCCATTAAGACCATGGCTTCATAACAAGCAGAATCCCCATGTGGGTGGAATTTACCAAGCACATCCCCGACAGTGCGGGCCGATTTTTTATATTTTGCGGCGGCATTTAAGCCGAGTTCCGACATGGCATAAATAATGCGACGTTGTACGGGTTTTAAGCCGTCGCCAATAAAAGGTAAGGCGCGATCCATGATGACATACATGGAGTAATTTAAATAGGCTTTTTCAGTGAACTCACGTAATGGGGTTTGTTCAATGCCTTCGTAGTTGATTGTATTCATAATGTGGTTTTATTTTTTGTTTTTAAATCGGATTTTACTTGTGGCGGAAAAACTTTTTAAAAAAAAGCACCGCACTTTCTTCTTCCTATCTCTTCATCAAATCCCCGTGTAAGTTGCCCAAACGGCAAGATCATTTTTAAACAAATAAGCTTGTAAAGCTGAGCGCGGACAATTTATTTTCTGTTAAAAATTTTCTTGAAGTGACGAATAAGCACCTTAGCTGAGGTGTGTTTCTTTGCTGACGTTCTTTGTACAAGTAAAGAACATCACCACAATCTATACCGCTAAATCCACCTGATCCCCTTTTGCTTGCAACCAATTTTTACGATCTTCAGCGCGTTTTTTGGCGAGGAGCATATCCATCAATTCGAGGGTTTCGCCTTGTTCTTCTTGTTCAAGCTCATAGGTCAATTGCACTAAACGGCGCGTATTGGGATCCATCGTGGTTTCACGTAATTGAATGGGGTTCATTTCACCCAACCCTTTAAAACGTTGTACATTTGGTTTGCCTTTTTTACTTTTTAAACGATCTAAAATGGCGTCTTTTTCACTTTCATCTAAGGCGTAAAACACCTCTTTACCTAAATCGATACGGTAAAGGGGCGGCATGGCAACATACACATGCCCATTTTGAACAAGTTTCGGGAAGTGACGTAAAAATAAGGCACAAAGTAGGGTCGCAATATGTAATCCATCGGAGTCAGCGTCCGCGAGAATGCATACTTTACCATAACGGAGTTGAGATAAGTCTTCATTGTCAGGATCAATACCAAGTGCAACGGCAATATCATGAATTTCACTGGATGAGAGGACCTGTTCAGACGACACTTCCCAAGTATTGAGAATCTTGCCTCGTAACGGTAAAATCGCTTGGTATTCGCGATCACGGGCTTGTTTAGCAGAACCGCCGGCAGAATCCCCTTCCACCAAGAAGAGTTCCGTTTTGTCTAAGTCTTGTTGGCTACAATCGGCTAATTTACCCGGGAGAGCTGGACCGCTCACTAATTTTTTACGCACCACTTTTTTGGCTGCGCGTAAACGACGTTGGGCAGAACTGATCGCCATGTCAGCCAGCAGTTCAGCTTGTTGTACATGTTGATTTAACCATAAGCTGAACGCATCTTTGACAACGCCTGCCACAAATACCGCACTTTGACGAGAAGACAAACGTTCTTTTGTTTGTCCTGCAAATTGTGGATCTTGCATTTTCACTGAAAGGACGTACGCACAACGTTCCCAAATATCGTCGGCAGTGAGTTTCACCCCTCTCGGTAACAGATTACGGAATTCACAAAACTCACGCATAGCATCCAATAAGCCTTGGCGTAAGCCATTGACATGGGTACCGCCTTGAATGGTTGGAATTAAATTTACATAACTTTCGCTCAATAGTTCACCGCCTTCAGGGAGCCATAATAGTGCCCAACTGACGGCTTCTGTTTCCCCTTTAAAATCACCAATAAAAGGCGTTTCAGGTAAAGTGTCTAAACCATTAACCGCTTCACTTAAATAGTCCGCGAGGCCATCTTCGTAACACCAACAGTCTTCTGTTTGGTTGATTTTATCAATAAATTTTATTTCTAAGCCGGAGCAAAGTACGGCTTTAGCGCGTAATAAATGACGTAAACGAGAAACCGAAAATTTATCACTGTCAAAATATTTTGGATTCGGTTTGAAGTGCACGGTGGTACCCGTGTTACGTCTGCCACAGGTGCCAATCACCTCTAATTCTTCGACTTTTCGGCCATTTTCGAATGCAATTTTATAGACTTCACCGTTTCGTTTGACCGTCACATCAACACGTTCAGAGAGTGCATTCACGACCGAGATACCCACACCATGCAAGCCACCTGAAAATTCATAGTTCTTATTGGAAAATTTTCCACCCGCATGTAATTTAGTCAAAATCACTTCAACACCAGATAGCTTTTCTACAGGATGAATATCCACCGGCATACCTCGCCCATTATCAATGACCTCCAACGATTGATCTTTGTGTAGGATCACTTCAATTTTATTCGCGTGACCCGCTAAGGCTTCATCAACACTGTTGTCAATCACTTCTTGACCAAGATGGTTTGGTCGGGTGGTATCGGTATACATACCTGGGCGCAGTTGCACAGGTTCCAGATCTTTCAGAACGGTAATTTCTTGCGCGGAATAATTGCTTGTCATAATACGTGGTTCGTTATTTTGTTTTTAGCGTAAAAATGTGTAGCGAGTGTAGCAAAAAATGCGTATTTTTGCACTAGGCGCAATGGTGCAATAATTTGCGCCAGAATGGCTGGAAAACAATTGCGCATTCTTATTCCTAAGTTATAATACGGCGCTTTGATCAAGACGGACACGACCTAAGAGGTAAATCAAAATGAGCACATTACAAACCCCTTATTATTTGATTGATAAAAGCAAGTTATTACGTAATATGGAAAAAATTGCCTATTTACGTGAAAAATCGGGTGCTAAAGCATTGTTAGCGCTAAAATGCTTTGCCACATGGGGGGTATTTGATTTTATGCGCCAATACATGGATGGCACCACTTCGTCCTCGCTTTATGAAGTTAAATTAGGTCGTGAGAAATTTGGTGGCGAAACCCATGCCTATAGCGTGGCATATTCCAATGACGAAATTGATGAAGTCGTGGCAAATGCGGATAAAATTATTTTTAATTCAATTAGTCAATTACAGCGCTTTATTGATCACACAGCCGATTTACCGCGTGGTTTACGTGTGAATCCGCGTGTCAGCACCTCCAGTTTTTTACTGGCGGATCCTGCTCGTCCGCATAGCCGTTTAGGTGAATGGGATATCAATAAAATCCGTACTGTGATGCCATTCATCAATGGATTCATGTTTCATAATAACTGTGAAAATGAAGACTTTGGTAAGTTTTGTGAGATGTTAGATCACATTGAACAGGAATTTGGGGAATTATTATCTCAGGTAGAGTGGGTCAGTCTCGGTGGCGGAATTCACTTTACTGGCGAAGATTATCCTTTAGACGCATTTGCCGAGCGGTTAAAGCAATTTGCTGAAAAATTTGGCGTGCAAGTCTATTTAGAGCCCGGTGAAGCCGCCATTACATTGAGTACCAGTTTAGAAGTTACTGTCTTAGATATTCTCAATAATGGTAAAGACTTAGCCATTGTTGATGCCGCAACAGAAGCACACATGTTGGATCTTTTAATTTATCGCTCTGAAGCCAAATTATTACCAGATGCATTCCAAGGAAAAGGTGAGCATCAATATATGGTTTGTGGTAAATCGTGTTTGGCTGGCGATATTTTTGGCGAATACCGTTTTGAGAAACCCTTACAAATTGGAGAGCGTATCTCATTTTGTGACGCGGCAGGTTATACCATGGTGAAAAAAAATTGGTTCAATGGCGTGAATATGCCCGCCATTGCGATCAAAGAACTTGATGGACGTATTCATGTTGTGAAAACGTTTGGCTATCAAGATTATGTTGAGAGCTTGTCTTAAGCACAAAAGGGCGGCTCGTTTTATCAAAAATATGAACATGACACTCGGTGGTCATGCTGTTTTTTGCGTTACCATGTGACATGGTGGCGCAACGCTCTTGCCTGATATTGACTTTTTAGGTTTTCAAAATGTATCAGGTTTTTATTAACGCCTATGCCGATCCTTTAGCAAGCTCGGCACCTGGGAGGAAAATGCTAAATGAAAAAAAATGTTTTGGTTATTGGTGCTGGTGGTGTATCACAAGTTGTGGTACATAAATGCGCACAACACAATGATGTGCTCGGTAAAATTTCAATTGCATCACGCAAAATTGAAAAATGCCAAGCGATTGCGGACTCAGTGGTGGAAAAAGGCAATTTTAAGGTGCCAGCGACGATTGATTGTTTTGAAATCGATGTCTTTGATATTGAAGCCACAAAAGCGTTAATTCAAAAAACACAATCACAAATCGTGATTAACGTCGGTCCATCATTCGTGAATATGTCAGTATTACAAGCTTGTATCGAAACTGGAGCAGCCTATATTGATACGGCAATGCACGAAGATCCAAGTAAAGTGTGTGAAACGCCACCTTGGTATGCTAACTATGAATGGAAACGTCGTGAGTTATGTAAACAAAATAACATCACAGCGATTTTAAGTGCGGGCTTTGATCCGGGTGTAGTCAATGCCTATGCTGCTTATGCCGTCAATGATGAATTTGATAGCGTAGAAAGTATCGATATTATTGATATTAATGCAGGCAGTCATGGTCGCTATTTTGCCACCAACTTTGATCCAGAAGTGAATTTCCGTGAGTTTACCGGCACTGTCTGGAGTTGGCAAAACAGTCAATGGGTGTCAAATAAGATGTTTGAAATCAAACGTACAGATGATTTACCTATTGTAGGCATGCAAAACTCTTATTTAACCGGACATGAAGAATTACATTCTTTATCCACCCACCTAAATGTACCGAATATTCGTTTCTGGATGGGATTTGGTGATCATTATATTAACGTGTTTAATGTCTTGAAAAACCTTGGTTTATTATCTGTTCATCCAGTCAAAACAGCGGAAGGGCTTGAAGTCATTCCAATTAAAGTGGTCAAAGCGGTGTTACCAGATCCCGCCTCATTAGCGCCTAACTACACGGGAAAAACCTGTATTGGTAACTTGGTAAAAGGTAAGAAAGACGGGAAAGACAAAGAAATCTTTATTTATAATGTGGCGGATCATAAAGAAGCCTATGAAGAAGTAGGGAGCCAAGGCATTTCTTATACCGCGGGTGTACCTGCTGTTGCGGCTGCTTTACTGATTGCAACGGGTGAATGGGATGTCGGCGAAATGCGTAATGTTGAACAACTTGATCCAAAACCATTTTTGAATTTATTGAATAAAATCGGGTTGCCAAACCGAATTAAAGATGAACAGGGTGATCGTGAATTAGCCTTTTAATTTAGCACGTTAACTAAAAAAGAAAGCACGAGATGCGTCATCAGTCTCGTGCTTTTTTCTTTTCTGGGCAGACCACTAAACTGTGCTTTCTTTAATCAATTCGCCTTGTTACAATGAAAAAATCAGTTTGCCGAAAAGAGTGAGGAAGCCACTTGATGAAACGATTATTAGATTGTACTGCATCTGACTTTCAACGGATGAATGGACAACAATTAAAGCAATCGATTCGTGCTAGCGAAGGACGCGTGATATTGTCTGAAAATATGGTGGCGGTACAACCACTTTACCCCAATGTCACGAATTCAGAATTAGCGGCGGCATTTGGTGCTGACCTGATTCTGTTGAATTTATTTGATGTATTTAACCCCACAATACAGGGCTTGGAGACGGAGCCAACACAAGCGGTTAGGCAATTAAAACGCTTAGTCGGGCGCCCAATTGGCATTAATTTGGAACCCGTGGATGAACATGCAGAGCAAATCGAAACTTTAAATATCCTCGAAAAAGGGCGTCTCGCAACGACAGCATCATTAAAGCAAGCGAAAACATTAGGTTTTGATTTTGTCTGTTTAACGGGGAACCCCAAAACAGGCGTGACCAATGCGGAAATTGTGCAAGCGATAAAACGGGCAAGGGACGTATTCGGTGAAGAGGGTTTGATTATTGCAGGCAAAATGCATGGTGCAGGTGTCGCCAATGAAACGGGGAGCTGTTTGATTTCCGAACAAGATTTGGTCAGTTTTATTGATGCCGGTGCGGATATCATCTTATTAGCCGCACCGGGTACGATCCCGGGCATGACTGTCGAAAGAGTCGAAAAGTATGTCCAGTTGATCCATGCGAAAGGGGCATTGGCATTACTCGCCATTGGCACGAGCCAAGAAGGGGCAGATGAAGCAACGATCCGACAAATTGCACTCAACAGTAAAATGGCTGGGGCAGATCTCTATCATATTGGTGATGCGGGGTTTTACGGGATTGCAGTGCCTGAAAACATTATGACCTATTCGATTGCCATTCGAGGTCGTCGCCATACTTATGTGAGAATGGCCTTGTCAACGCATCGCTAACTTCTTTTTTAACCTTTAAGGCCGAATAATAAAAATGGAAAAACTCGATTTACTTAAAAAAAGCTATAATGAATTGCCCTATGTATCAAAAGGCTTTTCACATACCTTACCAGAAAGACAACGTGCGATGCTTTCTTTGTTAGGCTTTAATGCCCCCCATATTGAGCACGCAAAAGTGCTTGAAATCGGTTGCGGTTTTGGTGGGAATATTATTTCTAGTGCATTAATTCATCCAAACGCATATTTTGTCGGTGTTGATTTATCGGAAACACAAATTGAAGGTGGCAAAGCAATTGTTAACCAGCTCGGCTTAAAAAATGTGGAACTACTTTGCCAAGATATTTCATTTTTCCAACATTCCAATATCAAGTTTGATTATATTGTGTGTCATGGGGTATTCAGTTGGGTGCCTGAATCCGTTCGTCGCAAGATTTTAACCGTGATCAAATCCCATTTAAACGAAAACGGGGCCGCAACCATTTCTTATAATACGTATCCTGGTTGGAAGTCTTTAGAAGCGTTAAAGGATATGATGACATTTCGAGTCGACTTGTTAGCCAAACAAAATATTCATTTATCGATGCGAGAAAAGGTGGCGTACGGTAAAGGAACCGCGGACTTTTTAAGTCAATTTGCCTTAGGTGATAAGCGGATGAAAGACGTGGCTGATGGGATTAAAGATAAAGATGAACATTATATTTATCATGAATATTTTGAAGAATATAATCAGCCATTCTATTTGTATCAATTCAATGAATTATTAGAAGAATATGGGCTAGCTCATATTTGTGATTCTAGCGTAAGTGCTACGTTCCCGATTTTTAAAGATGATCGTATTGAAACGCTATTAGATAACGAATGTGGTGATAATCATCTGTTGAAAGAGCAATATTATGATTATATTTTGAATCGTCAGTTTCGAACCAGTATAGTGACCCATCTTGGAAATCGTGAAAAATGTAATATTTCGCGTCATATTCGAATTAATGATTTAAAGGACATTTATATTCGTACCAATCTTAATGCGGAATCCGCTTCGAAAGTCGTTCAGGCGTTGAAGACGCATTATCCCAATGCCATCAAAGTCTCGGATTTTGTTGAGCGTTACTTTGCCGATAATCGGAATGACGGCTATACCTCGGTGTTGTTGGAAATTTATAATGAGAATATTGATTTTTATGCCAGAAACATTGCAATTACTAAACAAGATAAGATTAAGTTGAAAACCGTTTACCGTAAGTATTTAGACTATTATTTAAATGCGGAAAAGCCGGTGATCAGTTTATCTAACTTTGTCGGGAATACGTTGGTCCTGAATTCTGGTGATATCCACGCTATTTTATCCTTTGATGGTCAACATTCGGATGAAGAATTAGCGGATTTATTATTTGAAAAAGTGCAAGCCGGTATTTTAAAGATTAATCATGCTCATTCTGAGCAAGATCAAAAAACAGTTTTACTCAATTTTATTAAAAACACACGTGCTTTTATTGAAGCCAATTTAATGAATGAGTAAGCGCATGTTATGGTGGGTTTCGCCCTTGATATCAGTTTCGTAGAGAGCAATATCTGCTCTCTTTTTTTATGCTCACTCCTGGTCGTTGTGGTCAAATAGTGTTTGCCAAATGCCTTGAATGAACTGGCGTTCAGCTTGGAATTCACTTTGTGGCACAACGGACGGTTCACCTAATAAATTTAAATGATGAATGCGATTGCGTAAATCAACATAACACTGTTTCAACTTGTCACAAATTTCCTGAGAAATCACCGCACTTTCCGCCATGATATCAAAAATACGCACATTATCTGACCAGGTTGCTAAGGCTGGATTGTCTGGTGCATGTGCTAACACCAAATATTGCGCAATAAACTCGATATCGGTAATCCCGCCACGATCGGTTTTAATATTAAAATGATGCGGATCAGTATGGGCGAGGTGGGCATACATTTTTTGTCGCATGGTAACCACATCTTGTTTTAATGTCGCGCGGTCACGCGGGGCGGAGAGCACTTCGGTGCGGATCGCACTGAAGGCATCTTGTAATGCCTGTTCACCATAGATGGCACGACTTCGAACCAACGCTTGTTTTTCCCATGTCCATGCTTCATTGAGTTGGTATGCTTTAAAAGCCGCAAGTGAACTACAAAGCCGCCCCGCTTCACCAGAAGGGCGTAAGCGCATATCGACGTCATATAACACGCCAGCAAAGGTATTGAGGCTGAAAATACTGATAATTTTTTGTGCAAGACGTAGATAAAACTGATTACTCTCAATACTGCGTTTGCCGCCACTCGTTTGGCTTTGTTCATGGGATTGATATAAAAAGACCAAATCGAGATCCGATTTATAACCTAATTCAATACCACCTAATTTTCCATAACCGATCACTAAAAAGCCTTTTTCCCCCTCAGTTAAATGGGTCGGCGTACCAAACCGAGTGGTAACCTGCTGCCAAGCCAGTTCCACTACGTGATGAATAATGGCCTCGGCTAAGAAAGTCAAGTGATCACTGACTTTCATCACCGGCAGTGCGCCTAAAATGTCTGCTGCGGCAATGCGTAATAGGGTAGCTTGTTTGAATTGACGTAAGCCATCGATCATTTGTTCTTCATCATCGGGGGCTAAGCGCAGTAAATATTGGCGTAATTCACTGGCATACTGATCATAAGGGGGGGGATTTAATAATGCATTACGGTCTAACAGCTCATCCAACAAAATCGGGTGTCTGGCGACTTGCTCGGCAATCATTTTTGATTGGGCACAGAGTTCAATTAATTGCGGTAAAGCTTGTGGATTCTCGACTAACAACTCTAAATAGGTAGTACGGGTGAGAATTTTGTCCACGATATTGAGCATACGTGGCAATAAACTGAGATAGGCGGTATGCGTAAAAATTTGTTGTAATAAGGTTGGCATCACTTGTGCTAAGGCGACACGCCCACGCATGCCAATCGGGCGACGCATCACTTCATTACGAAATTGCTTTAACTTTTCGATAATGTCATCAAAATCACTTTCTGCGATCTGATGATCAATCAGTAGCTGTGCAATGTCTTGTTCATCTACATCACTTTCAAGAAAGTCTGTCCAAAGACTTTCGTTTTCACTAGGTTCTTCTTTGTCTTCACCAATTAAATGATCAAACACCGCTCGCACATTTTGTTGATGCTGGTGTAACACCTCACAAAAGCTCGCCCAATCGTGAATTGGATAAGTGACGCTTGTCACTTTATTTTGTGTATCCCATTGAGTAAAACCTTGCGTCGCGACGACTAAACGCTGACGGTCTAAGGTGTTTTCCGGTAGCTGTTGCGTTTGTTGATCATGTATCGCTTGGAGGATATTTTCGGTTCGGCGTAAAAATAAATACGCTTGGCGTAAGTCTTCTTGTTGTTGCGTAGATATCAGTTCAAGGGCACTGATTTCTGGTAAAACCTGTAATAAAGCCGGCTGTTGTAAACGCTTTTCTCGTCCGCCTCGAATCAGTTGGAATACTTGCACAATGAATTCAATTTCACGGATACCACCTGCCCCCAGTTTAATGTTATCCACTAAGCCTCTACGACGGACTTCGCGTTCAATTTTATGTTTCATTTCTCGCAAGGCTTGAATCACACTGAAATCAATATAGCGACGATAAACAAAGGGACGGAGCAGTTGCTGTAAGCTCTTTACATGGGGATCTTGAGCGTTTGCACCTAAAATTCGCCCTTTGATCATCGCATAGCGTTCCCAATCACGTCCTTGCTCTTGATAATACAATTCCATCGCGGCAAAGCTTAAGGCAAGGGCGCCATTCTCGCCAAAAGGACGTAAGCGCATGTCGGTACGATAAACAAAGCCATCAGCAGTGTATTGATCCAATGCATTAATCAGGCGCTGTCCTAGGCGAGTAAAAAATTTTGCATGATCAATACTGCGGTGTGCACCTTGCGTTTCCCCTTGGCAGGCATACGTAAAAATTAAATCAATATCGGAGGAAAAGTTGAGCTCAAAACCGCCTAATTTGCCCATACCTAAAATATAAAGTTGTAGTGGTGTACCTTGTTCATCTACAGGCGTCCCCATTTCTGCACAGGCGCGCTGATAAAGCCAATCTCTCGCCCCAATAATCAGACTCTCCGCTAATTGTGACAAACGAATAAAAATTTCTTCTACCGATCCCAAATTTAAGCTTTGGCAAAAACTCAGCTTTGCCATTTCACGGTGACGAAATTGTCTTAACACTTTATACAGTTGTTCTTCGTTTTCTACTTGCGCTAATAGTGGGGTTAAGCGTTCTGCATACTGTTCACAATCTTGCAAGCGAGGAGATTGTTGCCAACATTGGTGTAAAAAGTGCGGTTGTTTTTGCAGGGTTTCAGCAAAAAAATCAGACATCGCAATAGCATAATGAAGTTGCCCTATGTTGCTCGTTAGATGGGGTTTATCTTTTTCAATTTTCTGAAAAATCAGTGTGTTATATTGCTCTGGAAAATGTTCAATGAGTTGTTGAGCGAGTTGATTCAGTGTGACATCAACTTGGGAAAAAGAGAAAGCCATAAGAAATCCTGATAACAAACTAAAACTGAGCAAACTTTAGCATAAAAGCCGTTTTGGCAGGGTAAGATTTTTGGGTTTTATTTGCTGCTTTTTACATTTTTTTATGCAACACAAAGTGGAATAGAAATAAGGTTGTGCTTTTTTCATAAAATATTATAGACTTAGGACTCTTAGTCGGGGTGCTAGCATGCTAGCTGAGATGATACCCGTGAACCTGATGCAGTTAATACTGACGTAGGAAACTAGCAGTCAATATTGCTGTGTACTTTTTTGCGCAATTACAAGAGAGGACACAATGTCTAGATTAAAAACTTCCCTTTTTCTTACCGCACTTTCTACCCTTTCTCTATCAGTACTCGCTCAAACACAAGCGGTGAATGTGTACACCTATGATTCCTTCACTTCTGATTGGGGCGCGGGACCAAAAGTGAAAAAAGCATTTGAAACCCATTTCCCACAATGCCAAGTGAATTTCACTGCATTTGGTGATTCAGGCACGATGTTCAATCGCCTACGTTTAGAAGGGAAAAAAACAAAAGCGGATGTGGTTGTAGGGTTAGATAACTACAACCTTGAGGAGGCAGAAAAAAGTGGCTTATTTGCACCGCATAAGGTGGATTTAGCCAAACTGAGCCTACCGATCGAATGGAAACATCAGATTTTTTTACCTTATGATTTTGGACAATTTGCCTTTATTTATGACAAAACTAAAGTGCAACAGCCACCAAAGAGCCTAAAGGAATTGGTTGAGCGTGACGATTTAAACGTGATTTATCAAGATCCACGTACTAGCAGTGTAGGACGTGGCTTACTCATCTGGATGAATCAGGTTTATGCCGAAAATGAAGTGGCACAAGCTTGGCAGAAATTAGCCAAACATACCGTCACCGTGGGGAAAGGGTGGTCGGACACCTATGGCGCTTTTTTGAAAGGCGAAGCAGATTTAGTCTTAAGTTATCACACCTCACCGTTATATCATCTTGTGTTTGAACAAAAAGATCAGTATCTTGCCACCGAATTCGCGGAAGGGGGGGTATTACAGATTGAAACCGCTGCCCGTGTAGCACAACATGATAATGCCTGTGCGGATCATTTTCTTGCCTTTTTACTTCACCCCGAAGCACAAGCACATCTCGTCAAAAATAATGTGATGCTCCCTGTCATTGATGCGAGCATTGAACCGCACTTTGATGCGCTTAAAGCGACGCAAATGCACACGAAGGTGCTTGACACGTCAAACGTGAATGCAACACAACTTAAAAAATGGCTAGCCGTTTGGCAAACCACGTTAACCAAGTAATTGGTTACATCGATGATTAATCGTTTTCGTCCATTCACATATCGTCCCGCCAGCTACTTTGGCGGGATGTTAGTGATTGTTTTTCTTATCACTTTTTATACAGTCGCCTTACGGGCGATTTTTTCACTCCCGTTTGAGTTTAGCTGGACAGCATTATGGCGTGATGACTATTTACATCACGTGGTTTTCTTTAGCCTGTGGCAAGCCTTTTTGTCCGCTTTACTGTCAGTCATCTTTGGCGCGCTCGTCGCACGTGCTTTTTTTTACCAACAGTTTATTGGTAAGACGCTGATTCTCAGATTGTTTTCACTGACTTTTGTCCTACCTGCGTTGGTGGCAATATTTGGCTTACTTGGCGTTTATGGGGCATCGGGCTGGCTAGCACAGCTCAGTCAGTTTTTTGCTTGGACATGGACACCGCATATTTACGGTTTAAGTGGCATTTTACTGGCTCATCTTTTTTTTAATATTCCCTTAGCTTGTCGCCTGTTTTTACAGGGATTGCAGGCTATTCCAGTGCAACAACATCAGCTCGCTGCGCAGCTTAACTTGCGGGGGTGGCATTTTATCCGCTTGATTGAGTGGCCTTATTTACGCCAGCAATTGTTACCCGCATTTACTTTGATTTTCATGCTGTGTTTTACCAGTTTTACGATTGTGCTCACTTTAGGTGGCGGACCGAAATATACCACCTTAGAAGTGGCAATTTATCAAGCCATTTTATTTGAGTTTGATTTAGCCAAAGCAGGCTTATTTGCATTATTACAGTTCATTTTTTGTTTTATTTTGTTTACCCTGAGTAGCCTGTTTTCAGCAACCCCTGCGACTACTTTACATAGTCGTCGTCATTGGTTTGCCACACAAACACGTGGTGTCAAGTTCGTGCAGACAATGATTATTCTATGTGCGACACTGTTTATCTTATTACCGCTTGTCAATACGCTGATTTCCGCCTTGCTATCACCTCACTTTTTTACTTTGTGGTTACAACCACAATTATGGAAAGCATTAGGGTACTCGCTCACTATCGCGCCCACATCAGCTTTACTCGCAGTCTTGCTCTCCATTGCGTTATTGTTACTTGCTAGACAATTGCATTGGCAACATTATCGCGCGTTGTCCCATCTGATTTTAAATATTGGTGCCACGATTTTAGCGATCCCCACGTTAGTGTTAGCTATCGGCTTGTTTATTTTATTACGTGAGATCGATTTTTCTCCATACCATCTTTTTGGAGTTGTGGTATGCTGTAACGCGTTAGCTGCTATGCCTTTTGTGTTGCGTATTTTGGCTTTACCAATGCATAACAATATGATTTATTATGAAAAATTATGCCAATCCCTTGAACTTCGAGGTTGGCAACGGTTCTCTTTAATTGAATGGCACAACTTGCGTGCACCCATGAAATATGCCTTTGCGCTGGCTTGCGCCTTATCATTGGGGGATTTTACCGCAATTGCATTATTTGGTCAGGCGGACTTCACCTCGTTACCTCATTTGTTGTATCAACAATTGGGACATTATCGAAGTCAAGAAGCCGCCGTCACGGCATTAATTTTATTGGTTTTTTGTTTGAGTGTATTTATGTTCGTTGAACGACATCAGGAACAACGCGATGATTAGATTAAAGGGGGTTCAGTTTGCTTATCACACCTTTACTTTTGAGGTGGATGTACAGATTCCAGCCCAACAAAAAGTGGCGATTATTGGCGCGAGTGGAGCGGGGAAAAGCACCTTATTAAATTTGATTGCCGGTTTTGTGTTTGCACAACAAGGTGAAATTTGGTTGAATGGTGAAAATCATAGTCAAACGCAGCCGTATGAACGACCGGTATCCATTTTGTTCCAAGAAAATAATCTGTTTACCCATTTGAGCGTGGTAGAGAATATGGCATTAGGGCTGAAAACGAGCCTAAAACTGACCGCACTTGAGCAGCAAAAAGTGCAAGAAGTGGCGAGTGCAGTGGGTTTACAAGGGGTGCTGAACCAATTGCCCGGTCAGTTGTCCGGTGGGCAAAAGCAGCGTGTGGCTTTGGCGCGTTGTTTATTGCGCGATAAACCGATTTTGTTGTTGGATGAGCCTTTCTCCGCGTTGGATCCTGATTTACGCGAGGAAATGTTGAATTTACTGTTACAACTTTGTGATGAGAAAGGGTTAACCCTCTTGATTGTGACACATCAAGTGAATGAACTCGCACAGAAAATGGATCGCCTGATTCGTGTTGAGAATGGTAGGATCAGTGAATCCGCCATTTTGAAGGATAATTTTAGCCAAGAACAGACCGCACTTTAAGCGGCTTAAGAGATAAGGAAAGAGAAAATATGACAACGGCAACGGCATTTGAAGTTCGTACCCTTACCCCACACCCAAGCCTAGAATATTGGTCAGTGTGTAAAATTGAAGCCCTTTTTGAAACCCCATTTTTGGATTTAGTCTATCGCGCCGCACAAGTGCATCGAGAAAACTTTAACCCGAAAGCGATTCAATTATCTACTTTAATGTCGATAAAAACGGGGGGGTGTCCTGAGGATTGTGGCTATTGTCCGCAGTCAGCACGCTATCATACTGGTGTAGAAAAACAACAGTTACTCGATGTGGAAGAAATTGTTGAAAAAGCCAAAATTGCCAAAGCACGTGGTGCGGGGCGTTTTTGTATGGGCGCTGCCTGGCGTGGCCCCAAACCGAAAGACATTGAAAAAGTGACCGCGATTATTAAAGCGGTCAAAGAACTCGGCTTAGAAACCTGTGGCACCTTTGGTTTATTGCAAGATGGGATGGCAGAGGACTTAAAAGATGCGGGCTTGGATTATTATAACCATAATCTGGATACCGCCCCTGAGCATTACGGTAATGTGATTGGTACCCGCCAATTTGATGATCGCATTAACACCTTAGGCAAAGTGCGTAAAGCGGGTTTAAAAGTGTGCTGCGGTGGGATTATTGGGATGAATGAAACCCGTAAAGAACGGGCTGGCTTAATTGCTAGTTTAGCCAATTTAGATCCACAACCCGAATCCGTACCGATTAACCAATTAGTGAAAGTGGAAGGCACACCACTGGCGGATGCGGCAGAATTGGATTGGACGGAATTTGTGCGCACGATCGCAGTGGCACGTATCACCATGCCGAAAAGCTATGTTCGTTTATCGGCAGGACGTCAAGGGATGTCAGAAGAAATGCAAGCGATGTGCTTTATGGCGGGGGCTAACTCGATTTTCTATGGCGATAAATTATTGGTGACGGGGAATCCTGAAGAAGATGGTGACCAGTTATTAATGGCAAAATTAGATTTAGAACCAGAAACGGAAGAAAATCGTTACCGTGCGGAATAAGTGCAGTTGGTTTTTTTGATTAAGCAATAAAAAAGTCCACCTTATTTGGTGGACTTTTGCTTTAAATCAGATTGCTGATAAAGATGACGATAATAATCAATGGCACCACATATTTTACATAATTAAACCAAATCGTTGTGAAAATGGAGTCTGGGTGTGGGGAAAGTTCTTTTTTCGCCTCGTCTTTTAACACAAAGCCCACGAACACCGCACAACCTAAGGCCGTTAGCATAAACAGAATATTGCCACTGACAAAATCAAAGGTATCGAAAAGGCTTTTACCAAAAATGGTCACGTTTTTTAATAGGTTATCACCTAAAATCGACGGAATATTACCCAACAAGAAGATCCCACCTAAGGTGAAAACAATTGCTTTACTACGACGCATTTTGAGCTTTTCTTGTAATGCGGTGATGATGACTTCATAAATGGTCAGTGAGGTAGTGAGCGCCGCAATCAACAATAAACTAAAGAAAATGATCGCAAAGATTTTGCCTAACCATAAGTGAGAAAACACGATCGGCAAACTTTGGAAGACGAGAGTCGGGCCAGAATTCGGAGCAATCCCAAAGGTAAACAACGAAGGGAAAATCATAAAACCCGCTAAAACCGCGATAATCGTATTGGTAAAGCCTGTAATCACTGCCGTTTGAATTAAGTTTTCTTCTTTATTCAAATAACTGGATAATGTAATTAACACCCCAAACCCTAAACTCAGTGCAAAGAAGACTTGACCTAATACAAACACAAAGAGCTGTGGCGTGATTTTGGAAAAATCCGGTTTAAGATAGAAGCTAATGCCTTCCATTGCACCAGGCAAAGTGACGTTACGGATCACCATGCCAATTAAGAAAAGAAATAATAATGGCATTAAATATTTGACTGCACGCTCAATCCCACCAATGATACCTTTTGCCAAAATAAAGTAGTTTAACGCCACAAAAAGTAGGGTATATAAACTGATTTCTAATGGACTATTGCTAATATGCAGATCATAGAACGTTTTGGTCACTTCTTTGGTAATCGGACTGGAAATGTCCAATGAGCCGGTGACTAAATGGATAATATAGGTAATTACCCAACCACCTAGCACCATGTAGTAAGCCATGATGCCAAATGCGCCGAGCAAGCCCATGTAGCCCACTATTTTCCAATAGTTTGAAATATTGCGTTTTTCTAATTTATCTCCAAACGCATCGATCGCATTCACTCGTAAACGGCGACCGATGACATTTTCCACTAAAATCATTGGGATACCGATTAAGATCATCGCGATACAAAATAAAAATACATAGGCACCACCGCCATTTTCGCCTACTAAATAAGGGAAACGCCAAGTGGCGCCAAAACCGACTGTTGCACCCGCAACCGTCATAATATAAGTCAGTCGATTTGACCAAGTTTGTCTTTCTTGTTTTGTTGTTGTCATAAATTACATCCAAGTTTTTTAATTATTCTGTTTTTTCTTTAAATTCGCAAAGATCTTCAATGATACAAGCGCCACAACGGGGCTTACGCGCAATGCACGTATAACGTCCATGTAGAATTAACCAATGATGTACATCGACTTTAAATTCATCGGGTACAACTTTGAGCAATTTTTCTTCCACTTTCACCACATCTTTACCCGGCGCAAAGCCGGTACGATTGGACACGCGGAAAATATGCGTATCGACCGCAATGGTTGGGTGACCAAAGGCGGTATTTAGCACAACGTTAGCAGTTTTTCGTCCGACACCAGCCAAAGCCTCAAGTGCGGGGCGATTTTCAGGAATTTCACCATTGTGCTTTTCGAGCAGATCACGGCAGGTTTTGATGATATTTTCAGCTTTACTGTTATAAAGCCCAATGGTCTTGATGTATTCTTTTAAGCCATCGAGCCCCAAATCTAAAATGGCTTGTGGGGTATTCGCGACAGGAAACAATTTATCGGTGGCCTTATTTACGCCTTTATCTGTGGCTTGTGCAGATAAAATCACCGCAATTAACAATTCGAAAGGTGAACTGTAATTGAGTTCGGTGGTGGGATGCGGATTTTGATCGCGTAGGCGGGTTAAGATTTCAATGCGTTTTTGTTTATTCATGCTTTGTTACGTTGATCAATGGCGTTTTTGATGGCTAAAATTAAGGCTAAACCAATAAAAGCACCCGGTGGTAAAATCGCCAGTAAGAAATGACTGTCAAGGTGAAATAGCTCGATGCGCAGTCCTTTTGCCCAATCACCCAGTAAATGTTCAATACCATCAAATAAGGTACCATTGCCAAGAATTTCACGAATGGCACCCAAAAAGACTAAACTCAAACACATACCTAAGCCCATCGCAAACCCATCGAACATGGCATGAGAAAGGGGATTTTTCGAGGCAAAGGCTTCTGCCCGCCCAATCACAATGCAGTTAGTCACAATCAGAGGAATAAAAATACCTAAGGATTGATAGAGTGAATACGTATAGGCATTCATCAATAATTGCACCACCGTGACCGTGGTGGCAATAATCATCACATAAATCGGAATACGGATTTCGTGCGGAATCTGTTTACGGAATAAAGACACGACGGTGTTACTACAAATGAGAACAAAGAGCGTTGCAATACCAAGCCCTAGTGCATTTGTGACACTGTTGGACACCGCTAATAACGGGCACAACCCCAAAAGTTGCACAAGGGTCGAATTATTTTTCCACACCCCTTGCCAGAAAATCGTTTTCCATACCGATGGGTTGGATGTATTCGCTAACGTAGCTTGCTGATGCAAGGCCTTGTCTTGAGGCTCGGAAAGTGCGGTCTGTTTTGCGAAAGTTTCGCTCATGATTAATTCTCTCGATTTAGTTCGTCTAACAAGCTTAATGCTGATTGTTTTACTTGATTCACGACGGCGCGTGGTGTGATGGTTGCCCCTGCGAATTGGTCAAATTTACCACCATCTTTCTTCACTGCCCAATCTGCTAAGTTATCTTGGCGTAGCGGTTGTTGGCTAAAGGATAAAATCCAATCAGAAATGCGTGTTTCAATTTTATCCCCCAATCCCGGTGTTTCTTGATGTGCTAATACGCGCACCCCTAAAATTGTGCCGCTGGGTGTCATGCCCACTAACAAACGAATACGCCCCGCGTAACCATCAGGCGCCACCGTTTCAAAGGCATAAGCTGTTTTTTGCTTATTTTTGGTGGCAATACAAAGGCGTTCAATACGCTGAGCAAGCAATCTCTCACTGTTTGGACGGTGACAGTTTTCACTCAATTGATTGTCAAAATAAGCTTGTGGTACCACTTCAAGCAATAAGGCTTGTCGTTGTTTATTGATTTCAGCCTCAATTTTGCTTTTGGTTAACAGATAAATACCCGTTGCTAAAGCGGTACAGATTAACGCAATCAAAGCCAGTAATAGCGCATAATAAACAGAAATTTTAACGGTTTTCATGCTTGCTCCTTATTGACGATGACCGCTGACACGTGGTCGTGTGTAGTGATCAATGAGGGGGACACAAATATTGCCTAATAACACCGCGAAGGCAACTCCGTCTGGATAACTACCATAGAAACGAATGATATACACCAAAAAACCAACCAATGCTCCGAAAACTAGCTTGCCTCGTGGGGTAATTGAGGCAGTCACAGGATCCGTTGCGATAAAGAATGCCCCAAACATCATGGCACCACTCAATAAATGAGGTAAGGTTTTGAAATAAGGCATACTTGCCACCAGTTCCGTGATTGCTGCTAAAAGTGTAAAACTGACTAACATAGCGACGGGGATTTGCCAGTGAATGATCCGTTTCCAAATTAAAAACACTCCGCCTAAGAAAAATGCCAGATTCACTTGCCACCAACCGATAGCCAATCCAGCATGAAAGAGTGGCGATTGAAGCAAGGTATCATAAGCGACACCTGCTTTTAAAATCACTTTAGCACTGTCTAGCGGTGTGGCTTGTGTAATCGCATCGACCGAATGGGTAAACTGATGTAGGCTAAAGCCGTCTGTGCTAAATCCCGTAAAAATTAACGAATAGGCATCTAACAAGGTGGGGGGTTCACTGAGTAATTGGGTGGGTGGTAACCAAGTGGTCATTTGTAACGGGAAGGAGATTAATAACACCACATAACCAACCATCGCTGGATTGAATAAGTTTTGCCCTAAGCCACCATAAACATGTTTACCTAAAATCACTGCACAAAATGTCCCAATCAAAATCAGCCAATAAGGCGCATAAGGGGGAATTGCCATGGCGAGAATCAGTGCCGTTAAGATGACACTGAAATCTGACAGATAGAATAGGGGCGATTTTTTGCGTAATACGGCGACAAGAGCTTCCAAGCATAAGGCAAAACTGATGGCTAAGGCGGCTTGAATTAATACGCCGAATCCAAAATAGTAAAGTTGCACGCCCATCGCAGGTAACATCGCTACTATCACCCACAGCATAATACGCATTGTGAGTTTACCTGAATGAGTATGAGGGGAACTGACCATTTTAAACATATAATTTTTTGTCCTTATGCGTCATGATTGTTGGCTTGCGCCGCTTTTTTTGCCTTAGCACGGGCAATGGCAGCCGCAATGGCGGCTTTGCGCGGATCTTCTGCGGATGGCGCGCCGTTATCTACTGCTTCAGTAGTCTTGC
>JBLUWJ010000007.1:0-85816 GCA_049888895.1 Bisgaard Taxon 45 | reverse complement strand
ATTGAAATATATGTAAAATTTTTATTTGTAAATAATATTTTACTTTATTTTCATCACTTACTTTAATATATTAAAGTTACTTCAGGTATGCCAAATAAAATAATAAATGCGCAGACTTAAATGAAAAATTATATAAAGTTACTTTAGGGTTTGGTGGGGCGTTATGATTTATCGTGGTGTAGCAATTCGGATAAAAGGTAAAGTACAAGGTGTAGGATTTCGTCCTTTTGTTTGGTTACTTGCTCAACAGTATCAGTTTGTAGGTGATGTAAATAATGATGCTGAGGGGGTGCTTATTCGCCTTTTATTGGAAGATAATTTAACAAATCAAACTAGACTTAATCACTTTGTACAGCACTTATATCAACAGTGCCCCCCACTTGCTCAAATTACTGAACATCACATTGCGTGGACCCAATGGGATACCCCTTTATTTAGCGATAAGTTTGTCATTAGAGAAAGTGAACATGGTCAGATGGATACACAGATTATCCCTGATGCAGCGACCTGTTTAGCTTGCCAAAAAGAGTTATTCGAAAACAATAATCGACGTTTTCATTATCCTTTCATAAATTGTACTCATTGTGGTCCTCGTTTTACCATTATCCGCCAAATGCCTTATGATCGCCCCAACACAGCCATGCACATCTTTCCGCTTTGTCCTGATTGTGAAAAAGAGTATCAGGATCCTACAAATCGACGTTTTCATGCTCAACCAAATGCATGTGCAAAATGTGGTCCACACATTTGGTTAAGTAACGGAAAGGAAACCTTAAGTCAACATGATAAGGCCATAAGTCAAGCGGTAGAGTTATTACTGCAAGGTAAAATCATCGCGATGAAAGGGATTGGTGGATTTCATCTAGTGTGTGATGCGACTAATCAAGAAGCCGTAATACAACTCAGGCAACGCAAACAGCGGCCTTCTAAACCTTTTGCAATTATGGTGCCAAATTTACACTTTTTATTGTCTCTTTCACAACAAGAAAGCGCCTTATTACAAGGTGTGGCGGCCCCGATTTTGTTACTGGCGAAAGAAAAAGTACCGCAAATTGTGGCAGAAATTGCGCCCCACTTAAATGAAATTGGCGTGATGTTGCCAAGTAATCCATTACAACATTTATTATTACAGGCGATTCAACGTCCTGTCGTGATGACATCAGCCAATCAAACAGGATTACCCCCTGTGTTAGATAATGAACGTGCTGTAATTGAATTAGTCACTCTCGCTGATTATTGGTTATTACATAATCGCGATATTTTACAGCGTGCCGATGATTCTTTAGTCAGGGTTGCCTTTGATGGTCTAGAAACGTTACGTCGAGCAAGAGGGTATGTGCCTGATGAATTAGCATTATCAACCTCAACTCAGCAAGCTATTCTTGCGTTAGGCGCCGATCTGAAAAACACATTCTGTTTGTTACGTGGCAATAAAGCCGTGGTCAGTCAACATTTGGGAAATGCTGATAACGAACAAATTCAGCAACAGATCGTCAATAACATTGATCTTTTTCAGCAAATTTATCAATTCAACGCACAGAAAATTGTCATTGATGCACATCCAGATTATTTCACCCATCACTTAGGGAAAAAACTAGCGCAACAATGGCAAATTCCGTGTCTTGAAGTGTTACATCACCATGCCCACATTATGGCAGTGCTAGCAGAACATGGACGCTATAAAGAAAAAGTGATTGGATTAGCATTGGATGGAATTGGCATGGGAGATAAACAATTATGGGGGGGAGAATGTTTGCTAGTGGAAAAAGCCAATTGCCAATATTTAGGGGGATTACCAGCAGTGCCTTGGTTTGGTGGCAATCTTGCAGCGAAACAACCTTGGCGTAATTTATTGGCCCATTTTCATTGTTTTGTGCCGAATTGGCAAGCACATCCAGAAGCTGAATTTCTCCTACAACAACCTTGGCAGGTGTTGATCAATGCATTAAATAGGTCACTGAATTCCCCTTTGGTTTCTTCTACCGGCCGTTTATTTGATGCGATTTCTTGTGCATTAGGTTTACATCAACAATACATAAGCTGGGAAGGCGAGGCGGCTTGCCAGCTAGAAGCATTAGCGTGGCAATATCAGCGTACTCATATCACACAACCCGAAATGGCGCAGGCGAAAAGTGCGCCGCCTTTTGAAAAAGATATCGTGTGGATAGACGAAAAAAATCAGATCAATTTATCTTTACTGTGGCAATATTGGTTAGCAGCAAAGGGGGATAAGACGCGAAAAGCATGGCTTTTTCATCGCTTATTATCTCATGCCTTTGCCCAGTTAGCACGTATACAAGCGGAAAAACATCAAATAGAGACAATTGTTTTATCGGGTGGTGTGTGGCATAACCAATTATTACGTTATTGGATTCAGCAAGATTTACAAGATATTGAGATTCTGAGTGCGCACCAATATCCGATGGGCGATGGCGGGATTGCACTCGGTCAAGCCGTCATAGGGGCTTTATTATCAGATTAACAAATCCGTGGTAGTGGTTCATTAGTGGGTAAATCCAATAAACGACTTTGCCCAAAGCTACCAATTAAGCTTACTTTGCTTTCTGCAGTGACTTCACCAATATGCGCCGCATTTTTACCCAGTGGATGGGAGCGAAGTGCGGTTAGAATTTCAGCGGTTTTGTCTGCCCTGACAATAATGACCAATTTTCCTTCATTAGCAAAATTGAGGGGATCCAAACCTAATAGTTCACAAATTCCACGTACTTCAGGACGAATAGGCAATTTATCTTGATAAATTTGCATGCCTTTTTGGCTAGAAAAACAAAACTCATGTAAAACAGCATTGACGCCCCCTCTTGTTGCATCACGCAAGGTTTTAATCCCTGATAATGGGCGTAAACGTTCAATTAAAGGGCTAAGCACCGCACAATCGCTACACAAATCGGTTTGAATCCCTAAATTCTCGCGTAGATTTAAAATGGTTGCACCATGATCACCTAATGTCCCACTGACAATAATGTGATCACCCACGGCAATTTGATCCATGCCCCAATGCAGACCGCGCGGAATGACACCGATACCACTGGTATTAATGAAAATTTTATCTACCGCACCTTTAGGCACCACTTTTGTATCGCCTGTGACAATTTGGATCCCTACTTGCTTGGCGCAGTCTGCCATGGATTGAATAATGCTTTCCAATTCAGAAAGTGGAAATCCTTCTTCTAAAATAAAGCCACAAGAGAAAAATTGTGGTATGGCACCACTCACCGCAATATCGTTAGCAGTACCACAAATCGCTAATTTGCCAATGTTTCCACCGGGAAAGAAAATAGGATCAATGACAAAACTGTCAGTACTAAATGCAAGTTTTTCACCTGTCTGAAAATAGCTTAAAGGTAGGCGAGCTTGATCTTCGGCGATAGCTAAGAAAGGATTATGAAAGGCCTCCATAAAGTAAGTTTGAATCAATTTTTGCATGAGTATGCCGCCATTTCCATGCGCCATCCTGATGACGTTGTCTTGCATAGGATCCTCCCTCTTGCTAAATTTGTTATGTATTATTATTCACGACAATATTGATAGTAAGCAGAACAAGCG
This sequence comes from Bisgaard Taxon 45, assembly GCA_049888895.1. Taxonomy (GTDB): domain Bacteria; phylum Pseudomonadota; class Gammaproteobacteria; order Enterobacterales; family Pasteurellaceae; genus Pasteurella. The sequence goes on along the minus strand of JBLUWJ010000007.1, from coordinate 82,252 downwards.
CCCTCGGAAGAAACCATTAATGCACCATAAGCTGTGTCGGGATTACAACGTTTCGCAAAGAGCGGACAGTCTTTGGGCTTACATTGTCCCGTGAGCACTTCACCGCAACGGGCAAGTGGGTCATCGGCAACTTGATGTGGCTGAGTACCAAAATGGCGTTCTGCATCGAATTGTTGATATGCTGGCGTTAATTCAACACCCGATTCTGGAATCTCGCCCAAACCACGCCATTCACTGGATACTTTTAATTGAAAAACGTCGTGCATCGCTTGTTGTGCGAGTAGGTTACCTTCTGATTGCACAATACGTTTATATTGATTTTCAATTTCACAACGCCCTTCAACAAATTGTGTGACTAACATTACTGTCGCTTGTAGGAGATCAAGCGGCTCGAATCCTGTAATCACAAATGGTTTATGAAAACGCGTGACTAATTCTTGATAAGGTAAGGTGCCGATAATCATACTGACATGACCTGGTGCAATAAATCCATCAATCAAAACCTGCTCTTGAGACAGTAATTGACGTAAGGTCGGAATAATCGTAATGTTTTGACAAACAATAAAAAAATTGTTGATATTTTGTTGTTTTGCCTGTTGGAGCGTAATGGCCGTACTTGGCATGGTGGTTTCAAAGCCTAAAGAAAAAAACACAACCTTTTTTGTGGGATTTTGTTTGGCTAAGGTTAAGGCATCAAGGGGCGAATAAACGATGCGAATATCAAAACCTTTTGCTTTTGTCTCAAGAAGTGAACCTAAACGCCCTTTCACCCGCATGGCATCGCCAAAAGTACAAAAAATAACATTAGGCTGCATGGCAATGTCAAGGCAGATATCAATACGCCCCATTGGTAAAACACAAACAGGACAGCCCGGTCCATGAATAAATTCAATGTTTTCTGGTAATAAATGATTTAAGCCAAATTTAAAGATGGTATGCGTATGCCCACCGCAAACCTCCATTAAATAAAGCGGGCGGTCTCGATTAAACTGCGGCAGTTTTTCCATTAAATTTCGTAATTTCTCCAATAATTGGCGGGCAATCACGGGATTACGAAATTCATCGACAAATTGCATAATATTACCTATTTATGTTTATTCAGCCAATCTAACCATTGCTCCATCCCGTCACCGCGAGTGGAGGATAAACAGATAATGTCGATATTTGGGTTTACTTGTTTTGCATAAGCGATACATTTATCCAAATCAAACGTAACGTAAGGTAATAAGTCAATTTTATTAATAATCACCACTTGCGCCGCCGCAAACATATGAGGATATTTTAATGGTTTATCTTCCCCTTCTGTCACCGATAAAATGGCTATTTTGGCGTATTCCCCTAAGTCAAACTCGGCTGGACAAACTAAATTACCTACATTTTCAATAAATAACAGGCTATCTTGCTGCGGTTGTAATTTTTCTAATGCGTGTGAAATCATTTTGGCATCTAAATGACAACCTTTACCAGTGTTAATTTGTAAGGCAGGCACGCCTGTTTCACGAATACGCTGAGCATCATTTTCTGTTTGTTGGTCACCTTCAATCACATAACAACGTTGAGTCTGTTTTAATTGTAATAGCGTGCTTGTCAACAGCGTTGTTTTACCTGAACCTGGGCTAGAAACCAGATTCAATGCAAGCATATTATTTTTCTTAAAAAATTGACGGTTTAATTCGGCGAATTGATTGTTTTCGCCGAGCACATCTTGCTCGATTTTCAGCAAACGTGTTTCTGTATCCGTTTGGGAAGGTACAGGGCGGAATGTTGACAGTGAAAAGTGCGGTTGATTTTGAGTATGTTTGTGTTCATCCTCATGATGATGCGGTCGTGCTCCGATACGAACTTGTCCACTGCTACAGCCACATGTAGTACACATAAATCTCTCCTTTCTGTCATTAAGGATTACATATGATTGTTTATTAGACAACAAATTGGGTACGGTGTATCTGATCTTGATCAGAAATATAATAAAAAAATGGGGCGGGGTAGACTAAAAAATGTCATCAGCCAGACGGAAAAAGGGAAGGGAAATAGCCATTATTTGAAAACATGTGGCGATTTCCCCTTTGTACTCACTTGGTGAGCGTTTATTCATAATTGGTATGAATAGGAGACGTATTAAATTAGTTTGTTTGTTGTGCTAATTGTAATGGCGGTACAGGTTTACCCATCTTGGCATAGAAGCAATGAACAAACGCCTCAAAACGATCTTCTTCAATAGCTTGGCGAATTTGCGCCATTAAGCGCTGATAATAGCGTAAGTTATGAATTGTGTTTAATCTTGCGCCTAAAATTTCACCGCACTTATCTAAGTGATACAAGTACGCCTTGGTGTAATGTTTACAGGTATAACAGTCACATTCTGGATCTAATGGGCTAGTATCCTCACGGTATTTGGCATTACGGATTTTTACAATACCATCGCTGACAAATAAATGCCCATTACGTGCATTACGGGTTGGCATCACACAATCGAACATATCGATACCACGGCGCACCCCTTCGACTAAATCTTCTGGTTTACCCACTCCCATTAAATAACGTGGTTTATCAGCGGGAATTTGTGGACAAACGTATTCTAAAATACGGTGCATATCTTCTTTCGGTTCACCGACGGCTAAACCGCCGACCGCATAACCATCAAAGCCAATGTTGACTAATCCTTCAACCGACACTTTACGTAATTCTTCGTAAACGCCACCTTGAATGATACCAAATAATGCATTTTTATTACCAAGCTCATCAAAACGATCACGGCTACGTTTTGCCCAACGCAACGACATTTCCATGGATTTCTTCGCATAATCAAAGGTGGCAGGGTAAGGGGTACATTCGTCGAAAATCATCACGATATCTGACCCTAGATCATATTGAATTTCCATTGATTTTTCTGGCGACAAGAAAATACGTTCCCCATTAATTGGGTTTTGGAATTTTACCCCTTCTTCCGTAATTTTACGCAATTTGCCTAAGCTGAACACTTGGAAACCCCCCGAGTCAGTGAGAATTGGACGATGCCATTGCATAAAGTCATGTAAATCACCGTGCTTACGCATCACCTCTTGTCCGGGACGTAACCATAAATGGAACGTGTTACCTAATAGAATGTCTGCGCCCGTAGCACGGACTTCTTCAGGCGTCATGCCTTTTACCGTACCGTAGGTGCCTACTGGCATAAAAGCAGGGGTTTCTACCGTAAAGGTACCTTGTGGACGTTCAAACACAAGACGGCCGCGTCGTGCGTTGCCATCGGTTTTATCAAGTTCGTATTTCATTTCCTTTCCTTTCAACGAATAAACAGTTCGAAGCATGTGGTGAATAAAAAAGCCTGTATCAAGAAACAGGCTTTTGAGATAAGGTTGTTCAATATTCTTTATCGAACAGAAATGGTACGGCTAACAATCTGTTCAGTTGTGCCGATTGGCTGTTTAAAGCGTACCAAATACGTTTTATTGTATGTGTACAACTGACATAAGTCAAACGACAGTATTAGGCAACCACCATAATTTCTGTCGCAACAATCACCACAATGAGTCCGACTAACATCGGTACTGAAATCCGTTTTACCACTTCAAATGGGGAGATTTTTGCCATACCCGATACTGCCACAACCACACCAGATACTGGAGAGAGGCTACGACCAATATTGGAGGCTTGTAACATTGGAATGGTTAGGTAAGCCGGGTTAATGCCCATATGGGCGGCTAATTTGGGAATTAATTCAACAAACGCATAGAAAGGGGCATTGCCTGAACCAGTGGTAATCGCGGCTAATGCAGTGATAAGTGCTAGCGCGAGCATCATGAGGAAACCACCACTGCTGACTGATTGGACGGAATCAATTAAGGCATGGATAAAGCCTATTGTGCTCAATCCTTGTGCAAAAACACCCGCGGCTACAAGCAAAATCACCACGCCAGAGAAAGCATCCGCCATACCTTGATAAGCAACATTTAAGTTTTCATAGACTTTTTTCGCACTAAAGGTTCTTAAAAAATCGATCAGGGCGACCAAGAGTAAACAAATGACAATAATCGTAATGATATGAAGTTCTGGTGCTATTTTACCATCAAAGACCAGTACGCCAACAATGGGGGTGAAGGGTAAAATCGCATAAAAACGCGGTGCTGAAGTTTGGATTTCACTCACTGCTAACATTTCTGCACGATGTCCCTCTTTACGATCGAGGTAACGCTGCCAAAAGAAATGGGCAATCGCGATAGAGATAATTGCCAGAATGGAAATTGGTAAGGTGAGATGAAAAGCAAAATCTAATAACGGCATTTTTGATACTTCTGCCGCAAGTACGACATCACCAGAAGTGGGCGACAGAATAATGGCGGCAGGGGAGGCACAAATAGAGGCGGCGGCACCGCGTGAAATACCCACATTGACCATGATAGGAAACAGTGTTGCCATTAATAAGACCCCTAATCCCGTTGCAGAAGGAACGGCTAATGACATTAAACAGGCAAGAAAATAAGCAACAATCATTAAGAGATAAGGGGATTTGATGTATTTGAGCGGTTGGGAGGCGAGTTTTACTACCATGTCGTTTGCCCCTATATGAGTCATGTAGGCCGCAAAACCACACAACACCATAATCAGCATACCAAGGTTGCCCCCACGATTCATTAAAAGGTATTTGACATATTCAAACACATCGAGGTAGAGACTACCCGTTGATTTGACACTGTTCGGCAGAATGGCTTTGTCTAATAACACACTACAAAGCAATAACAATAAGCCGACGGTCATTAGCACGCCAGTGGCAGAATAGCCTTTGACAATGTAATAACCAACGAGAATAACGGCAATTAAGCCAATAATTAAATCCATAATTAATCTCCATTTAATAAGATAAGTCGAATATTGCGCTATCCGATTAATTGTTTAATTTTTTGCGCAATGTCAGTGGGGTTAGCAAAAAGATGTGTGTTTGCAAGTTTGCGTAAGGGCGCGAAGTCACCGACACAGACTGAATAATCAGCATGTTGTAATAATTCGATGTCATTCATATCGTTGCCAAAGGCAACGTATTTAGCCTGCCCGATATAAGTGGTGAGGGTATAGTATTTATTGATGTGTTTAGCAGTAATATCCAGATTAAATCGCCCATTTTCTTCGCTATGCTCAATGAGATTGACCTCTAAATGTGTCAACTGTTGTTTGAGGAAAAGAAATTGTGTCTGAGTCAGGTTAAGTAAAATGGTTTTGATCGGATGTTGTATTGCCGAGAGCGGTCGATTTTGAGCCAATTTCGCAGGATCTATTTTGTGTTCGATGCTATGCGGTTGGCGAAGACGTTTACTGTAATCCCAGAGGTCATCAGCCAAATAATCTAAATCAAATTCCTCAATCCATTGCTTGATTTGTGTAAAAACAGCACTAGAAATTGGCTGTTGGGCGGTAATTTGTTTATTGACTTGGGTAATCGCACCATTCCCCCCAATCAACATCGCCTGTTGGAGTTTGGGGTTAAGTAAGGGGAGCAGATCGCGAATAGGGCGTGCCGAGGCAAAAATCAGCTGATGATCTTTTTGCATCAGCTGTTCAAGAGCGTGTTGAATGTCGAGTGGAATCTGTTTGCCGTCAAAGCAAATCGTGCCGTCTAAATCAAACACAAAGATCATCAGTCAAGCCCATTAACCTGAGGATTTTTGCTGATAAACATCGCGTCGCCATAACTGAAAAAACGATAGCGATTTTCGACCGCACTTTGGTACGCTTGCATAGTATGGCGATAGCCAGCAAAAGCGGAAACCAGCATAATCAGTGTACTTTCTGGTAAGTGGAAGTTCGTAATTAAACAATCCACTACGCGGAAGCTTTTGCCTGGATAAATAAAAATTGACGTATCGGAAAAATAAGGCGTAATTAAGGCATGTTCGCCTTTTTCTTCCGTCGCTAATGCCGCACTCTCGACGGAACGAACTGAAGTGGTGCCCACAGCAATTACACGTTTGCCTGCTTGTTTAGTGGCAATAATCGCGTCACACACTTCTTGTGGTACTTCCACATATTCTGCGTGCATTTTGTGATCTTCAATCTGATCGACGCGCACCGGTTGAAATGTGCCTGCGCCAACATGTAAAGTCACAAAAGCAAAGTTAACCCCTTTTGCCTTTAATTGCGCTAAGAGTGCATCATCAAAGTGTAAACCAGCAGTTGGTGCCGCAACTGCGCCCGGGACTTTGTTATAAACAGTTTGATAACGTTCTTTATCTGCGTCTTCGTCAGGGCGATCAATATAAGGGGGCAATGGCATATGCCCAATTTGTTGTAACACGTCTAAAAGTGCGGTCTGTTTTTGCGCGATTTCTAATTCAAATAAGGTATCATGGCGCGCAACCATGATCATTTTGACGCCATTATGCTCACCTAACTTATCTTCGCCTAACCACAGTTCTGCCCCTTCTTTCGGTGCTTTTGAAGAGCGCACATGAGCCAAAAAGCGTGTATCGGATAAAATCCGCTCGACCAACACTTCCACCTTACCGCCACTGGCTTTGCGACCGAACATGCGAGCAGGAATCACGCGCGTGTTATTAAAAATTAATAAATCGCCTTCATGAATTTGCTCAAGGATATCCGCAAAAGTGCGGTGGGTAATCTCACCATTTTCGCCGTTAAGTTGTAATAAGCGACTAGCAGTGCGATCCGGTTTGGGGTAACGAGCAATCAGCTCATCGGGTAAGTCAAAATAAAAGTCAGAAACACGCATAAATAGGGTTATAAAAAGTTATCTAAAAAAATCGTGGGCGTAAGTCTAGTGTGAATTCCGCTCTTGCACAAGGAAAAATCTAGATTTTATTGCTCAGCATCGAATTGAAATGATTTGGGACAAAAAAAGCCCTTTCAAGAAGGACGAAAGGGCTAAATATATTTGGAGTCATACTTTTTAGGGTATGTGCCGAATTTTACACATAAAAATAACAAATGCAACATTTTTTTAACATTGGTTGCCATAAATGGCTTATTTTTGGTGTGGCTGGCGGGTATTCGCATTCACTAAGTTACGCATTAGCAGCGCGTAGTCTAATTGCACATCTTCTGGCACGTCTAAAAATACAAAATGCCCATCGCCTAAACCGGCTTCTACATTTTCATTTTTACGGTTGAGCATCCGTTCGATTTTGAACACAATGTTCCCTTTCGGGGTCATCATTTCCACTTCATCACCGAGTAAGAATTTATTTTTGACCGCCACTTCTGCCATACCTTGTTCGTTGCGCTTGCCCGTGAATTCACCGACAAATTGTTGACGTTCAGAAATCGAGTAGCCGTAATCGTAGTTTTGGTATTCATCGTGAGTATGACGGCGTAAGAATCCTTCAGTATAACCACGGTGGGCAAGGGATTCTAAGGTATCCATCAAACTCTCATCAAACGGTTTACCCGCTACTGCATCATCAATTGCTTTACGGTAAACTTGTGCGGTTCTCGCACAATAATAGAAGGATTTGGTACGCCCTTCGATTTTTAACGAATGTACGCCAAGTGCGGTGAGTTTTTCCACATGTTGTACCGCACGCAGATCTTTTGAGTTCATGATGTAAGTACCATGCTCATCTTCAAAGGCAGACATTTGTTCTTCAGGGCGTTGACTTTCCGCTAATAAAAAGACTTTACTGGTGGTGTCGCCTTCGCCAAGTGTCGGTGCTACATTTTTCACTGGAATTTCTTCACCCACATTCACAATGTTGCCGATCTCATCTTCTTTGGCTTCGGTTACACTGTATTCCCAACGGCACGCATTGGTACAGGTGCCTTGGTTTGGATCACGTTTATTAATATAGCCTGATAATAAACAACGTCCAGAATAGGCCATGCATAATGCCCCGTGTACGAAGACTTCAATTTCCATATCTGGTACTTGTTGGCGAATTTCAGCAATTTCATCAAGGGACAATTCACGCGATAAAATCACGCGAGTTAAGCCCATTTGTTTCCAGAATTTCACCGATGCCCAGTTGACCGCATTGGCTTGTACCGAAAGGTGAATCGCAACCTGTGGGAAATGTTCACGCACTAACATAATTAAGCCCGGATCAGACATAATTAACGCATCGGGTCCCATGGCAATGACGGGTTCTAAATCGCGAATAAAGGTTTTCAGTTTGGAGTTATGTGGTGCGATATTCACCACTACATAGAATTTTTTGCCTAAGGCATGGGCTTCATCAATTCCAATTTTTAAATTAGCATGATTAAATTCATTATTACGAACGCGTAAGCTATAACGCGGTTGCCCGGCATACACGGCGTCAGCACCATAGGCAAAGGCATAGCGCATGTTTTTGAGTGAACCGGCTGGAGAGAGCAGTTCTGGTGTGAAAGTTGTCATAAATTATCCGTTAGTCTGATTACAAGTCAGTTACTCACTCAGGTGAGCAATTCAAAGGGGGATATTGTAGGGGGATTTGTGATTTTGTAAAGGAAAAAGGGAAACTGATGTCGAAAGTGCGGTCGTTTTTTTATCGACCGCACTTTGAGCTGTATTATGGAGCTTTTGCCTCATCTCGTGCATCAGGGGGAGAATCATTCAAGGCTGGAATTTCAGGTTGTTCTCCTTGCGGTTGACTTTCGTCAGCTTGCACCTCATGTTGTTGATCTAATTTTGTCATGACCTCTTCAAAAGGCTGTGCATTAATGGTTTTTTGTCCATTCTTTTGCACATAATGAAGCAGATAGTTTTCGTCATTTTCAATAAAATAAGGCGCCAATTGACCATGTGGTTTTACCCATTGCGTTAGCGTCTGCCAAACTTTTGGGTTGGGCAGTGAAGAGGTGTCTTTTTCATTTCTCACTAAGCCTTTCGCTAAGGCTAATTGGAAATCAATATTCATGTTCTCCCATTGCATGATGGTTTCTAAACTACCGAACGAAAACGCCTTGGTTTTCTCTGGATTGAAATCGAATGCCAGTTTAGCACTCACTGGGTAAGCTTGTGTGTTAGGAACGGTATCTAAAGAAAAACCTATTTTTGCATCAGTGATACTCGGATTGGTTTCCTTGGCAAAACTTTCTAACCATGTTTGGTAGGTTTTTTTAGAAAGATACATTGGACACAAGAGTTGGTAAGTTTGGTCATAGCATATGTCAAATGGGGAAGGGGTCACCCGTTTATTTAAATGAAATGGAATCTGGTAAGCAAACTCATTGATTTGTAAACCAAGTGGTTTATGGATCAGTTTTTTAATCGTGAGTGTTGAATGAGCATCATAATTTCCTTGTTGATTTTCATGGTGGTTGAGCGCCAGATCGTCTAATACCACATCGACATTAAATTTAGGGTTTGCGTAACTCAACGCTTCGACCTGTAAACGAAATTCACGTTGTTCATTAACCTGTTGTGCTCTTTGTTTGAGTTTAGCCACAAAATCCGACTGGTCTTTTTCTGGGAAAGGGACTCGGGTTGAGACATCTTTGAAGAGGTGCGTATAAAAGTGCAGTAAATTGAGTTTTTCTGTCAAATTCATTTGGCTGATTTTTTGTGACAAGGTGAGACCTTTCAGATTAAAGTGCTCTTTGGGCGCACCATCGAGTGCCATTTTTCCAATGTTAACATCGAATTGCGTGTTGATATTTTGTTTATCCTTGCTGTCAGCAACGAAAGCAAGATGGATATCATTGACGTTAAAAAATTGGTTTAAACTGGCATTATTGGGCACGGACAATGCTTGAATGTTGATTTTCGTTTCGGTTGCATCATTATTAAAGAAACGTTCAGTCAGTAGGTACAACGCATCTGGTAAGGCTTTATTTTCTTCGACGACATTTTCAAAGGTTTTATAGAAACTTAATTGATGAGGCACGTTGCTTTGTTTGCTACTGATATCGAGCCCCAGAATATCCACGGCATCTTTTTCTGTTGTTTTGTTTTTATTGGTTATTTTTACGGTTTCGCTTTTAACATGCGTATCTAAATCATAAAACGCCTCATCAATCGTTTTATTTAAGTGATAGTGTGTTTTACCTAGTTCAATATGGGTATTTTCGCCATTTAATAAATAAATGTCGGCATGCTTAATCTCAAGATCCAATTCCGCTAAATCATAATGATGTTCACTAACGGGAATAAGCACGGATTGACCACGTAATCCTTCAATTTTTGTTTTGGCATCGTAATTAAAGCCAGAAAGTTGGCTTTGGATTTCCATGAATTTGCTTTTAGTCGCAAAATTGATATTGATTTGCAAATCTTGTGGTTTATTGGCGAGATCCCTAAATTGGGTAGAAATATCGGATTGCAAATAGTCTCCAACCACAGAAAACTTACTATTAATACTATTTTTATCGATCGTGATATTCAGTTTTTTATTGAGCTCACGAATCAAGGACTCTGGTAATTGGGATTCGGCAATAATGGTAAAAGGCAGTGCGGTCAGCTGAGTGGAAATAATATCGCTTTTTTGTTGTTGTGCGTCTTCAAGGGTAAAGACTAATTCACGATGAAAGAAACTACGGCTTTTTTCAGTTGCATGTAAGGTAAGCTGATCTTTTAAATGATAGGGGAAACTTTGTAAAGTGTGGTCAATTTTATGATTCGTATAAAATTGTGCCGCACTCGCTAAGATAAGTGTAATACTGGATAAAATCAGTGTGATTTTAGCTTTTCTCTTCATATTCTTCCCCATTTGAGTCAGTGAATTTGGCGATCGTAACTGGAAAGTATAGCGAATTCATAGACTAACTACAAATCACATGGTTATTTTGATTATGAATTGAATTCATTTTTGTAATGAAATTTTTGAAATTGACACATATACCGTTTCTCATTAATTTAGCCATATAGACATCTAAAACGGTTTTATATATGAGGTAAGCCATGAGTTACGCGAAAGAAATTGATACGCTCAATCAACATATTGCAGATTTAAACGGTAAGATAAATGTGTCCTTTGAATTTTTCCCCCCTAAAAATGAAAAAATGGAAAGTATTTTATGGGATTCGATTCATCGTCTAAAAGTGCTGAAACCTAAGTTCGTTTCCGTGACGTATGGGGCAAATTCAGGCGAGCGTGATCGCACTCATTCGGTAGTAAAAAATATTAAACAGCAAACGGGGTTAGAAGCCGCACCACATTTAACGGGGATTGATGCCACAGCGGAAGAATTGATTGAGATAGCCAAAGATTATTGGAACAGTGGGATTCGTCGTATTGTGGCATTACGTGGTGATGAGCCAAAAGGCTATGCGAAAAAGCCTTTTTATGCCTCAGATCTTGTTGCACTGTTACGTTCAGTGGCGGATTTTGATATTTCTGTCGCCGCTTATCCTGAAGTCCATCCAGAAGCCAAATCAGCGCAAGCGGATTTGATCAATTTAAAGCGTAAAATTGATGCAGGTGCTAACCATGTGATTACCCAATTCTTTTTTGATATTGAGAGTTATCTCCGTTTCCGTGATCGCTGTGCTTCGATTGGGATTGATGCGGAAATTGTACCGGGTATTTTACCCGTGACGAATTTTAAGCAATTAGTCAAAATGGCAGCAATCACCAATGTTAAAATTCCCACTTGGTTAGCGAAAAATTATGAGGGATTAGATGATGATCCTACCACTCGTAATTTAGTGGCGGCGAGTGTGGCGATGGACATGGTCAGAGTGCTTTCTCGCGAAGGGGTAAATGACTTCCATTTTTATACTTTGAATCGGAGTGAGTTGACTTATGCGATTTGCCATACTCTAGGTATTCGTCCGAGTGTTGAGTAGTCAATTGCCATGTTATTTGCTAGATGAAAAGAGATAGCAGACAACAACACATAGTTTCGTATAGTATGCTGTGAAGTTTGTAAAAAAGAGCGAATCATCCTGTTTTGCAGGTGAACAGTAGAAAATTATAGAGACATACTGAGCCATATTTAGTGATAAATGCGATATTTTATCTAAAAATATGGCTATTTTTTTAGAATAATTTAACAATTTAGTGATTTATTTTACATTTTATCCACATAAAAGGATTGCTATTTTGTTTAAAACTTGACATATTCATAGATGCTTATGCAAACAAAAAGTGCGTATTTTGCGCTCAATTAATAACATCCTGGAGTGAAAAATGAAAAAATTAACAAAACTCTCTCTTGTCGCTTTAGCGATGACTTCGACGGCGGCCTTTGCTGCAAGTCCGAAAACCTTTGTGTATTGTTCGGAAGCCTCCCCGTCTTATTTAAGCCCTGTGTTAGGCACCGATGGGGCAACTATTGATGCCTCAGGTCAAGCAATGTTTAATGGGCTAACTACGTTTGAACGTGGTACAACAAATGTGATTCCTGCCTTAGCAGAAAAATGGGATGTGTCTGAAGATGGTAAAACCTATGTTTTCCACTTACGTAAGGGCGTGAAATTCCATAGTAATAAGGACTTTAAACCAACCCGTGATTTTAATGCCGATGATGTGGTGTTCTCCTTTAACCGTCAATTAGATCCAAATCATCCTTACCACAAAGTGTCAGGTGGAAGCTATGAATACTTTATCGGTATGGATATGCAAAATATTATCAATAAAGTCGAAAAAGTGGATGATTATACGGTAAAAATCAGTTTAAACGTACCGAATGCACCATTTTTAGCCAACTTAGCGATGGATTTTGCCTCCATTTATTCAGCGCAATATGCAGAGGCGATGGCAAAAGCTAAAACACCTGAAAAAATCGATAGTGTACCGATCGGTACGGGGCCATTTGAGTTTGTGTCTTACCAAAAAGATTCGACCGTACGTTTCAAAGCGTTTGAAAATTACTGGCAAGGTAAATCCAAAATTGATCGTTTAGTGTTCTCAATTACACCTGATGCATCAGTACGTTATGCCAAATTACAAAAAGGTGAATGTCATGCCGCCCCTTATCCAAATCCAGCGGATATTGCAAAATTAAAAGACGATCCAAATATTACGCTCTTGACAAAACCAGGTCTTAATATCGGTTATTTAAACTTTAATGTGCAAAAAGCCCCATTTGATAATGTGAAAGTACGTCAAGCGTTAAACTATGCTGTCAATAAAGCAGCAATCATTGAATCGGTGTATCAAGGTGCGGGTCAAGTGGCGAAAAACCCTATTCCACCAACAATGTGGTCTTATAACGATGACGTGAAAGACTATGCTTATGATCCCGAAAAAGCCAAAGCTTTGTTAAAAGAGGCGGGTTTTGAAAATGGTTTTGAAACGGATTTATGGGCAATGCCGGTGTCGCGTCCTTATAACCCAAATGCCCGTCGTATGGCAGAGCTTGTACAAGCCGATTGGGAAAAAGTGGGTGTGAAGGCGAAGATTGTGAGCTACGAATGGGGTGAGTATCTCAAACGTATGCGTGCCGGCGATCATCAAACGGGTATGATGGGATGGACGGGTGACAATGGTGATCCAGATAACTTCTTGAATACCTTATTAAGTTGTGCGGCCGTTGAGTCAGGATCTAACTATGCGAATTTCTGTCACAAAGAATTTAACGATTTAGTGACAAAAGCGGCACAAGTGACTGATCCAGCAGAGCGTACGGCACTTTATCAACAAGCTCAGTTAGTATTTAAAGAGCAAGCGCCTTGGATTACGATCGCACATTCCACAACCTATTTCCCAGTGCGTAAAGAAGTTAAAGGCTATGTCATCGATCCGTTTGGTTTACATAACTTCTATGCAGTTGAGTTAGAGAAGTAATGTCGCCTAAGTGCGGTCAAGTTTTGTAACATTTCTTAGAAATAGGATAGGACGGGCAGAGAGGCTTGTGCTATCCTACTTTGGATCTTATTTGTTCGTTTTTTGACTGCTTATGTTTTTTCCTTCTAGGAGGAATCAGGGATTCAAAATTATAGATTCACAATTATAAATACAGCGAGTCTTCAATGTTTCAATTTATTCTTAAACGTCTTTTAATGGTTATTCCAACGTTTATCGCAATAACCTTAATTACTTTTGCCTTAGTGCATATGATCCCCGGTGATCCGATTGAAATTCGTATGGGGGAACGTGGGTTAACCCCCGAAGTCCATGCTGAAATGATGCAAAAACTGGGGCTGGATCGTCCCTTGCCTGAGCAATACCTAACCTATGTGAAGGGGGTATTACAAGGCGATTTGGGCACTTCATTTCGTAATAATGAACCTGTGTTAAAAGAGTTTTTTACCCTCTTTCCGGCGACAGTTGAGCTGGCCTTTTTTGCGTTATTGTGGTCTTTAATCTTGGGGATATTTTTAGGTGTCATCGCGGCTGTAAAAAAAGAGTCGTGGATCTCGCATACCGTGACCTCTTTATCATTAACAGGCTATTCGATGCCGATTTTCTGGTGGGGATTGATTTTAATTCTTTATTTTTCTACGCCACTCGGTTTACCCGCTTCAGGTCGCTTACCCGCAGAATATTGGATTGAAGCGGATACCGGTTTTATGCTGATTGATACTTGGAATTCGGATGAACCGGGGGCTTTCTTAGCTGCGATTAAATCACTTATTTTACCTTCTATTGTGCTTGGCACGATTCCTCTCGCGGTGATTACACGTATGACGCGTTCCTCGATGTTAGAAGTGTTAGGCGAAGATTATATTCGGACGGCAAAAGCGAAAGGGCTAAATACCACGCGTATCGTGGTGGTACACGCATTACGTAATGCGTTGATTCCCGTAGTGACCGTGGTTGGCTTGATTATTGGACAACTGTTATCCGGTGCGGTATTAACGGAGAATATTTTCTCATGGCCGGGGATCGGTAAGTGGATTATTGATGCGATTAATTCGCGTGATTATCCTGTTTTACAAGGTTCGGTGCTGATTATTGCCACCTTAATTATTATTGTCAATTTAACGGTTGATGTATTTTATGGCATCGTCAATCCACGTATTCGCCATACTTAATTTGATTTGATTGGAGTGAAAAATGTCAAGTACGACTACGGTTAGTTCACCCGCCCCAAAAACCCCGTTACAAGAATTCTGGTTTTATTTTAAACAAAATCATGGTGCGGTCATTGGACTGACTTTTATTGCAATTGTTTTCTTAGTTTGTGTTTTCGCTGGGGTGATTGCCCCTTTTGATCCGATTGCACAAGATCGGAGTGCCTTATTGTTCCCTCCAGCTTGGCTTGATGGTGGCGATAGTCGCTATTTATTAGGTACAGATGATATCGGTAGGGATATTTTATCGCGTATTATTTATGGCGCGCGTCTGTCGGTCTTTATTGGCTTAACCATTGTGTTATTGTCCTGTTTTTTCGGTGTTATTTTAGGCTTACTCGCCGGCTATTATGGTGGAACAGTCGATATTATCATCATGCGATTGGTGGATATTATGTTGGCCATTCCAAGTCTATTATTAACCATTGGGGTGGTGACGATTTTAGGTCCATCTCTCACCAATGCGGCGATTGCGATTGCGGTGGTGTCGATTCCAAGTTATGTGCGTTTAACCCGTGCGTCGGTGTTAAGTGAGAAAAATCGTGATTATGTGATTGCTTCTCGCGTGGCGGGTGCCGGTGTTTTTCGTTTGATGTTTATTGTCATTTTACCGAACTGTTTAGCGCCTTTAATTGTACAAATGACCATGGGGATTTCTAACGCGATTCTTGAACTGGCGGCGTTAGGTTTCTTGGGGATTGGTGCGCAGCCACCTACACCAGAATTGGGTACGATGTTAGCGGAATCACGAGGCTTTATGCAAACGGCGCACTGGTTAGTGACCATTCCCGGTTTAGCCATTCTTTCTCTTGTCTTGGCGTTTAACTTGATGGGTGATGGTTTACGTGATGCACTTGATCCAAAATTAAAACAATAAGGTGGACAACATGGCATTATTAAATGTAGAAAATCTTTCCGTGCATTTTGGTGATGAAAGTACGCCGTTTAAAGCAGTAGATCGAGTGAGCTATACCGTAAATGAAGGTGAAGTGTTAGGTATTGTAGGGGAGTCAGGCTCGGGAAAATCGGTCAGTTCACTCGCGATTATGGGCTTAATTGATTATCCCGGTCGTGTACAAGCTGAAAAACTCTTGTTTAATCAATGTGATTTACTGGCATTGACGGAAAAACAAAAGCAGAAAATTGTGGGTGCCGATGTGTCCATGATTTTCCAAGATGCGATGACCAGTTTAAACCCAAGTTATACGGTGGGTTACCAAATTATGGAGGCGCTAAAAGTCCATCAGGGGGGTTCTAAATCTTGGCGTAAAGAACGCGCTATTGAGCTACTCACGTTAGTGGGCATTCCAGATCCGCGTTCACGTTTAGAGGTGTATCCGCATCAATTATCCGGCGGGATGAGTCAACGTGTGATGATCGCGATGGCGATTGCCTGTAATCCGAAATTATTGATTGCCGATGAACCGACAACCGCGTTAGATGTGACGATTCAAGCGCAGATTATTGATTTATTGCTAGAATTACAACGTAAAGAAAATATGGCGTTAATCTTGATCACCCATGATCTTGCTTTAGTGGCAGAAGCCGCTCACCGTATTATCGTGATGTATGCCGGTCAAGTCGTGGAAGAAGGGAACGCAGAGACAATCTTTACATCTCCTCGTCATCCTTATACTCAAGCGTTATTACGTGCATTGCCAGAATTTGCCGAAGGGAAATCGCGTTTACAATCTTTGCCGGGCGTGGTACCGGGGAAATATGATCGCCCGACAGGCTGTTTGTTAAATCCACGTTGCCCCTACGCAACCGAACGTTGTCGTGAACAAGAGCCAGAAACCCGAATGGTCAGTGGGCACCGCGTCAAATGCCATACTCCGCTTAATGCACAAGGTATGCCAAGCCACGTAGAATTTGCAGTGTCATAATAAGAAAGAGAACAATATGCAAGAACTTGAGAGACAAGCACCTTTATTGGATGCCGTAAATCTGAAAAAATATTATCCCGTTAAAAAAGGGATGTTAAGTAAGCCGAAACGAGTGAAAGCGGTGGATGGGGTGTCTTTTACCTTAGAACGGGGTAAAACCTTGGCAATCGTGGGAGAGTCCGGTTGTGGTAAATCCACACTGGGTCGGATGTTGACCATGATTGAAGCCCCAACGGAAGGCGAGTTGTTTTATAAAGGGCAAAACTTTCTCGAAAATGATGCCGCCACACAAAAATTGCGTCGTAAGAAAATTCAAATTGTTTTCCAAAATCCTTATGCTTCATTAAATCCCCGTAAAAAAATTGGCTCGATTTTAGAAGAACCGTTATTGATTAATACTGACTTAACGGCTAAAGAACGTAAACAGCAAGTATTAGAAATGATGGACAAGGTGGGATTAAAACCCGAATTTTATGATCGTTATCCCCATATGTTTTCAGGTGGTCAACGTCAGCGTATCGCGATTGCTCGCGGGTTAATGTTGCGTCCGGATATTGTGGTGGCGGATGAACCCGTTTCTGCGCTTGATGTGTCTGTCCGTGCGCAAGTATTAAACTTAATGATGGATTTGCAGGAAGAAATGGGACTCTCCTATGTGTTTATTTCTCATGACCTTTCCGTGGTGGAGCATATTGCCGATGAAGTAATGGTGATGTATTTGGGACGTTGTGTTGAACAAGGCGAGACGAAAACGATTTTTACTAACCCACGTCATCCTTATACGCAAGCCTTGCTTTCGGCCACACCGCGTCTTAATGCAGAACATCGCCGCGAAAGAATTAAACTCACGGGGGAGTTGCCGAGCCCATTAAATCCACCTAAAGGCTGTGCTTTCCACGCGCGCTGCCGTTTTGCTATGGAAAAATGTGCGCTTGAAAAGCCAGAACTCAAACGTTATGCAGACGGCACACAAATTGCCTGCTTTATGGTAGAGTAACCGCACTGAAAAGCGAACCAGAGGGTTCGCTTTTTTATGCAGATGAAAAAAAGCCTAAAATAGACCGCACTTTGGCGGGTTAATCTCGCTCTTTTTTGGCTAAAGATAGCAAGAAGAGTAAACTTGAGCTGATGACGACAGAAGGACCTGCCGCCGTATCATAATAGGCGGAAAGTAATAACCCTAAGCTGATTGAAATCATACTGATAAAAATGGCAATCAATACCATACTTTCAGGGGTTTTCGCAAAACGCCTTGCGGTAGCAGAAGGAATAATCAGCAGTGAAGTGATAATTAAGGCACCGACAAACTTCATGCTCAATGCGATAGTGAGTGCGGTTAAGATCATTAAAATAAAGCGCATTTTTTGGACATTGACCCCTTCCACTTGGGCGAGTTCAGGGCTGACGGTTATGGAGAGGAGCGGTTTCCAAAAATACAATAATGTCACTAGCACAAAGGCGACCCCCATGCCAATTATCACTACATCATCATAGTTCATGGCTAATAGATCGCCAAAAAGATACGCCATTAAATCAACACGAACATTTTGCAATAAGCCGACAGTGACGACACCGAGCGATAAGCAACTGTGTGCAATAATACCCAGTAAGGTATCTACTGAAAATTGGGTTTTCCCTTCTAACCAAACCATCAGAATTGCAAGTATTAGTGTGAGGAACACAATAGAAAGATAAGGGTTAATCTCTAAGAAAATACCCAGTGCCACACCAAGCAAAGCTGAGTGGGCAAGCGTATCGCCAAAATAGGCCATTTTCCGCCAAACCACAAAGGCCCCTAGTGGTGCCGTAATTAAGGAGAGTAACATGCCGGTGAGCCAAGCAGGGAAGAGAATGTCAAACATGATTTATCCTATTCTTTATTATAAGTAGATTGTTGGGATGGAAAATCTGACGTACTGCAAATATCGCCATGTATGTCATGTTTATGATTGTGCTTATGCGTATAAAGCGCCACATTTTTGGCAAATTGATCCCCAAAAAAATGAATAAAAGTGGGGTCATTGGACACCGTTTCGGGAGTACCCGCACAGCAAATATGTTGATTAATACAAATCACTTGGTTTGTATCAGCCATGACAATATTTAAATCATGCGACACCATGAGAATGGCACAATTCAGTTGTTGCTGCGTTTGGTGGATAAGCTGATACAGTTCTGCTTGCCCATTAATATCGACTCCTTGTGTCGGTTCATCTAATACCAATAAATTCGGTTTATTCAATATAGCACGGGCTAACAGTACCCGTTGCATCTCTCCACCAGATAATTTTTGTAAGCGATTTTTGTCTAAGTGACTAATTGATAATAACGACAGCACTTCTTGAATAGCTTGGCGAGAAATCCCTTTTTTGAGTGCCAAAAAGCGTTCAACGGTAATGGGGAGACTATGATCTAAGTGAATTTTTTGCGGTACATAGCCAATACGTAAGTTCTTATGGTAAACCACTTTTCCAGAGGTGGGGGGCAGTAATTTGAGTAATACTTTCAATAAAGTTGATTTTCCGCCACCATTAGGGCCAACAATGGTAATGATCGAATTAGGATAAAGGGTTAAATTGATATTTTGTAATGCTTTTTTCTGTTCAAAAACAACATTGATGTTTTTTAATTCAACTAAGGGTAATTTTATAGAATGAATGTGCATTATTTGCTAGACTTGACGGCTTAAAGTTGCAGTAAAAATAGCTTATTTTGATTCGTTTAACAAGTTTATCCAAGCAAAATAAGTACGATGAATACAATTTGGGCATTTATCTGCCTTTTTTAACATTCCGTTGAATTTTTTATTGTTTGCTTGGTCATAATTAAACGAATTGAGAAACAAAGGAATAGAACGTGCGGCACGTTAAATTAGCAAGAGATAGACGAAGAAGAAAATTGCAGATTAAGATTGCAATTTTTTTTAGCATTATTTTATTCATCGTTCTTGTTATCACATGGGGAAAAAAAGAAGGCGAACAAGATTCAAGCTTGCATAGCCCAACACAGACAGACTCTCAAATTGAAAAGCAATCTTCCTTATCATCAGTAACCGAAGAACCCTCTTCTTCACTACACACTGATCAGGCACTCTCTAATACAGCCTCTGTTGATTTGTTAGAAAATCAAGCCATGACAGGACATGATACCGAGTCATCCTCTGTCGACATCGATAAGAAAACTCAAGTCGAACACGCACAACAAGAAACAACATCAAAAACAGCAGAAAATGGATTGGATGCCACCTCTTTTTATGATGATTTAGACGCTAAGGATGATGAGGTTGATGAAATTAAACTCGACACGCTAGATGAATTAGCCACATTTCCTGAACCTGTTCGCCATGCTTTGAACGATTTGTTTGATGTCATGGATCAGGCGATGCGAATTAAGAATCAGTTTAGCCATACGGTGGTGAAAGGGGATACATTAAAAGATGTGCTGGAGTTATCGGGCTTAGAGGCGAGGGTCAGTGAGCGTTTAATCAAAGACTACCCTGAATTTAAAAATTTAAAGCCCGGTCAGCAATTTTATTGGATCTTGGATAACCAAGGCGAACTTGAATATCTTAACTGGTTAGTCTCAGAGAGAGAAGAAAAAATCTACGAAAGAACGGCAGATGGGCAATATCATCGTGAAATTTTAAAGAAACAGAGTATTTGGAAAAAAGAGGTGTTAAAAGGTCGAATTGATGGCTCTTTCAATACCGCGTTAAGAACCTTAGGTTTAGATATCCGTCAAATTAATCAACTTGCTAATGCATTACAGTGGCAAATTAATTTA
Organism: Bisgaard Taxon 45; assembly: GCA_049888895.1. Taxonomy (GTDB): domain Bacteria; phylum Pseudomonadota; class Gammaproteobacteria; order Enterobacterales; family Pasteurellaceae; genus Pasteurella. Next base: position 61,693 of record JBLUWJ010000007.1, on the reverse strand, counting down.
AAACGCTTAAAAAAAGGTGATAAATTTGCCGTGTTAGTTACGCGTGAATATATAGAAGGAAAACTGACGGGGCAAGGTAATGTAAGCGGTATCCATATTGTTTCGGCAGGGAAGAGCTATTACGCCATTCAAGCGAGTAATGGGCGTTACTATAATCGTCAAGGTGAAACACTGGGGAAAGGGTTTGCCCGTTATCCTTTACAGCGTCAGGCACGCGTTTCTTCTCATTTTAATCCTTATCGACGCCATCCTGTGACTGGACGCATTGCACCCCATAAAGGGGTGGATTTTGCTATGCCAGTCGGTACCCCCGTGATTGCCCCTGCGGATGGCATTGTCGAAAAAGTTGCCTATCAAGCCAATGGTGCCGGTCGTTATATTGTAGTGCGTCATGGGCGCGAATATCAAACCGTTTATATGCATTTGAGCCGCCCTTTAGTCAGAGCGGGACAAAATGTGAAACGCGGGCAACGTATTGCTTTATCAGGTAATACGGGGCGTTCAACGGGACCACATCTACATTATGAATTTCATATCAATGGTCGTGCAGTTAACCCATTGACAGTGAAATTACCGGGTACAAGTAGTGGTATGGGCACGGCTGAGCGTAAACAATTCTTAGTCAGAGCAAAAGCGGTTGAGAGCCAATTGAAATTGTGACGACAATGGCGAGAAATAAAAAAGTGCGGTCAAAATCAATACAATTCTGACCGCACTTTTTTTACTGATAGATTGACTAGGTAAACATTGCAGAAATGGATTCTTCGTTACTGATACGACGAATCGCTTCTGCCAGCATACCAGAAAGCGTTAATACACGCACTTTATTCAATGCTTTGATTTCTGGTGAAAGTGGAATGGTATCGGTGACGACGACTTCGTCTAAGGCATCGCTAGCCAGATTTTTCGCCGCTGAGCCAGAGAAGACCGCATGGGTTGCATAAGCAAAGACACGTTTAGCACCGCGTTCTTTTAACGCTTCTGCTGCTTTGCATAGTGTGCCGCCCGTATCGATCATATCATCCACAAGAATACAGTCACGACCGGCTACATCCCCAATGATATGCATAACTTGTGCTACATTAGCACGTGGACGTCGTTTATCAATAATTGCCATATCCGTGTCATTGAGTAATTTGGCAATCGCACGCGCACGAACCACGCCACCAATATCTGGCGAAACCACAATAGGATTTTGCATATCCGTTTTTTTCAACATATCATGCACTAAGACAGGTGAGCCAAATACATTATCCACCGGCACATCAAAGAAACCTTGAATTTGTTCAGCGTGTAAATCACAGGTTAATACACGGTCAACACCGACACTAGAAAGGAAGTCGGCAACTACCTTCGCTGTAATAGGTACACGAGCAGAACGGACGCGGCGATCTTGACGCGCATAACCAAAATAAGGAATCACTGCGGTAATACGCCCAGCAGATGCTCGACGTAACGCATCAACCATGACAATCAACTCCATTAGGTTATCATTTGTTGGGGCACAAGTAGATTGAATAATGAACACATCACTACCACGTACGTTTTCATTGATCTGAACTTGAATTTCTCCATCACTGAAACGACCAACAGTCGCATCACCTAATGAGAGATATAAACGTTCAGAAATTCGTTTTGCTAGCTCTGGTGTCGCATTACCAGTAAAGAGTTTTATATCAGGCATTGTTAATTGAACCTCGAGGTTTAGATTGTAAAGAAATAAAAATGGTTGAGTAAATTTGTTAGCATATTGCGCTAGCTGATTTTGGCTAGCATATTATGTAAAGGCGATATGTTTAATCCTTGTGCGATAAAACCAAAATAGTTTTTAGGTAATGCTTGAAATGCGGTTTGTGCACTTTCTTCGTCGTTAAATTCAGCAAATACACAGGCACCTGTACCTGTTAATCTTGCTGGGGCATATTGTAACAATCTGTGGAGTATTTCTTCAACCTCCGGATAATGATTTAGCACAACTTTTTCGCAATCGTTTTCATATTTTTGACTCAGCAGTTGTTCCAATGATTTTTTTGGGGTATTACGGGTTAAATTCGGATCAGCAAAGACGGCTGCTGTTGAAATAGACACGTCGGGTTTTAATACCACATACCATTTTTCTGTTGGTGTGCAGTAGGTTATTTTTTCTCCAACGCCTTCAGCAAAGGCAGCATGACCGTGGATAAAAATAGGGACATCTGCGCCAAGCATCAGACCTAATTTAGCGAGTTGTTCGATGGTCAATTGTGTATTCCAAAGTTGGTTTAAGGCAACTAAGGTAGTGGCCGCATTAGAGGAGCCCCCCCCCAACCCACTGCCCATCGGCAAAATTTTATCAAGAGCAAGATTGGCTCCTAAGGCACAATTGGTTTTTTGTTGCAGTAATTTCGCTGCACGATAGATTAAGTTATCTTCATTTTTTAACGTAGGTAGCGCTGGCGTGAGACAAATTTCACTGTCTTCTCGCACATTAATTTCTAGCCAATCACCAAAATCAAGAAATTGAAATAATGTTTGCAGTTCGTGATAACCATCCTGACGTTTTGCATTGATGTAGAGAAATAAGTTAAGTTTTGCGGGACAAGGGAAACGATAAGGTTTTTCTTGTTGCTCTAAATGTAAGTGAGAAAAATGATAATGTTGCATTAATAAGTCCAATTATCGATACGAATTTTTAAGGTTTGCCCTGCTGTTTTTAATAAAATATCCTTTGGTAAAGGAAGTGGAGAGGGATGATAGCTTAAATAATCGGCAGTCCAAAGTGAATTATTGACTGGGTAGCTGAAATGTGCGAGTAAGTGATTTTCACCGACCTGATAGGCGTTCTTTTCATCGGGCTGGCCTTTTAACCAAAGAGCGAGCTGATCGAGTGGTAAATCCATACCGACGATCTCCCGAAGCAAGCGTTTCGCCTCTTGTGCTGAACGAAGAGGCCCTTTGTCATCAGACAGTTGCATAATATTGTTACGCACCTCAATAGACAGGCTAGCACGACTGAGCGTTGAGGATAAGGTTAAACGATAGTGGGTTGGATTGTGGTATTGCCAGACAAAACGCGTCGAAAATCGCTCTTGCTGACTAATATAACCTAATTGACCTTGGTTAGTATAAGTGTGAATTTTTTTGAGTTGAGATAAATGTTGTTGCCAACTGGGATCCGTGTTGCTGATATATTTCACATCTGTTGGACGCTCAGTATCTAGGGTACAAGCAAAGAGAAAAAAACTTGCAACGACAGGAAAAAGAAAATGTTGTTTTTTCATAACCAATAAAAGTACTCAAAGTTGTGATTATTCTACGAGCTTAATGTGGATTAGTAAAGCACGCTAGCATCCTATCTCGAGCCTGTTGAATTGCTCGTGTTCGCTGACGATTAAGTTCGTCACGAATCGCTTGCTGTTGAAAGCCTTGTTGAATGATATCTTGTACATTAACGGCAAGCGCAGATTGATAAAGTCGCCAAAGGAAGTCACGTTGTGGATAGTCAACTTGCTCAAATCCTGTCCTGCCACGTGAGTCTGCGACACAGACTAACATTAGAGCTTTAAACCGATCGGGTTTACGCCAGACATCAAGGCGATTAAATAATTTCAGGATAGTCTCGGGACGTAATTCAAAGGCTCTGTGGATGTGTGAATGGTATTCACAACACAGTTCTGCAAATTCTTGAATGGTATGAGGTAATTTAAAGCGCTGACATAAACGTCTTGTTGGTAGGACACCGGCTTTTTCATGTCCATAATGATGCGGCAGTATTTCTTTCGGTGTTAAGGCTTTACCTAAATCATGACAAATTGCCGCAAAACGCACCGCACTTTTATATTCCTCTTCGTTTTCTGTTAACTGCACGGCTTGTTGCAATACCAACATAGTATGCACGAATGTGTCTATTTCAGGATGATATTTGGCGGGATTGGGGACACCATGCAACGCCGCTAATTCAGGAAAGAGTACCTGTAAGGCACCAACTTCGTACAAAGTCTGAAAATACACTTCGGGGTGTGCGGTTAACAAGGCTTTCTCTGTTTCTAACCAAACGCGTTCTGGCGTTAAGTGCGACAGCTCACCACTTTGTGACAACTGTTGCATGAGTTCGCGTGTTTCAGGCGCAATGGTGAAACCAAGTACGTGGTAGCGAGCGGCAAAACGTGCAACACGTAGTACTCGCAGAGGATCTTCTGTAAAGGCAGGTGAAACATGGCGTAAAAGACGTTGATGTAAATCGGCAAGCCCACCATAAAAATCATACATTTTTCCATCAAGATCTTGGGCAAGCGCATTTATCGTTAAATCACGCCGACTTAAATCTTGTTCTAAGGAGATCGTCGGGGAAAAATCACAAATAAAGCCAGTATAACCTGAACCCGTTTTCTTTTCTGTTCTCGCCAGCGCGTACTCTTCTTTTGTTTGAGGGTGGAGAAAAACGGGGAAGTCTTTGCCGACTTGCTGATAGCCTTGTGATAATAAATCGTCTGGGGTGGCGCCTACCACGACCCAATCGCGATCTTTCACAACAAGATTGAGGAGCTGATCACGTACCGCTCCTCCGACTAAATAGACTTTTATCTTGTTGTGCATAGAAACTGTTTACGCCCAACCGTTATTACGACGGCGTTTTGGCAGAATGAATGGGATCAGTAAACCGAGTAGTAAGCCTACCCCAAGCACAGAACCGCCATAGATAAACCACTGAATCGCAATTTCACGTTTACCCGCATCGAGCATCGCTTCTAAATCACGGTTCTTATTTTTGGTGATTTCCAATTCGCGTTTGAGCTGCGAGTTTTGTTCCAGTAATTGACTACTTTGCTGCTCTGCTTGACTTGCACGACGTTGCATTTCGCTCGTGCGTTGTTGCCAATCACTGTCTAAACGGTTCAGTTTCATGGTCAATTCTTGGATCTGGGTTTTTAACTTAGGATTCTCTTCTTTACTACTTGGTGTAGAGGTCAATTCACTGGTTAAAATCCACGCATCGCGATTTTTACTATCACGAATTAAGGTATAACGATCTTTTTGATCTAACACGGTAACGGCTTCACCGGCTCGAATAGCCCCAGCAATTTTATATTGCTCTCCAGCCCCTTTACGCAAAAATGTGCTTAAGTTTTCTGTAACATATCTGGTTTCTGCGTGGGCAAGTTGCATGGAAGCACTAAGAAAAAGACAAGAGAGTAAGACTTTCGCGATTTTCTGCATAAAACAACATCCTATATAGAACAAAATGAAAAGTGTGGCCCATTCACCACACTTTATAACATATTAGTGGAAAACAAAGCTCAGTAAATAATAAATAATAATGGCAAAAAATGCACCCGCAGGCAAGGTTACAATCCAAGATGCAATAATATTTCGGATCACATTCAGGTTAAGTGCGGCAATACCGCGTGCAAAACCTACCCCTAAAACTGCACCGACTAAGGTTTGTGTTGTTGAAATTGGTAAACCTGTGCCTGATGCCACCACAACAGTAATAGCTGTGGCAAATTGTGCGGCAAAACCACGACTCGGCGTGAGATCGGTGATACCGGTTCCAATGGTTGCCATTACTTTGTAACCTAAGACCACTAACCCCATTACAATACCCACAGCACCAAGTGGTAAGATCCACCAAGCTAATTGTGTTTTAGGTAAAATTTGTCCACCATGTTCGACGATCGACACCACGGCAGAAAGTGGACCAATCGCATTCGCCACATCATTAGAACCGTGTGCGAAAGCCATTGCACAGGCTGTGAGGAGCATTAAAATACTAAATACTTTTTCCACGCCACCAAAGGTTCCGCGCTGTACTTTTTGGATGAAATTGGGGCTTCTGAAATAAAAATAACAGACAACGATAGAAATAATGCCAACCAACAATGAAATCAGAAACACTTCAAAGCCATTTAAATGTAAACCGATATGTTTTAAGCCTTTCGTCATGGTCACAATACACAGAATAAACGCGGTGATCCCCATGTAGTAAGGACCATATTTTTGGGCATTTTCTAAGGGTTCATCCGTATCAAAAATCAATTTTTGCGTACTGGCAAAAATACCATAAGCGACAATCCCAGCAATCACTGGTGTGATAAACCAACTTCCTACAATGTTTTTAATTGTGCTCCATTCAACCGCATCTTTACCCACGGTGACGCAAGCAAAACCGACTACCGCACCAACAATTGAGTGTGTAGTTGATACGGGCCAACCCATGCGTGAGGCAATTAATAACCATAAACCAGAGGCAAATAAGGCCGCCATCATCCCTAAGACTAAGATGTCGGGGGTATTGGCAAATTTCATGGGATCGATAATGCCACTTTTAATGGTCTCAGTCACTTCACCACCGGCTAAATATGCACCAGCAGATTCAAAAATCATTGCAATAATAATGGCTTGCTTGGCAGTAATAGTACCTGATCCGACAGAGGTTCCCATCGCATTTGACACATCGTTTGCGCCAATACCGAATGCCATGAAAAACCCAAATGCAGCTGTAATAAAAACGAGTAACGTACCATATTGATTAAGTAGTTCCATTTTTTGTTCTTCCTATAAACCGATGGGTTATGAACGAGCTAACATTAACTCAATCCGAGATCCTACGCGTTGAGCTTGATCAGCTAACACCCCGACCCACTCAAGTGTTTTATATAAGAACATCACATCAATTGGGTTATAACGAGACTCAAGATCAAGTAACATTTTTCTTAATCCGATTTGCATTTGATCTGTATCATCTTCAATGGCATCTAATTCATTAATCATACGATTGACGAGATCGAGTTCACGACCTTTAAAACCCGTTTCAAGTAGCTGTTCCATTTCATCAATCACGCGATGTGCTTGGATGATGGCATCTAAGCTACGTTTAACATATTTTTCAAACTCGGGTTGCATGGTTTCTGGAATGGCGAAATGACGGCCAATCATCCGTCCTGAAATGTCTTTCGCAAAGTTGGCTAATTTGTCTTGTTGTGTCACTAATTCCAATAAATCAGTGCGATCGATTGGCATAAATAATCCTCTCGGGAGTTTTAAGCGAATTTCACGTTTTAATGTATCCGCTTGGCGCTCACATTCTGAAATTTTGGCGCGGAGTGTTTCCGCTTTATCCCACTCACCGCGGAAAGTATGTTCAAAGAACGGAATAAGTAAATTACAACACTCAGTCACTTTCTCTGAATGTCTTTGTAAGGGTTTTAACGGCGAATGTGCAAATAATCCAAGGATATTATTCAGTGCCATAAGGTGACTCCCAATAGAGATTGATATAATTTTTCACGCGAATATTACATGATGTCAGCTAAAAATTCACGATTTTAATCGAAAAAGTTCGCTATTTATTAGATAATGCCAACATTAAGTGAACAAATTATTTTTTCTGATTTATATAATTTATTGAAATAAAAGGAATTTTATTATGGGGAACGAAGTGGAGTTAAAATTAGCGGTGACGCCGCATTTTGCTGATATTTTACGCCAAGAATTAACAAACTTTCGTATGCTAGCGCATAACACTGCCTTTTTAGGCAACTGCTATTACGACACTGCCGATCAGCTTTTAGCAAAACAAAAAATAGGATTACGTGTTCGTCAAGAAAATCAGCAATACACCCTCACATTAAAAACAGATGGCGAGGTTCGTGGCGGTTTACATATTCGACCGGAATATAATGTTCCATTACCTGATGCTAACCCCGATCTGACATACTTAGTTGAAAAATATGGGTTATCAGACATCGATACACAATGGCGATTAAAACCTGTCTTCAGTACAGACTTTGAACGGGAAAGTTGGCTAGTGGAGTGTGGCAATGGCACAACGATTGAAGTGGCCTTTGATCAAGGTAAGATCGTCGCGGGTGAGAAACAAATGCCCATTTGTGAAGTGGAATTTGAATTAAAGTCAGGTCGTACCGTTGACTTACTTCGTTTTGTGCAAACCCTCACTTTAGAAAAAGATGTGCGTTTAAGTTCTGCCTCAAAAGCGAAAAGAGGTTACTTGCTAGCAAATTCAACCATACCTTCTCCGATAAATTGGTTAGATAAATGGCGTGAGTTTCTCGAAAGTGAACAAAATCATTCCAATGCACTCGCTACATTGCGCGCGCTTTTTCGTTTAGAGCAAGGGTTAATTGAAGAAACCTTTACCATTGGTAGCGATTATTTTGCCCGAGACTTTTTACGTACTGTTGAACGGATAGGGGCGTTCTTTAATCTGTATCACTATTATGTAGAACAAGCAAAACTGCTAGAAAATGTGTTAAATCAACAGCTCAAACAAGGCGAGCTTGAGGCGGAACAAGAATACTTAACGAATTTGTTAGACAGTAATCACATGCTATTACAACAAGTGCGTGACATCATTCGGTTTCATAGTGAAAGTAAGAATAACGTGCTTGCATTGAATAAATTAATTGCATTGCTACAAACAGGGCATTATGTAAAACGGATGCTTTCTTTAACTTTTTTAACTTTAGGTAACTAATGTATGGCAAAGGCGCCTAAAACAGCGTATGTGTGTAATGATTGTGGTGCAGAGTTTTCGCGTTGGCAGGGGCAATGTGCAGCCTGTAAAGCGTGGAATACGATCAGCGAAGTGCGTTTAGTCTCATCGAATGCAACGGCAAAAGGCGATCGTTTTAGTGGCTATGCGGGTGAAACGCGAGCCAAGATTCAAACGCTGGCGGATATTTCATTACAAGAAACACCGCGTTTTTCCAGTGGATTTCATGAACTTGATCGTGTATTAGGTGGGGGCGTTGTGCCGGGTAGTGCCATTTTAATTGGCGGGCATCCTGGGGCAGGAAAAAGTACCTTATTGCTACAAGTGATGTGTGGTTTAGCGAAAAATATGACCGCACTTTATGTGACGGGGGAGGAATCTTTACAACAAGTGGCAATGCGGGCCAAGCGATTAGGTCTACCTGCTGATAAATTAAACATGTTGTCTGAAACCTCTGTGGAACAAATTTGTGGCTTAGCGGCTCAACTTAAACCACACATTATTGTCATTGACTCCATTCAAGTGATGCATTTAGCGGATATTCAGTCTTCGCCAGGCAGTGTGGCACAAGTACGCGAATGCGCTTCTTTTTTAACCCGTTATGCGAAAACCCGTCAAGTGGCGATTATTATGGTCGGGCATGTGACGAAAGATGGCACCTTAGCCGGACCGAAAGTGCTTGAACACTGTATTGACTGCTCAATTTTGCTCGAAGGTGAGTCAGATTCCCGTTATCGCACGCTACGTAGTCATAAAAATCGTTTCGGTGCAGTGAATGAATTAGGCGTGTTTGCCATGACTGAACAAGGCCTACGGGAAGTCAAAAATCCCTCCGCTATTTTTTTGAGTCGTGGTGAAGAACAAACGCCGGGGAGTTCAGTGATGGTAATTTGGGAAGGAACGCGCCCTTTGCTAGTCGAGATCCAAGCATTAGTCGATCACTCAATGTTAGCTAACCCACGTCGGGTTGCTGTGGGCTTAGAACAAAATCGCTTAGCTTTATTGTTAGCGGTATTGCACCGTCATGGTGGGTTGCAAATGTCCGATCAAGATGTGTTCGTCAATGTAGTGGGTGGAGTAAAAGTGACAGAAACCAGTGCAGACCTCGCACTCTTATTGGCATTAATTTCCAGTTTTCGCAATTGTCCGCTTCCACAAGATTTAGTCGTGTTTGGTGAAGTGGGGTTGGCGGGGGAAATTCGACCAGTACCAAGTGGGCAGGAACGTATTGGTGAAGCCGCCAAACATGGATTTAAGCGTGCCATTGTGCCTTTTGCCAATAGACCGAAAAGTGCGGTGCCGAATATGGAGGTTTTTACGGTGAAGAAATTGTCAGATGCGTTGGCGATTTTAGAGAATTTCTAATATTGTTGAGCATTGATAAGCCCTCTAGTCATTTTTTTCATCTTGTCAAATAAAGGGGGGGTAGGCTGAATGAAATAGCCACCTCTTTCTCTCAGATTTCGGGGATACCTTTTCTATACACCAATTGGTCATAAACCGCATTTATCCTGCTTTCAATGATAAAGAACAGGAAACACACAACAGGTCAGTATACTTTCAGGCAACGAAAACAAATTAAATTTTGAAAAATAGTGTAAAATTAGTTAATCTGACTGGTATATTGCCTTTTAACCGCAGAGGACTTATGGAAAAGAAACTAATCAAAGCACTTGATAATATTGATATTAAAATTCTCAATGAATTACAGCGCAACGGCAAAATTTCCAATATTGATTTATCTAAAAAAGTGGGTTTATCACCTACACCTTGTTTAGAGCGAGTGAAACGGCTTGAAAAACAAGGGGTAATTATGGGATATCGTGCGTTACTGAATCCTGAATTATTGGACTCGCCTTTACTGGTGATTGTTGAAATTACCTTAATTCGTGGTAAACCAGATGTCTTTGAGGAATTTAATGAGGCGGTACAACAATTAGATGAAATTCAAGAGTGCCATCTTGTTTCTGGTGATTTTGACTATTTATTGAAAACTCGCGTGGCGGATATGGCCGCCTATCGTAAATTGCTTGGCACAACATTGCTCCGTTTACCGGGGGTAAATGACACCCGCACTTATGTGGTGATGGAAGAAGTCAAACAAACTCATTTTCTCCAACTGAAGTAATACAATGATTAAACGAATTTCTGTAAAAATGACGCCAAAGCAGTATTTATTAGCATGTTGCTTTCTTCTTGGTATGCTGTTTGGTGTGTATTTGATTGCTGCGTGGTCGAGTTATTCACCGTTAGATAATTCGTGGGCCTCCTCAAGTTATATTTCAACTACAATCAATAAAACTGGGCGTTTAGGGGCTTGGTTTATTGATTTGTTTTTTGTGTTATTTGGGCATGCTGGACACATTATCCCCTTTCTTGTTTTTGGTGTTTCCTTTTATTTCTGGCGATGTAATGGCAAATTGCCATTCAGTCTTTTTCGCTTAGGTCTCGGATTATTCGGATTGTGCATTTTTTTCTGTGGCACTTGTGTTCTCTCTACTTTGCTGTTATCTAACACGCCTTATTATTTATCTGGTGGTGTGTTAGGTGGCAGTCTAGTCACTGCGTTTTTCCCATTATTAGATTTTGTCGGGTTAATGCTTTCTGGCGCATTTTTAGCGTTGATGGGCTTCCTACTTTGTTCTGGTACCTCATTAATTCGTTTGTGTATTCAGGTTTATGATTGGTTAACGATGAAAACCACTGACCCAACGCAAGTTGAAGAGGCGACAGAGGAAATAATGTTGGCTTCACCTGTACAACAAGCATTCGTCTTACAAGAAGAAACAACAACCCAAACAAGTAATGAACGCGTTTCTGATCAAGATGAGCAATCACTTGAAAGTGAAGAAAGCAAACCTTTTGTCAACGCTGATAATCTGATCCAGATTAAAGGGATTGAACCGACGGGTGAGATGAAAGAGAGCATGACGCCAATTCAACCTGTAGATGATGTGAATCAAGCGGGAATTGGTGGTTATGCTGTCGAATCGGAACTCACTTTGCCGAGCGTGAGCGTGGCTTTTGTTGACGAAGCTGTACCGCAAATGCCAGAAACTACCGATCAAGAGAAAGCTCAATTCACGACACTAGAAGATGATCTTTTTCAATCATCGATTACGATGCCAAAAGTATCATTATCACCATTAGACACCGCACTATCGGATCATGCTGAAATAGCAGCAGGAGAAGAAGAGAGTGAGTTGGCTCGTCAATTTGCCGCGCAAGAGCAACAGCGCCGAGAGGAAATGATGTTGCGTGCGAAAGCGCTTAATGCAGAAGATACCTTACAGACCATCTTGGCTGAACCTGAGGTGATACAACATAGCACAGCTGAAGCTACGGCAAACAGCACACCGCACTATAAACCTTATGGCGAATCATTAATTCATCCCGCGTTACAGCAAAAGGTAACAACCATCGCCAAACCGACTACGCCTATGCCGAGTTTGGATTTATTAGAGCATCGCCCAAGTCAAGCACATCGTATTACGCAGGATGAGATTATGGAAACCTCACAACGAATTGAGCATCAATTGCGTAACTTTGGGGTGAAAGCAACAGTAAAAGATGTGTTAGTCGGGCCGGTTGTCACTCGCTATGAACTTGAATTGCAACCCGGTGTCAAAGCATCGAAAGTGAGCAGTATTGATACGGATTTAGCGCGTGCCTTAATGTTCCGCTCGATTCGTGTGGCAGAAGTGATTCCAGGCAAACCTTATATCGGGATTGAAACCCCTAATGTGAATCGACAAATGGTGACACTACGTGAGGTACTGGATAGCGATGTATTCCGTCAATCTAAGTCTTTGCTTTCTATGGCTTTAGGTAAGGATATCAGTGGCAAACCGGTGGTGGTGGATTTAGCTAAAATGCCACATTTACTGGTAGCAGGCTCGACGGGTTCGGGAAAATCCGTTGGGGTCAATACCATGATTTTGAGTTTACTGTTCCGGGTGAAACCAGAGGACGTTAAATTTATCATGATTGATCCTAAAGTAGTAGAACTCTCGATTTATGACGGTATTCCGCACTTATTGACTGAGGTGGTGACAGACATGAAAAAAGCCGCGAATGCATTGCGTTGGTGTGTGGATGAAATGGAACGTCGTTATCAGTTATTGTCAGCATTAAGAGTGCGCAATATTGAAGGCTACAATGAAAAAATTGAGGAATATGAGGCGATGGATATGCCAATTCCGAATCCAATTTGGCGACCGGGCGATACAATGGATACCTTACCGCCACCACTGGAAAAACTCAGTTATATTGTGGTTATTGTCGATGAGTTTGCGGACTTAATGATGGTGGCAGGTAAACAAGTCGAGGAGCTGATTGCCCGTTTAGCACAAAAAGCACGTGCTATTGGTATCCACTTGATTTTGGCGACACAACGTCCATCTGTCGATGTGATCACCGGCTTGATTAAAGCCAATATTCCAAGCCGGATTGCCTTTACGGTTGCCAGTAAAATTGATTCTCGTACGATTCTTGATCAGGTGGGCGCAGAAGCCCTATTAGGACGAGGCGATATGCTATATTCTGGCGCAGGATCATCGGATTTAGTACGTGTACATGGTGCCTTTATGAGTGATGATGAAGTGGCACGCGTAGTGGATGACTGGAAAGCTCGTGGTAAGCCAAATTATATTGAAGGTATTTTAGACAGTAGTGAAGATGAGGAAACAGAGGGTAATGTTGCACATTCTGAAGCGGACGAGCTGGACGATTTATTTGATCAAGTAGTCGAGTTTGTTACTAGCACAGGGACAACCTCGACCTCCTATATTCAACGTAAATTTAGAGTAGGCTTTAACCGGGCGGCTCGAATTATGGATCAACTGGAAGAACAAGGTATTGTGTCTGCCATGCAAAATGGCAAACGTGAAGTGCTCGCCAGACGTTCTTCGGACTTTTAGGAAAGTAGAGATGAATAAAATGTTATTAAAAACGACCGCACTTTTCACGCTTTGTTTAAGTAGCGCGGTGTGGGCTGATGCAACAAGCGAATTACAACAACGCTTGAGTAGAGTGAATGTGTTAAGTGCGGATTATGCACAAACAGTGAGTTCAGCAGACGGCAAAAATGTGCAACAGGGGAGTGGAACATTAAAAATCAAGCGCCCAAATTTATTCCGAATGGATAATATTTCACCGCAAGAAAGCCAAATTATTTCCGATGGCAAAACGCTGTGGTTTTATGATCCCTTTGTAGCACAAGTGACGGCAAATTGGGTCAAAGAGGCGGTAAATAATACACCTTTTGTTTTGTTAACCAGTGATGATACCAGTCATTGGGCACAATACAGCGTAGAACAGAAAGCGGATACCTTCACCCTCAAACCAAAAGCCAAGCAGAGTAATATTAAGCAGTTTGATATTCGTATTGATAGCGAAGGGGTATTGCGTAATTTCAGTACCATTGAGAAAGATGGGCAAACGAATTTATACATTTTGCGTCATATTACGAATCAACCGCTAGCAGAGAGTTTATTCAAGTTTACCTTGCCTAAAGGCGTGGAGCTCGATGATCAACGCAAAAAATAGTCGGATAATCGATGTCAAATTTAAGCTTTGATTTTTCCCAACAGGCTTTTCAACCGTTAGCCGCAAGAATGCGACCGACTACACTAGATCAATATTGTGGACAGTCGCATTTAATTGGTGAAGGAAAACCTTTACGCAAAGCGATTGAGGCCGGTCATGTGCATTCCATGATTTTGTGGGGACCACCAGGAACGGGAAAAACAACCTTAGCGGAAATTATTGCACAACGCATTCAGGCTGACGTGGAACGGATTTCGGCAGTCACCAGTGGCATTAAAGAAATTCGTGAGGCGATTGAGCGTGCCAAGGAAAATCGCTTGGTTGATCGGCGTACGATCTTGTTTGTGGATGAAGTGCACCGTTTCAATAAAAGTCAGCAAGATGCCTTTTTGCCATATATTGAGGATGGCACGATTATTTTTATTGGTGCCACAACAGAAAACCCTTCTTTTGAGTTAAATAGTGCCTTACTTTCACGCGCCAGAGTGTATCTTTTGAAGTCCTTGAGCGCATTAGAAATCACTCAAGTATTACAACAGGCACTGTCTGATAAAGAACGAGGACTGGGTCAGTCAGAGTTTGTTTTAGCCGAAAATGTATTAGCTGCGTTGGCTGAGTATGTAAATGGTGATGCACGCTTAGCATTAAATAGCCTTGAGCTGATGGCGGATATGGCAGAAGACACGGAAAAGGGCAAACTGCTAAATCTTGCGTTACTCAAAGAGGTGTTAGGCGAACGGCAAGCGCGTTTCGATAAACAAGGTGATCGCTTTTATGATGCAATTTCGGCCTTACATAAGTCTGTACGTGGGTCTGCGCCAGATGCCGCACTCTATTGGTATGCACGGATTTTATCTGCGGGGGGGGATCCGCTTTATGTGGCACGACGTTTACTGGCCATTGCCTCCGAAGATGTGGGCAATGCGGATCCGCGTGCAATGCAGGTCGCACTTGCGGCTTGGGATTGCTTTACACGAGTGGGCGCAGCAGAAGGTGAACGTGCCATTGCACAAGCTATAGTGTATCTCGCAGTTGCACCGAAGAGTAATGCGGTGTATCAAGCATTTAAGCAAGCGAAGCAACATGTAAAAGACACACCTGATTACGAGGTCCCCGTGCATTTACGCAATGCACCGACGGAATTAATGAAAACCTTGGGATATGGTGCAGAATATCGTTATGCTCATGATGAAGAGCATGCCTATGCCGCCGGTGAGAATTATTTCCCTGAAGCATTAAAAAATACCCAGTATTATTTCCCGACGCAGCGTGGTATGGAAATTAAAATCAAAGAAAAACTTGACTGGCTGAGACAGCAAGATCAGAAAAGTGAGAAAAAGCGTTATTGAGCATCCTAAAATACCGAAGGGATAAGATAACGTGCTCTGGAAGTTTGTTGAAGCACGAAAACCTACCGCACCTGTACTCAGGTGCGTTTTGTTTAGGTGGAGAAGAGGGGAGAAAACAAGGCTATACATTGAGAAAATCTTACTTTTTCCTTGATGATTAATCAGATAATCCCCGATTTTGAACTGGTTTATTGTGCTAATTCGATCTAAAATAGATGAATTATTTTTATGCAAAAGTGCGGTTAATTCCGTTTAAATTTTAAGAAAAGTAGGTAAAAAATGATCGATCCAAATCTATTGCGTAATAATCTTGTAGAAGTGGCTGAGAAATTAAAAGTAAAACGTAATTTTGTGCTAGATGTTGCCTTATTAAGTGAGTTAGAAGAGCAACGCAAAAGCTTACAAGTTAAAACGGAATCACTTCAGGCTGAACGTAATGCACGTTCGAAAAATATCGGTCAAGCCAAAGCCCGTGGCGAAGATATCTCCGCATTATTAGATGAAGTTGAACACATGGGGATCGAATTAAGTACAACCAAAGCCCATTTGGATGAAGTTTTAGCTGAACTTGACCAGATCGCACTGTCTATTCCGAACTTACCTGCTGATGAAGTACCGGTTGGCAAAGATGAAACAGACAATCTTGAAGTGTTCCGTTGGGGGAGCCCAAAAAACTTTGATTTTGAAGTGAAAGATCATGTGTCATTAGGGGAAGGGTTAAAAGGATTGGATTTTGCGGCTGGAGTGAAATTAAGTGGTTCACGTTTTGTAGTGATGAAAGGTCAGATCGCGAAATTACACCGTGCATTATCGCA
This sequence comes from Bisgaard Taxon 45, assembly GCA_049888895.1. Taxonomy (GTDB): domain Bacteria; phylum Pseudomonadota; class Gammaproteobacteria; order Enterobacterales; family Pasteurellaceae; genus Pasteurella. The sequence goes on along the minus strand of JBLUWJ010000007.1, from coordinate 45,491 downwards.
GTTTATGTTGGATCTACATACCGAGCAACACGGCTATACTGAAACTTATGTCCCCTATTTAGTCAATCACACCACCTTATATGGTACAGGACAATTACCTAAATTTGGTGAAGATTTATTTCATACTAATGCACTCGAAGGTGAGCAACCTTATGCATTAATTCCGACAGCGGAAGTCCCGGTGACTAACTTAGTGCGTGATGAAATTCTCGATGAAGCGGATTTACCGTTGAAAATGACCGCACATACCCCTTGTTTCCGCTCAGAAGCAGGATCGTATGGACGTGATACCCGTGGCCTAATCCGTATGCATCAATTTGATAAAGTCGAATTAGTTCAAATTGTTGCACCTGAGACCTCTATGCAAGCGTTAGAAGAGTTGACCGGTCAAGCAGAGAAAGTCTTACAACTGCTCGAGTTACCTTATCGTAAAGTTTTATTATGTACGGGAGATATGGGATTTGGCTCATGTAAGACCTATGATTTAGAAGTATGGTTACCTGCACAAAATACCTATCGTGAAATCTCGTCATGTTCAAATATGTGGGATTTCCAAGCCCGTCGAATGAAGACACGTTGTCGCTCGAAAGCAGACAAGAAAACCCGCTTAGTGCATACACTAAATGGCTCGGGTTTGGCGGTTGGACGGACACTAGTGGCGATTTTAGAAAATTACCAAAATGCGGATGGCACAATTACAGTGCCAACTGTATTACGTCCGTATATGGGGGGATTAGCACAGATTGGTTAATTCCTCTCGTTGGAGCTAAAAGCGCTGCGGTCACCTTTATGGGTGACCGCATTTTTTTATGGGAGGTTTTGTATTTTTATAACGCAATATAATCAAGCGGGATATCAACTAGGTGAGCCAGCAATTCTTCCGCCATCTGGCGATAGCTTAAATGAGTGGCTTTTTCCACCATGGCAATGCGTTGGATATGTTGTAAGGTATCACCACTGAGTAACAGGTGATTCAGTGCCACTTGTAAAGCGGGTAGGCTAGGGTTAAAAGCAGCATTTTCGGCATAACTGCCACGATAAATCTGTTTATCCTTTGTTTCAATTGCGATACCGTGATATGACTTCGAATAAGGGGCGTGTGCGCTATTGGCCGATTTAAGTGCGGTCAAAATAACCGGATCTTGTGTTTCATAGGTGAGCTGATGATCTTCTGTATCTAATAAAAAGTGTTGAATATCTAAATTAGCTGGACCAAATGCGTCAGGCAAATAGCTGTGTAGCAAGTTATTTTGACTGTGTGGTAAATGAATTTTTAAATGGGGTGCCGTTCTCAATTCATTCATAAACTGGCGACAATGACCACATGGCGTGTAATTGACTACTACATCTGTAATCGTACTTTCTTTATTCATCCAAGCATGGGAAATGGCACTTTGCTCGGCATGAACGGTTTGTTGAATATGGGTGGCGACAAATTCTAAATTTGCCCCGAAATAGCATGCCCGACTGCCTCCAATCGCAATGGCGCCAACGTGAAATTGGGAAATCGGTGCAAGAGAATAAGCCGCAGCAATAGGTAACAGTTTTAGTGCCAATTGTTGTGGGCTAAGCTGATATTTAGTACAAAGATGTTCAACCGTAAAATAAGGTAACATGCCTTTAAAATGCTGTTGTTGCAAAATATGCCAGACATCTTGTGCTAATTGTTGCGATTCAATAAGCGAGAGTGCTGTTTGGATTTTCTCTGAAATGAGTGTCATTATACTTCTCCTTGTTACCATGCATGACGTAATCTTAATTCAACAGAAAAAAAAGATCGCCACTTAGGCGATCTTTTTATGATAAAAATCAAATTGATAGTTAATTATTTTGCGGCTTTGAGCTTTTGATAATAGCCTTCGTATAAATCAATTGCATTATCTACATCGATTTGCCATTGACTGCGATCAATCACTTCTTGTGTTAAGAACGTAGCTTGATCATCAGTTAACTCTTTCGGCAGACGTTTTAATGCCTCTTTATTCGAGGTTGGATAGCCGATATTTAAGGTCAGTTTTTCGGACACATCGGCACTCAATAAGTAGTTAATCAACTTATAAGCATTTTCGGTATTTTTCGCATTGGATGGAATCGCGAGGTTATCAATCCAGAGCATCGTGCCTTCTTTTGGATAGATCATATCAACCGTTGCGCCTTCATTTTTCGCAATACGAATCGAACCGTTCCACAGTAATCCAATATCCGTTTCACCTGAAATAAAGGTGCTTGCAGGATTATCTGAGTTAAACGAAAGAATATTTGGACGTAATTTTAATAGTTCCTCATAGGCTTCTTTTAATACAGCGGGATCTTGGGTATTCGGATCTTTGCCCATTTTTAATAAGGCAATATTAAACAATTCGCGAGGGTCATCAAGCATTTGGACTTTGCCCTTGAATTCTGCATTCCATAAATCTCCCCAAGATTGGAAATGGCTTGGATCTTGATTTGCGGTATTATAAGCAATGCCTGTCGCACCAAATAGTTGTGGTAACGAATATTTATTGCCTTTATCGTAAGGGCGATCAAGCATATTGGGATCAAGCTCTTTGATGACTGGCAATTTACTATGATCCAGCTCTTTTAACATGCCTTCGCGTGCCATTTTAGAGACAAAATAGCTCGTTGGCGCAATCACATCATAGCCACCTTCTTTGCCTAAGGTTTTTAATTTGGCATACATGGTTTCGTTTGATTCAAGACTCGAAACAATGACCTTAATTCCCGTTTGTTTGGTAAATTCATCTAATAGACCTTCAGGAACATATTCAGTCCAAGTATAAAGGTAAACTTCATTGTTAGCTGCGCTTGCATAGTTGCTTACGCCCAGCATCATCACGCTAGCAGTTAAAATGCCAGTTAATTTTTTCATTCACATTGCTCCCAGAAAATGGGTGAAAAATATGCCAGTTAAACACGAGGGTTTACTGACCTGAAGATGCCGAATGGGTACGGACAAAAACGGATTTTAGGACAGAATAGGGGGCTTGTAAATGAATTGTTATATAAATTTTTTGCTTAAAAATGCATAAAATGAGAATCTTATTGCATAAGATGAGATAAAAAAGTGCGGTCAATTTTGACCGCACCTTGCTTTATGGATGATAAACGCGCGATTACTTCGCGGCTTTTAACTGTTGGTAATAGTTTTCGTACAGTTCCACTGCATCGCCAACATCATCTTGCCAGTGGCTTTTTTGTAGAATTTCAGCCGTTGGATAAACAGCGGGATCTTGTGTCACTTCACTTGGTAATAATTCAAGTGCTTTTAAGTTAGACGTTGGATAGCCAATTTCTTCTGCTAATTGTGCGGCAACTTTTGCACTTAATAGGTAGTTAATTAACTTATGTGCACCATCTGGATTTTTTGAGTTCGCGGGGATAGCTAAGGTATCTACCCACAATACCGGACCTTCTTTCGGGAATACCATGTTTAATGGCGCTTGCTCTTTTTTCGCAATACGGACTGAACCATTCCATAATTGCCCCACTTCCACTTCACCCGAAATGAATGAGTTCGCTGGGTTATCGGAGTTAAATGACAATACGTTTGGACGTAATTTTAACAGCTCTTCATAAGCCTGTTTAATGATTGCAGGATCAGTCGTGTTTGGATCTTGACCTAATTTTAACAAGGCAATATTAAAGACTTCGCGAGCATCATCTAATAATTGGACTTTCCCTTTAAATTCAGGCTTCCATAAGTCGCCCCAAGCAGTAAAGTTTTCACCTTTGTAGCTGTCGGTATTGAATGCAATGCCTGGCGCACCTAATAATTGAGGTAAAGAGTATTTGTTGCCTTTATCATAAGGCTTGTCCAACCAATCAGGGTTTAAGTCTTTGATAACAGGTAATTTGCTGTGGTCGAGTTCTTTTAACATACCTTCGCGCGCCATTTTAGACACAAAGTAGTTTGATGGTGCAATCACATCATAACCACTGGTTTCGCCTTGTGTTTTTAATTTAGCGTACATGGTTTCATTTGATTCTAAGCTTGAAACGATAACTTTAATACCCGTTTCTTTTGTAAAGTCATCTAATAAACCATCTGGAACATATTCAGTCCAAGTATAAAGGTAAACAGTGTCATTGGTTGCATGTGCATTTGCGGCTAGGCCGAATGTCATGATCCCTGCAGTCACAAGACCTGCAAATCTTTTCATCTCTATCATTCTCCTGTTGGGGGGTAATCATTTCTTCTTTAAAGAAGCATAAAAAAACGCCTTGTTTTAAGGCAAGGCGTATTCTATTTTGTATTCACTTGTTTGTGAAGTATTATTTTTTAAGACAAGACTTATTTTCCTTTTCTTGCAACGACTTGGCTGAGAATGACTAATGCTAATGAAAGAATAATCATAATCGTTGCCAAGGCATTCACTTCTGGAGTCACGCCTGTTTTGACCAAAGAGAAAATCTTCAGTGGTAAAATTTCATAGCTGACGCCACTTACAAATGAAGAAACCACCACATCATCAAGCGAAATAGTAAAGCTTAATAGCCAACCTGAAACGATAGCAGGGAGGGCTAGTGGGAAAATAATCTTACGTAAAATAGTGACTTCTCCAGCACCTAAATCTTTTGCGGCCTCAAGCATTTTGGCGTCAAACCCTTTTAACCTTGAGAAAATCGTCACCACCACATAAGGTAAACAGAAGGTAATATGGGCGAGTAATAACGACCAAAAACCCAGATTAATTCCCACGATCATAAATAGGGCTAATAAAGATACCGCCATCACAATATCAGGTGACATCATGACGATAAAGAGCATACCACTGACGGCTTGTTTACCACGGAAACGATAGCGATATAGCGCAATCGCCGTCAATCCACCAATAATCGTTGCCGTTGTCGCAGCGAAGAACGCAATGGTGACAGAGTGAATGGCCGCTTGAATTAAGGTATCGTTACTGAATAAACGTTCATACCATTTCCAGCTAAACCCTTTCCAGGTTAAGCCATAACGATCATCATTAAAGGAGTTTGTGACTAAAATCGCAATTGGAATATACAAATAAGCATAGACCACAAACATAAAAATATTGCGTAGTAAACGGCCCATTATTCCAACTCCATTTTCTTATTCATTAACTTACTCGCTTTGTAGTACACAAAAATCAGTAATGCCATCAGGATAGTCAACCCAATGCTGATTGCGGAACCAAATGGCCAGTTACGTGAGATGAGGAATTCACTCTTAATTACGTTACCGACGAGTAGCACTTTGGCACCACCTAATAAATCCGCGACATAGAACATGCCCATGGCAGGTAAAAGCACTAATAAGCAACCGGCGATAATACCTGGCATGGTGAGAGGAATAATGACCTTGATAAAGCGTTGGAATGCATTGGCACCGAGATCTTTTGCTGCTTCCAGTAAACGATAATCCAATTTCTCAATAGAGGCATAAAGTGGCAAAATCATAAATGGCAGCAATAAATACACTAAACCAATGATGACTGCGACCTCTGTATTTAAAATACGGATAGGCGTATCAATTAAGCCAATGGACATGAGTGTGCTATTTAAGATCCCTTTGACCCCCAAGAAAATTTTCATGCCATAAATACGGATAAGTGAGTTTGTCCAGAAAGGTAACACCACTAAAAACAGTAAAAATGGGCGATATTTAGGGTTGATTTTGGTTAATAAAAACGCAAAAGGATAACCGATAATTAGACACACTAAGGTGGCTAAGCCTGACATATATAAGGAATTCCACACGACTTGTGCATACAATGGCTCAAATAAGCGTGTATAGTTTTCCAGAGTAAAAGGCAACGCATAGAAATTACTGCTATCGCGAGTTAAAAAACTCACAATAAGGACAAGTAAGTTTGGCGCAAGAACAAAGAAGATCAACCAGCCGAAGATGATCCCGATGGTTGATTTCTGAAAGGCGTTATTCTTCATCGCTCAACACTACCTCCCAGCCTTCGTGCCATGTTAATGCCACTTTTTGACCTAAAGAGTGATCGATATTAGGGTCGTCTTCGTTAAAGAACTCGCTAACAAGTACTGTCATACCATTATGATCTAAGCTAATGTTGGATTCTAATGTCATGCCTTTATAGTTACGATCTGCCACATGACCAATAATCGCTTTTGAGCTTTCATTTTCATCGAGCTCTTCAATTAAGATATCTTCTGGACGTAATAAGACTTTGAGTTTTTGCTCAGCGACCACATCAAGATGGGTATAAATATCACAAATTCGTCCTTCTACATTGGCGCGAACCCGTTTTTCATCAACCCGTTCTAACACGGTTGCATTGAAAATATTGATCTCACCAATAAACTTGGCCACGAACAGGTTTTTGGGTTCTTCATAAATTTCACGTGGGGAACCATCTTGTTGGATATGACCTTTACGTAACACGATAATACGATCGGACATAGTGAGGGCTTCTTCTTGATCGTGAGTGACAAAAATAAAGGTAATACCCAATTTACGTTGCAATGCTTTGAGTTCATTTTGCATTTGCTTACGTAATTTATAATCTAACGCAGAAAGGGATTCATCAAGTAACAACACTTTTGGTTTATTCACCACTGCACGCGCAATGGCAATACGTTGTTGTTGACCACCTGATAATTGAGCCGGTTTACTGTCAGCGTATTCTTCAAGTTGTACCATACGCAATGCTTCCAAGACACGAGGTTTAATTTCGTCGTTAGGTACTTTTTGCATGCGTAAGCCAAATGCCACATTTTCAAAAATAGTCATGTGTGGAAATAAGGCGTAACTTTGGAAAACAGTATTGACATGACGTTTTTCAGCAGGCACATGGGTAATGTCCTCTCCGTCAAGAATAATATTGCCTGAATCTAATTCTTCTAACCCAGCAAGTAAACGTAAAACAGTCGTTTTACCGCAACCAGACGGACCTAGAATGGTTAAAAACTCACCATTGTTGATTGTTAAGTTAAAATTTTCAATGATGGTTTTCTCACCATAAGATTTAGTAATAGAACGAAGCTCAATAATAGGCTTGTTTTGAACTGAACTTTCCACTAGCTTTGGTTTTCTCCCTAATGTACCAATGTAGGTATTGAGTAGAAATAAATGCCAACAGAAAAGCTGTTGGCGCTTACGATTAAAAAATAAATGCTAATGATATAGCTATTGCTCAATAAATAAAAGGGATTTTGTAAAAAATTTAAAAGACTACATAAGGCCTGTTTTATGTAAAAACGAGTTGTTTTTATTTGGATTTTCTTGTTGTGCTGACAAACTGGCTTTTTCGTAAAATTAACGCAAAAAGTTGTGGTATATCAAGGAAGAAGGAGAGATTTGCCGTTAGACTGACTTCATTCTTTTATTGGAGAGCCAGTTTTATGTTAAACCAACAGCAAACCTATAAGTTATTAGAGCGTTTTTTACACTATACAACCTATGATACCCAATCGAAAATGGGTGCTAAACTCTCACCGAGTTCACCAGGTCAATTAAAGCTGGCGAAGCATTTACAACAAGAATTATTTGCGCTTGGCTTACAGGATATCGACATCTCTAAACATGCGGTTGTGACGGCTTTCCTTCCCTCTAATGTGGATCCTTCTTCCCCCACCATTGGCTTGATTGCTCATTTAGATACTGCAACACAATGTAGTGGTAAAAATGTGCAAGCGGAAGTGATTGAACATTACCGTGGGGGCGATATTGCCTTAGGAGTAGGCGATGAGTTTATTAGCCCTGCCCATTATCATTTTTTGCATCAACTCATTGGCAAGACACTTGTGGTTGCGGATGGTAATACCTTGTTAGGGGCGGATAACAAAGCCGGAATTGCAGAAATTATGACCGCACTTGCAGTATTAAAAGAAGAAAATATTCCACATTGTAATATTCGTGTTGCCTTTACACCTGATGAAGAAATTGGTTTGGGGATGCAATTTTTTCCGTTGGATAAATTTCAATGTGACTGGGCTTATACCATTGATGGTGGTGAAGTTGGTGAATTAGAGTATGAAAATTTTAATGCGGCAACCGCGATTGTGACGATTGAAGGGGTTAATATCCATACGGGCTCGGCAAAAGACAAAATGATTAATGCACTGACACTGGCCTGTGAGTTTCAACAAGGATTTCCACCAGATCAAACGCCAGAGCGAACGGAAGGGAAACAGGGTTTTTATCATCTCAGCCACTTTAGTGGGCATGTGGAAAAAGCCGAGTTACATTATTTGATTCGGGATTTTGACAGGGACAGATTTGAGCAACGTAAAGTTTTTATTCAGCAGCTTGTTGAACATTTTAATCAGCAAAAACAATTAAAAAAACCGATCACGCTTGAAATGAAAGACAGTTATAAAAATATGAATGAAGTCGTGCAAACAGTGCCGCAGTCGGTTGAATTGGCCGATAAAGCCATGCGAGCATGTGGGATTGAGCCCATTCATAAAGCAATTCGAGGTGGGACTGATGGGGCGTGGTTAGCTGAACAAGGGCTAGCCTGCCCAAATATTTTTACTGGTGGATACAATTTTCATAGTAAACATGAATTAATTACATTAGAAGGCATGCAAAGTGCAGTCAATGTGATGATGACAATTGCTAGACTGGCAACAGGTATTTAAATGAAAACAGAAAATAAAATGTATGTTAAAAAAGACCGCGCTTGAGAATAAAAGTGCGGTCTTTTTTTCGGTTATTTAGGCAGGGCGCCTGAGTGCCATTGTTGCGCCTCTTGAGGGCGTTTTACTTGCAGTAAAAAGTGCTGGTTGGCTTTTGCCGCAGGTTGAATCACCGTTGTAGCGGGTGTGGAAAACGCGATCCCCCCTTTTAATAATTGTTGTACTGTTCCTGTATTGACTTCTGCACCGCGTAAACTGAAATTAAAGTCATAGCCTGCCGCAATCCAGAATTCTGAATTTTGACGGACAAGATGCTGGTATTTTCGCGCAATAATAATATGCACAAACACGCGATCACCGAGTTCATTTAGGCTGATGTGGTTGATTTTGCCAACCTCAACGCCACGATAGAGAATAGGGGAGCCAACCGTAATATTCAATGCATCATGCGTTTCTAACACCAATGGCAAGCCTTGCGTGTATTTATGATTGCTACGAGGGGCGGATTGTAGCAGCGCAAACTGGGTTTTGCCTTTACCTTGACCGATTTCAACATCAATATAGGGTTGCAGCAAACTGTCTAGATTTTCAATACTCGCGGCAGAAATCTGAGGGGAAATAAGCGTGAAACGGCTCCCTTCTTTTGCGATCAAGGACATGTATTGTGGCTTGACTAAGGCCTTTGCTATCACTTTATTGCTTTTCGTCTCTAAGTTCACCGAGCTAATTTCACCAATATTTAAACCAAGATAACGTAACGGCATGCCTTGACTTAAATTGGTCGCATCTTCTGTGATAAAGGTGAGTTGTTGTCCGACAGATTTTGCGCGTAATTCATCGGGATACAGTATTTTTGTACTTGTGTGTCCAATATTATCAAAGCTAATTGCACCTTTTAAAGCGCGTGATATAGGGGAGGCTTGAATACTGATGCCTTGTGTACTGATATCCACTTTTGTCGCGCTTTCGACCCAAAAGACACTTTTATTGGTTAAAAGTGTTTGATATTTTGGATAAATAAATACATCGACTTCAAATGTGTTGGCTTTTGGTCGAACAGCTAAAATCTTGCCGACTTCATATTGGCGATATAATACGACGGATCCTACATTGATATTAGGTAATCGCTCAGAGTTCAAGGTAAGTGTCGGGGTTAAATTAGCATCGGTAATACCAGCTTCCGCATAAGAACGATCTTTATATAGTGGATACTGAGTGAGAGGTTGTCCTGCTTTTTGTTTGCCAGCAAGGACACGCACACCACCTTGTAGCCATTTTTCTGGTGACGCGGCTTCAAAGCGTAAGCCGTTTGCATCAAGGTTGATATCTAATTGTGATGCTGCAATAAACTGGCTATCTTGATGAATCAAATGACGATATTTTTCTGCAATAGCCACTTTGAAATTTACGCCATTAACATTGAGGTCTTGTTGAATAATTTCACCTATCGTGACATCGTTATAATAAATCGCTTGTCCTTCACTGACACCGTAAGTTTCTGGCGCACTTAAGGTGAGCACCAACGTGTTAGGCTGTTGTAATAGGAGCTCATTTTCTTTAATCACGGTGAAGGCGGTTTGAGGTTCACCGACTCCAGCAAGGACTTCAAAATATTCACCCCGAAGCAGTTGTGGAAGGTTTGTCAGATCCGCCAAGCTAGGTTTTTTATTGTGTAAGACAATATGCGTTTTGCTCGTGAATAATTCAGATAGCAGAGGGTCAATTAAGAGCTTACCTTGCAATAAAGTAGGTTGATCTTCGACAGTGGTTAATTCGGACAGTACACCGATTTGTTTATTTTGATAATAAACCCCCGTTTGCCCTGTTTGTAAGCCAGTTGTATGAGGAATATTGACGTCAATGACGATACCGCGTTTAGCTGCATTAAAATTGGCATAGAGCGTGAATTTATCATGGTTTTCAGCGGTTTCACTGTTTGTAGGTGAGTCAAAGGCGACCGCACCTTGTACAACTGCATTTAAACTATCCACGTTAATGTTAATACCGGACAGACCAATTTGTGCATCAATCCCACTAATGTTCCAAAAGTGGCTGTCTTTTTTGACAAACTGTGCATAGGCTTTATCAATCACAATATTAATTGAGACTTTTTTACCGTCTTCAATAAAACGATAGTCATACACTTTGCCAACGGGTAACTTTTTAAAATAGACTGATGCACCAATGGAAATCGAACCGAGATCATCAGCAAGTAGGTGAACTAACAAATCGCCATCGTCGACTTGGGCAATTGGTCCTTCTGTTTCGGCGATAAATTCATCTTCATTTTCTCCATCACCGGGTTGCAAGGTAATATAGTTACCCGAAACGAGCGCATCTATGCCTGAAATGCCAGCTAAGGAAGCACTGGGTTTGACCAACCAAAATTTGGTGTGTTCGCGTAATACGGTTTTGGCTTCTGGATAAATGTTCGCAACGACTTCAACTTGCTTTAAGTCTTTTGTAAAGTTGACTTTCTTAACAACCCCAATTTGTAAGCCTTGGTAACGGACTTGCGTTTTGCCTGCGACCAGTCCCTCCCCATTTGCAAACGTGATGCGAATAGTGTGTCCTTGTTCTTGGATAATTTGGAAAAATAAGAGTGCACCAATACAAAGGGCCACAAAAGGTAGTAACCAAAAAGGTGAAATACGTCTGACTTGTTTTAAATGAGCAGGTATGCTGCTGTGCGTTTTTGTCTGCATTTTATCATGTTGTTTGTTTGTCATAAATTTTCCAAAGTAATCGACTATCAAATTGTGAAGTAGAAATCATCGTTAAAAAGACCGCAATGCCAAAATAAAATGCCGCAGGCCCAACAGAAAAATCGATAATCTGTCCGCGGGTGACTAAAGACATCATAAGGGCTAAAACAAAGAGGTCAAGCATAGACCAACGTCCGACAAAATGGACAAAGTGGAGCAGTCGCATTTGCCATTTGATTGAATGCCTTAACTGAAAGTGCACACAAATCAATAAATATAACATAATCATAATCTTACTGATGGGGACGAAAATACTGGCCACAAACACAATAAACGCGACAAAGTAACTGCCCATATCAATAAAACTTAATACACCAGACATTAACGTATCCGCACTGGGCGAGCCATTGACATACACCACAGAAATAGGGAGTAAATTAGCGGGGAAAATCATGATAATGCCGGCAATTAAGGTAGCCCATGTGCGTTGTAACTTAATCTGCGGAGATAAGTGTAGAGTAGAATGACAACGAGGGCAAATTGCGCGCTGTTTGTGATCATGCATCGCATGAGCAAAACTGTACTGGCATTCAAAACAGTAGTGCGGTTTATTATCTTGTGGAATAACACGGAGAGAATATTGCTGTGGATAAAATTCATTCCACAGTTCCTTTGGATTTAACTTGATAAAAAGCAAGGTCGTTAAAAGGGCAGTAAAAACAAAAGCAATCAGATAAATATCAATTTCTAATGTGGCATATTCTTTCACTTTAAACATGGTGACTGCTAAAGCCACTAAATAAACATCAAACATCACCCAAGGTTTAATATGCGCGAGAGATATTAAAAGATTACGTGGCTTGACTTTCAGTAATTGTGCGAGTCGTAAAAGTAAGACAAGCAATGCAAAAGAAATAGGCATAAATACCGCACAAATAAACACTAAAAAGGCTGTGTAGGGGTAACCTTGCGTAGCCATTTTCCAAACCCCACCCCAAACCGATGCATCAATCTTGGTGCCTAATAAATCAATGCTAAGTAACGGAAATTTTAACGCAAAGGGCATTAAAATGAGGATGGATAGGGCAATCATGGCACAACGATGAAGGCTCCAACGATCAGTCGTTTTGATCATATGATGACAACGAGGACATTCAGCCACTTGTTCGCTTTGCAGTGTCGGAAGAGACACAACCGCATCACAATCTGAGCAACAGGCTAATTCATGCAGAGGGCGTTGAGCTGTATTTTTTGTCATTCAATTAAATGATAGGTTTAATAAACAGAGTCACATTCTATCCTGTCTAAAAACTTTTGGAAATATCCCTTCAGAGAATATCATGGATGTCTTGCTTTTAAGGATGAGACTTTTATGAACGTAAATTAATGTATTTGTGTGAGGATATAATTGTCATTTTTTCTGAAAGTGAGCTAAACTATGCCGAGTTTTTCTATTTAAAAATTGACACTCAGGAAAAAAGAATGACCGACGTCCAGAAATTAACGAATAATAAAGAAGTGATTGCCTATTTAGTGGAAAAGTTTCCACTTTGTTTTTCATTAGAAGGGGAAGCAAAACCGTTAAAAATTGGTATATTCCAAGATTTAGCTGAGGCATTGCAAAATGATGAACGTGTAAGTAAAACGCAATTACGTCAAGCATTACGTGCGTATACGTCAAATTGGCGTTATTTGCACGGCTGTAAAACTGGTGCTGAGCGTGTTGATTTACAAGGCAATGCATGTGGTATCTTAGAACAAGAACATGCTGAGCATGCGGCTCAACAGCTCGCGGAAGCAAAAGCTAAAGTTGCTGCGTTGCGTGCTGCCGAGAAAGCTGCGCAACCTGACAAAAAACGTCCTGCTCGTCGTGTTGCCACAAAAGGACAAAAAACGAAAGAGACACCAGTCAATAAAACCAAAGTGGTACGTAAGCCCAAAGTGACGTTAAACGCGATTGATTTGGCAACCTTACAAAAAGGTGATCGTGTGAAAGTGAAAGTGAGTGAGAATGCAAAACAAGCGATAGTGCTTGAAGTCATAAAAGACGCTGCTCGTGTGCAATTAGAAAATGGCTTAGTGATCAGTGTTGCGGTCGAACATTTGTTTGCATAAGATGAAATAAGCACAAAATGCCATCAAATCAGATGGCATTTATTGTTCAAGGTAATGAATTATAAATTGTATTTTCTTTTAGGGACTTGAAATGAAATTGAGTAAAACAAAAAGTTATTTAGCAACGTTTTTGTTAAGTACTTTCTTAATAAGCTTTAATCTTGTCGAAGCAGTACAGCCGAAAATCAAATTAAGCGATATTGTGACGCCACAACCTACTGAAGAAAATCAATTAGCGACAAAACGTGCGACAACCCGTTTAACACAAAGTCATTACCGTAAGTTTCAATTAGATGATGCATTTTCTGAGAAAATTTTTGATCGTTATCTTAAAGCATTAGATTTTAGTCGAAATACCTTTTTACAATCTGATATTGATGAAATGCGAGTCAACTATGCAGATAAATTTGATGAAGCATTAAATGAAGGGGATTTAAGTATTGCCTTTGCGATGTACGATTTAATGATGAAAAGACGCTACGATCGTTACAAATACGCGCTTTCTTTATTAGATAAAGAACCTGATTTATCTGGGCAAGATGAAATTGAAATTGATCGTGAGCAATCTCCTTGGCCAAAAGATAAGGCCGAACTAGATAAGTTGTGGGAACAGCGAGTCAAAAATGACATTATCAACCAAAAATTAAAAGATAAAAAATGGTCTGAGATTAAGAAACGTTTAACCAAACGTTATGACCTTGCCATTCGTCGCTTAACGCAAACCAAAGCTGATGATATTCTTCAAGTCTATTTAAATGCGTTTGCACGTGAAGTGGATCCGCATACAAGCTATTTAGCGCCAAGAACGGCTAAAAGCTTTAATGAAAGCATGAATCTTTCGTTAGAGGGGATTGGCGCGACATTACAACAAACGGAAGATGACGGCACAACGATTAAATCATTAGTACCAGGGGCGCCTGCAGAACGGAGCAAAAAATTAAAGGCTGGCGATCGTATTATTGGTGTGGGTCAGGCAACAGGTGAAATTGAAGATGTGGTTGGTTGGCGTTTAGAAGATATTGTTGACAAAATCAAAGGTAAGAAAGGAACCAAAGTTCGCTTGGAAATCGAGCCCGCAAAAGGGGGGAAATCCAAGATTATTAGCTTAGTCCGTGATAAAGTCCGTATTGAAGATCAAGCTGCAAAGCTCACAATCAGTAAAGTGGACGGTCAAGTTGTCGCTTCAATTAAAATTCCTAGTTTTTATATTGGCTTGACTCAAGATGTGAGAAAATTGTTAGCTGAAATGAAAACAAAAAAAGCAAAAGCCTTAATTATTGACTTACGTGATAATGGGGGCGGCGCTTTAACCGAAGCGGTTGGGTTAAGTGGTTTATTTATCAGCGATGGACCGATTGTCCAAGTGCGCGATGCTTTTCAACGTATTCGTGTCCATGAAGATCCAGACAGTGAACAAGTTTATTCTGGACCTTTATTAGTGATGATTAACCGTTTTAGTGCTTCGGCTTCAGAGATTTTTGCTGCCGCAATGCAAGATTATAATCGTGGCATTATTATTGGGCAGAATACTTTTGGTAAGGGAACAGTACAGCAAAGTCGCTCATTAAATTTTGCATTCGATGCTAATCAAGAGCCTTTAGGTTTGATTCAATATACTATTCAGAAGTTTTATCGTATTGATGGTGGAAGTACACAATTAAAAGGCGTGGCAACAGATATTGATTTCCCCGCAGCAATTGATGCGAAAGAATACGGTGAGGAAAAAGAAGATAATGCCTTACCTTGGGATAAAATTCCGGCAGCAAATTACTTAGAAGTGGCACAAGCGCGTGATGCGGTCGCGTTCTTAACACCAAAACATATTGAACGTATGGCTAAAGATCCCGAATTTGTCGCATTAAACGAAGAACTTAAAATTCGTGATGAAAGAAATGCATTAAAATATTTGTCATTAAATTATCAAAAGCGTAAAGTTGAAAATGATAAAGATGATACGAGACGTTTAAAAGACTTAAATGCACGCTTTAAACGCGAGGGCAAAAAACTATTAAAAAATCTGGATGATTTAGCAAAAGACTATGAAGCACCCGATTTTTATTTGAAAGAAGCAGAAAAAATGGCCGCAGATCTTATTCAGTTTGAAATCGAAAAACGTGATATGGCTCAGAAAAGCACAAATTAGTTTTATTTTGACCGCACTTTCATCATGAGAATGACGGTCATTTTCTCATTTATGTTAAGGAACTCTGTGATGTTAAAGATGAAATCATTTAAATTTGCACAATTCGCCTTGCTGTTTTCTTGTGCTTGTTCAGCGGGTGTATTCGCTAATCAAGCCCCCTTATCCAACCAACCTAATCCCATTATTGATACGGCGCAAGAAGCCGATCTTTTAACACGGCAACAGCTTGAGTTAGAAACTAAAGCAATTGAGGCACAGTTAGCGGCAGAAAAAAAACTAGAAGAGGCGCGTCTTGCTGCAGAAAAACAAGCGCTTGCAGAACAAACATTAACGGATAAGTTAGGATCAATTGAATTACAGTTTAAGTCAGCTGTCGCCAAAATTTATGCAGATAACGAGTTCCAATTACTTTGGCAAGATAAGGCAATGGAACAACAATTCTTACGTGAGTATGCTACGTTAGTACTCAGTGGGATTTCTAAGAAAGCTTCCGCGATCCTTGAACAGATTGACGCAATGCAAAAAGGGAGCTTTGAACGGGATGCATTACTCACAGATACCTTTTTAGATTACATGTATTATGCCAACAATGTGAGTAAATCTGCTCAAAAGTGGTTGTATAGCGCGAACAACTATAAGCCCGCATTACCGCGTGATGAACAGATCCATGCTTGGTTATCTGCTGTTGCAATGGGAAAAGGTACGGATTTTTTAACCTCACTTTCAACACGAAATCCATTATATCATCAGACGATTGCGTTACTGCCTTCCTTATTTAATACCGAGAATATGGATCATGAAAAACAGGCACAATTATATAAAATAGCGATTAATGCGCAACGTTTACGTGTTATTCCTGCTTTCGATAATGGCTTATTTGTCAATATTCCAAGTTACCAATTGAATTATTATCGCGATGGTAAGCTGATTTTGACGTCAAAAGTGATTGTGGGTAAGAAAGCGCGCAAAACCCCTGTACTTTACAGTAAATTAAGTGATGTTGTCGTCAATCCACCTTGGAACGCGCCAACGCGTTTAATTAATGAAGATATCATTCCACGTGTACGTAAAGATCCAAGTTATATTTATCGTAATGGTTATACGATTATCGATAGTAAAGGAAGAACGATTGATCCTTATACAATTGATTGGGAAAATATGACAGCAAAAAAATTTCCATACCGTTTACGTCAAGTCCCAGGGGACAGTGCATTAGGAAATTTCAAGTTTAATATGCCAAGTTCGGATGCAATTTATTTACACGACACCCCAAGCAGAGACTTGTTTGCAAAGAAAGATTTGGCATTAAGCTCAGGTTGTATTCGGGTGGAAAAAGCGGATGAATTAGCTAGCGTCCTGTTAAAAGAGGCGGGATGGAGTGAAGAACGTAAAATGAATACGGTAAAAAGTCGTAAAACGATTTCGGTCAATGTCGCTTCTCATAATCCGGTTTTTTTATATTATGTGACAGCGTGGGTTAATAATGGTAAAACCCATACCCTACCCGATATTTACGGCTATGATGTCACCCCCAATTTAAGCTACATTAATTGGGGCGTTGTTAAAAAGTATTTAAATTAATCAGACTTTCGTCACAAATTGAACATATTTCCCCTTTCTTTTTGGGGGAAAATAGGTAAAATAAGTGCGTTTTGTTCTTTATTAAGAACGAATTTTAATTACGTTGGTCAAACTAAGCATGAAATAAGATAGAGAAATTGACATAATGAATAGTATTAACCATACTCGCCGTAAATGGTTATCTTTAGGTGGAATCGTATTAGGGGCGTCTTTACTCCCTAATAGTTTGTTAGCCGCTGTTTCAACCCCGAAGCCACGTATTTTACGTTTTAGAAACATTAATACAGGGGAGAAATTTGGCGCGGAATTTTTACCAACGAAGGGATTTTCACCTGTTGCACTAAAGAAGTTGGATTATTTAATGCGTGATAAACGTAATAATCATATGCATAGAATGGATCCAAAACTGTTTTTAAAATTTTATCGCTTACAAGCTAACTTAGGTTTGCGTAATACTGAAATTCAAGTGATTTGTGGTTATCGTTCTCCCGTGAGTAATGCGGCGATGCATCGTAGAAGTCGTGGCGTTGCAAGTAATAGTTACCACACACGTGGACAAGCCATTGATTTTCGTATTGATGGTGTACCTTTAGCAAAACTTCGTCACGCAGCCGAAAAACTGAATAATGGTGGCGTTGGCTATTATCCACGCAGTAATTTTATTCACGTCGATACAGGGCCTGTTCGTACGTGGCGTGGAAGTTGATAAAATAAAATCCATATTGAACCGCACTTTTGTGCGGTTTTCTTATTATTCCGTCATAGAGAGAGAGCATGAATATTGAAATTATTCCAGTCACTGCGTTTCAGCAGAATTGTTCTTTAATTTGGGACGAACAGCGTAATGCAGCCATAATTGATCCTGGTGGGGAAGCGGAAAAGCTGATTAAGCGTATTGAAGAGCTTGAATTGAATTTACAGGCTATTTTATTGACACATGGACATCTCGATCATGTGGGGGCGGCGCCTAAATTGAAAGCACATTTTAAGGTCGACATCATCGGGCCTAATTCACAAGATGACTACTGGTTTAAGTCATTACCCGCACAATCGCAAAAATTTGGCTTGTTTGAAATTGCTGCCTTTACGCCAGATCGTTGGTTAGATAATGAGGGAGACATGATCAACGTTGGGGATATGCAATTTGAAGTGCTGCACTTACCAGGACATACACCAGGGCATATTGGATTTATTGAACACAACAAGCGTATTGCTTTTACCGGTGATGTGTTATTTAAGCAAAGTATTGGGCGGACGGATTTTCAAGGCGGTGATCATGCCACCTTACTGAAAGTTATTAAAGAAAAATTATATCCTTTAGGGGATGATATGATTATTGTGGCAGGGCATGGGCCTTATACTACAATAGGTCAGGAAAAACAGCATAATCCTTTTGTTCGTTAAATATTGTTCAACACAAAGCCCCTTATGACTAAGGGGCTTTTTACGCTTGGCTAGGAAGTAAGATGTTAATGCCTACTGCAACAATATAGATCACCATTATTAAGCTTCCCCTCTGATAATAGTCTCTGCACAGCTTGTTATGAAAAGTTTTCCAACGAGGGTGCTGTCGTGTAAATCACTATGAAAAAGGGGGGTAAAGAATGCACCTGCCAGCAAAGTGATGTGTGGCAGATGCAATAAAGTGCGGTGATTTTTTTGTGTATTTTTAACTTTTATCCATAGCCTCAAACAGACGTTCTTTTTCCCCCACGTAAAGCTGGCGAGGACGGACAATTTTCATATTGCCCGGTTTAAACATTTCTTTCCAATGAGCAATCCAACCTACCGTTCTTGCTAATGCGAACATCACGGTAAACATCGAGGTTGGGATACCGATAGCTTTCAGGATGATACCTGAATAGAAATCGACATTTGGATACAACTTATGATCAATAAAATAAGGATCACTTAATGCGATACGTTCTAATTCCATGGCAACATCAAATAGTGGGTTTTGAATATTGAGTTCTTGTAATACTTCATGACAAGTTTGACGCATAACTTTGGCGCGTGGGTCATAGTTTTTATATACGCGGTGACCAAAACCCATTAATCTAAAAGGATCATTTTTGTCTTTTGCACGGGCAATAAATTCAGGAATACGATCGACTGTACCAATTTCTTCTAACATATTAATACAAGCTTCATTTGCGCCACCATGAGCGGGGCCCCAAAGTGAGGCAATGCCTGCCGCGATACAGGCAAATGGGTTCGCACCAGAAGACGCTGCGGTACGCACGGTTGAGGTAGAGGCATTTTGTTCATGATCTGCATGCAAAATGAAAATACGATCCATGGCACGCTCTAACACGGGGTTAACAATGTATGGTTCGCAAGGGGTCGCGAACATCATATACAGGAAATTACCCGAATAAGAGAGATGATTTTGCGGGAACATAAATGGCTGACCAATTGAGTATTTATAACACATCGCCGCGAGAGTCGGCATTTTGGCGAGTAAGCGAATGGCAGTGATTTCACGGTGCGTAATATCGTTTATATCTAAGGAGTCATGGTAGAAGGCGGCTAGTGCACCACTTACCCCACACATGATTGCCATGGGATGTGAGTCGCGACGGAATCCGTGGAAGAAACGAGAGATTTGTTCGTGAACGAGGGTATGACGACGGACTAATTGAATAAAGTTTTTGTATTCTTCGGCAGTGGGTCTTTCGCCAAACAGTAATAAATGTGCCACTTCAAGGTAATCTGCATTTTTTGCCAGTTCAGCAATAGGATAGCCACGATGTAATAAAACGCCATTATCACCATCAATGTAGGTAATTTCAGAGCGACAGCATGCCGTTGACATAAAGCCAGGATCGAAGGTAAACAGTTTATTTTTAACCAATGATTGCACATCTATTGCATCATAACCAAGAGAGCCTTTGTGTACAGGTAGGTCATATTCACGTCCATCGCTAAGGGTCAGTTTTGCAGTTAATTCAGACATAAGTCATCCTTCCTTTTTATTGAGTTGTGTTTTATTGCATTTTGATTAACTATAAAGCTTAAAACCGTCAGTGTCTTCATTATTGTGAAAAAAAAATTGTAAATAAAATGTTATTTTCTAAAAGTGAGACAAAGATCAAAAAACCGTAAAAATGTTAATGTCTTGTTACATAATTGTGTTGCTTATTAACGCATTTTGCTTTTTAATCGTAGTAAATCGCTTACATAAAGAAAGGATAATTGGACTAAGTTTGCGTTATAATAGTCCAATTATTCTCACTCCTTATTATTACTAAATCATTGTGTCAGGTGGTCCTAATGCAAAAAAATACCCCTATCAGCGAGTGGTTAACTTCAAGTGCTCTCGGTGGTATCAATCAGTCTTATATCGAAGAACTTTATGAAGACTATCTTCGTGATCCCGATTCCGTCGATGCCAGTTGGCAAACTATTTTTAACTCCCTTCCGAAATCTCATACTACTGAGCAAGCCCATTCCCAAGTCCGTGATTATTTCAAACGTTTAGCCCGCGATAATTCTCCAAATGGTGTGAGTGTTATTGATCCCAATGTCAGCGCAAGACTAGTCAAATTATTGGCATTTGTGAATGCACACCGTAATCGTGGTCATTTGCATGCGAATCTTGATCCACTCAATCTTTGGCAACGTATGGACGCGCCAACATTAGATTATAAATACCATGGCTTTACAGAAAGCGATCTGGATGAAATCTTTGATGTTGGGGGCGAAATTGCTCATCGTGATAAAATTTCTTTACGCGATTTACAGACGCTACTACAGCAAACTTACTGTGGCACCATTGGTCTTGAGTTTATGCATGTTAACGATGTTGAAGCAAGAACATGGTTACAAAATAAACTTGAATCGCGTTTAACACAAGCCTTTAAACAAGAAGAACAACTGCAATTTTTACAAGAATTAACCGCAGCAGACGGATTAGAGCGTTATTTAGGGGCAAAATTTCCGGGCGCAAAACGTTTCTCGCTAGAAGGCAGTGATTCGTTTATTTTATTGATGAAAGAAATTGTTCGTCATGGTAAACGCAATGGCATTGATGAAATTGCGATGGGCATGGCACACCGTGGCCGTTTGAATATACTCGTCAATGTCCTCGGCAAAAGACCATCGGAATTGTTTGATGAGTTTGCGGGTAAACACTATGGTAATGGGACGGGAGATGTGAAATATCACCAAGGTTTCTCCTCTGATTTGATGACTGATGAGGGGATTGTACATTTAGTTCTCGCTTTCAACCCCTCACATTTAGAAATTGTTAGTCCTGTCGTGATTGGCTCGGTCCGTGCAAGACAAAAACGGATTAACGATCATGAAAAAGCCAAAGTGCTACCTGTCACTGTACACGGTGACTCAGCAGTAATTGGGCAAGGGGTGGTACAAGAAACGCTCAATATGTCAGCTACACGTGGTTATAGCGTGGGTGGGACAATCCGTATCGTGATCAATAATCAAATTGGCTTTACCACCTCAAATCCACATGATACCCGTTCTACAGAATACTGCACCGATATCGCTAAAATGATTGAAGCGCCTGTGATCCATGTTAATGGGGATGACCCTGAAGCAGTGGCTTATGCTGCACGTATGGCGGTGGAATACCGTACTTTATTTAAACGTGATATTTTCATTGATTTAGTTTCTTATCGTCGGCATGGACATAACGAAGCGGATGAACCTTCTGCCACTCAGCCATTAATGTATGACCGTATTAAAAAACACCCAACTCCACGTAAAGTGTATGCGGATCGATTAATCGCTCAAGGTGTGATTAATGAAGAAGCGGCAACAGAGCTTGTCAATAATTATCGTGATGCACTCGATCGCGGTGATTGTGTCGTTACGGAATGGCGTGAGATGGATTTAACCGCCAAAGATTGGACGAAATACTTAAGCCGTGAATGGTCTGATTATGAAAGTAAATTTGACCCAACACGTTTCAAAGCTCTTGCACACAAAGTATGCGAATATCCTACACAACATGAATTACATTCACGCGTCAATAAAATTTACGCTGACCGCACGTTAATGGCAAACGGTGAAAAACGGTTTGACTGGGGAATGGCAGAAATTATGGCGTATGCCACCTTGTTAGATGAAGGTTATCATGTGCGCTTATCGGGTGAAGATGCGGGACGAGGCACATTCTTCCATCGTCATTCCGTTTTACACAATCAAAAAGATGCCACATTGTATATTCCACTTGCCAATCTACATGCTTCTCAAGGGCGTTTTGAAGTGTGGGATTCAGTCTTAACAGAAAATGCCGTGTTAGCGTTTGAATACGGCTATGCTACCACTGACCCAAAAACCTTAACCATTTGGGAAGCACAATTTGGTGACTTCGCGAACTGTGCACAAGTGGTGATCGATCAGTTTATTAGTTCCGGTGAACAGAAATGGGGCAGAATGTGTGGTTTAGTGATGTTGTTACCACATGGCTATGAAGGACAAGGCCCAGAGCATTCATCCGCCCGTTTAGAACGTTATTTACAACTGTGCGCACAGCAAAATATGCAAGTTTGCGTGCCTTCAACGCCAGCACAAATTTATCACTTATTGCGCCGTCAAATGGTGCGTAAAGTCCGTCGTCCGTTGGTTGTGATTTCACCAAAATCCTTATTGCGTCATCCATTAGCGGTATCAGCGATGGAAGAATTAATTGATGGTAAATTCCAAAATGTCATTCCTGAAGTGGATGAACTCGATCCAAAACAGGTCAGACGGGTGGTGATGTGTTCGGGCAAAGTGTATTACGATCTCTTAGAACAACGTCGTCAAAACAAGCAAACGGATGTGGCAATTATTCGTATTGAGCAACTTTATCCTTATCCACATGAGGAAATGCAACAAGTTTTAGCGGATTATGGCCATGTCAGCGATTATGTTTGGTGCCAAGAGGAACCATTGAACCAAGGGGCATGGTATTGTAGCCAACATAATTTTGTGTCGTCTATTCCTGAACAGGGTAAGTTGCGTTATGTCGGTCGCCCCGCTTCGGCATCGCCTGCGGTAGGCTATATGTCGTTACATAATGAGCAACAAACCGCATTAGTGAATGAAGCATTAGCTTAATGAAAAGTATGGTAATATTTTTTAAAAATAAAGCGCACTTTTCGCAAAAATAAAACGGATAAAAAGGAAAGAAAAATGAGTAATTTTGAGATTATCACGCCCGATTTACCAGAATCTGTCGCGGATGCAACAGTTGTTACTTGGCATAAGAAAGTAGGGGATATGGTAAAACGTGATGAAATTTTAGTTGAAATTGAAACAGATAAAGTGGTACTTGAAGTCCCAGCACAATCAGATGGTGTACTTGAAACGATCATTGAAGCAGAAGGATCGACGGTTGTCAGTAAACAATTATTAGGTAAACTATCAGCGCTCGCTGTCGCGGGCGGTGTCACCAAAGAAACGGTTGCGACGCAAGAGCCTACGCCAGCAGATCGCTATAATGCGAATTTAACCTCAGAACCCGTTGGTGCAGATTCAGTGAGTCCGGGGGTGCGTCGTTTATTGGCGGAACATGAGTTAAGCGCAGAAGCGATTAAGGGGAGCGGTGTAGGCGGACGTATTACACGTGAAGATGTCGAGAAAGTGATCGCCCAACAAGCGAATAACGAATCAAATAAAGAGACGGAGCCTACTTTTGTCGTGGGTCAGCGTGAAGAGAAACGCGTGCCAATGACACGTCTGCGTAAACGTATTGCAGAGCGTTTATTAGAAGCAAAAAACAATACCGCAATGTTAACCACGTTTAATGAAGTGGACATGGCCCCGATTATGACCTTGCGTAAAACTTATGGTGAGAAGTTTGAAAAACAACATGGTGCTCGTCTCGGTTTTATGTCGTTCTACATTAAAGCAGTGGTGGAAGCGCTAAAACGTTATCCCGAAGTCAATGCCTCCATTGACGGTGATGATATCATTTATCACAATTATTTTGATATCAGCATTGCGGTATCGACACCACGTGGTTTGGTGACACCAGTTTTGCGTAATTGCGATAAATTAAGTATGGCAGAGATTGAAAAAGAAATTAAAGCGCTTGCTGATAAAGGTCGTGACGGCAAGTTAACGGTGGAAGATTTAACGGGGGGTAACTTTACCATCACTAATGGCGGAGTGTTCGGTTCCCTCATGTCTACACCGATTATTAACCCACCACAAAGTGCCATTTTAGGCATGCATGCGATTAAAGATCGTCCTGTGGCAGTGAATGGGGAGGTGGTGATTCGTCCGATGATGTATCTCGCATTATCCTATGATCACCGTTTAATCGATGGGCGTGAATCGGTCGGTTTTTTAGTCACAATTAAAGACTTGTTAGAAGATCCAACCCGTTTATTGTTAGAAATCTAAATCGTTACTAAGCAAGTGCGGTCAATTTACAAAAAAGTAAAACCAGACCGCACTTTTTATCCCCATGAGTAATATCAGTTTAAAGGTAAAGATGAAAAATCCTGTTTCTTGGTTTGAAATCCATGTAGAAAATCTACAACGTGCAAAACAATTTTATCAAGCCGTGTTTCAGTTTCCCTTAACAGATGGCGATTGTCCTTCTGGAGAGAATATATCGGTTTGCTTTTTTTCAACAGATTATGCGCAATATGGCATTGGTGGAATGTTATACGAAGATAAACACTTTCCTGTTGTCAGAGGAAATAATTTTACTCTTTTCTTTTCTTGTGAAAACTGTACTATCGAAGCAGAACGTGCCGTGACATTTGGCGGTAAGTTGTTACAAGAAAAAACAAGTATTGGCGATGAAGGCTTTTATGCGGTTATTGAAGATTCTGAAGGTAATCGAATTGGATTACATTCAATGCAGTGATTCAAAGCATTTGGCACGTTGAATAAAGGTTTCTGCCATTTCTTACGATAAACGAACTCGCTTTGAATATGAGATGAGAATATAAAAATAAGGAAGACGATGCTATGAATCTACACGAGTATCAAGCGAAACACATTTTTGCAGAATACCAATTGCCAGTGGGTAAAGGTTATGCTTGTAGAAACGCAGATGAAGCTGCAGAAGCAATAAAAAAACTCAATGGTGATGTTTGGGTCGCAAAATGCCAAGTCCATGCTGGTGGACGGGGGAAAGCGGGGGGCGTGAAATTAGTCCGCAATGAAGCCGAAGTGCGGGCTTTTGCTGATCAATGGCTAGGACAACGTTTAATCACCTTCCAAACGGATGCCAAGGGTCAACTGGTTAATACCATTTATGTGGAAGAAGGGGCGAGCATTGAACGTGAATTGTATTTAGGTGCGGTGCTTGATCGGGCTTCACAGCGTATTGTGTTTATGGTGTCTACGGAGGGTGGAGTAAATATCGAAGATGTCGCAGAAGAGACACCGCACTTATTACACCAAATGGCAATTGATCCTTTAACTGGCGGCATGTCGTATCAAGGGCGTGAGCTTGCCTTTAAATTGGGTTTAAAAGGCGATCAAGTTAAACAATTTGCCCATATTTTTGTGCAAATGGCAAACATGTTTGTGGAAAAAGATTTGGCATTATTAGAAGTTAACCCATTAGTGGTGACTAAGGAAGGCCATTTATTGTGTCTAGATGCCAAAATTGTGGTCGATAGCAATGCGTTATATCGTCAACCAGCCTTAAAAGCGATGCAAGATCCAAGCCAAGAAGATCCGCGCGAGGCATTAGCGGAATCTCATCAATTAAATTATGTGGCGCTTGAAGGTAACATCGGCTGTATGGTGAATGGTGCTGGTTTAGCCATGGGAACGATGGATATTATTAAATTACACGGTGGTCAACCGGCAAACTTCCTTGATGTGGGTGGCGGGGCAACCAAAGAACGTGTTGCAGAAGCCTTCAAAATTATTTTATCTGATCGCGCAGTAAAAGCGGTATTAGTCAATATCTTTGGGGGAATTGTACGTTGCGATTTAATTGCAGAAGGGATTATTGCTGCGGTTAATGAAGTCGGAGTACATGTCCCCGTCGTGGTGCGTCTAGAAGGGAATAATGCACCATTAGGTCGTGAAATTTTAGCCAACAGTGGGGTAAATATTATTGCTGCAAGTACCTTAACAGATGCGGCGATTCAAGCAGTAAATGCAGCGGAGGGAAAATAAGATGTCGATTTTAATCAATAAAGAGACTAAAGTGATTTGCCAAGGCTTTACTGGCGGACAAGGTACCTTCCATTCTGAACAAGCATTGGCTTATGGTACGCAATTAGTGGGGGGCGTCTCTCCAGGTAAAGGTGGCTCAACTCATTTAGGCTTACCCGTGTTTAATACGGTGCGTGATGCTATCGAGGCCACAGGCGCCACAGCAAGCGTCATTTATGTCCCGGCACCAGGTTGTAAAGATGCGATTTTGGAAGCCATTGATGCAGGCATTCAGCTGGTGATTTGTATCACCGAAGGAATTCCAACCCTCGATATGCTACAAGTGAAACAACGCTTAAATCAAACGGGTGTACGTATGATTGGGCCTAACTGCCCTGGTGTGATTACCCCAGAAGAGTGTAAAATCGGGATTATGCCGGGCAATATTCACAAAAAAGGCAAAATTGGAATTGTATCCCGTTCAGGTACGTTAACCTATGAAGCGGTCAAACAAACCACCGATGAAGGTTTTGGACAGTCCACTTGTGTGGGGATTGGGGGTGACCCAATTCCAGGTTCAAACTTTATCGACATTTTAAAATTGTTCCAAGATGATCCACAAACTGAAGCGATTGTGATGATCGGTGAAATCGGTGGCTCAGCGGAAGAAGAAGCGGCTGCCTTTATCAAAGATTATGTGACTAAACCTGTCGTGAGCTATATTGCCGGTGTTACCGCACCAAAAGGTAAACGTATGGGGCATGCTGGGGCGATTATCAGTGGTGGTAAAGGATCCGCTGATGAGAAATTTGCCGCCCTTGAAGCCGCGGGCGTGAAAACGGTGAGAAGCTTAGCGGAAATTGGCGCAGCGTTAAAATCGTTGTTGAA
Source organism: Bisgaard Taxon 45 (assembly GCA_049888895.1). Taxonomy (GTDB): domain Bacteria; phylum Pseudomonadota; class Gammaproteobacteria; order Enterobacterales; family Pasteurellaceae; genus Pasteurella. Next base: position 18,401 of record JBLUWJ010000007.1, on the reverse strand, counting down.
ATAGACCGCACTTTTAAGCGATAAAAAGCCCCATATCGTCAAGTATGGGGCTTACTTTATGCTGTTTTTTAAGTCGCTATAATTTACGTCAATCTTACCTATTTGCGAAGGTTTATTTTATAAGCAGAGTTGCGTCAGTTGTTGGAAATGATGTACGAGATAACTTGGTGAAGCTTGTGTCAACGCTTTTTCGCTATGCGCTCCCCAAGTGACTGCACAAGTATCTATATTTGCGGCTTGACCCATCTTGATATCCGATACCGCGTCACCAATCATGATCACGTTACCCAATTGTGTCGCTGTGACGCCAAGTGCATGTAAGGCTGTAAAAATTCCTTCAGGATGCGGTTTATATTCTTTGACTAAATCGGAACCAATCACCACATCAATATAAGGCAGTAATCCTAATGTTTGGGCATTTAAGCGTGCAACATCCGTTTTTTTACTGGTGATAATCGCCGTTGCTTTGCCCGTTTCTTTCAATTGTTTGACACATTCTAGTGCGAAAGGAAAGACAGAAATGAGTGTATCACTGAGTTCACGGTAATGTTGGCGAAATGCGTCAAGCAACATGGCAAATTGTTGTTCTGTGAACGGTGCTGCTCCCATTTTTCTAAATGAGATTTCAATAGGGATCCCCATAAAATGAACAATCTCTTGTGCAGTAGGTTTAGGCAGTGCAAATTGCTCAAATGCTTGTTGGGTGGCAACGACAGAACAATTGGATGAGTCGGCAAGTGTGCCATCAAAATCAAATAAAATGGTGTTGTATTTCGCCATGTTTTCTCCAGCGTGTTTGCAGATATAACCTTTTGAGTTCTCAAACAGGATTTTGTGAAATGCAACCTGAATAGATGGGATATGTCTACTAAAAAATATTGATGGTGGATGATTATACAATGTTAATGAGGAGAAACAATGCAGAATGGATTAACGAAATAAAGGTCAGATTTGTCTAGTGTATTAGACGTTTTTAGATTGCAATGTGGATGAAACTAACACATAAAAAGGCTGTATTAAACAGCCTTTTTTGATAAAAAACGAATTACGCCAAAATGGTATCTAATTCTTGACTCACTTCTTCCACTTTTTTCGTCCCGTCTAAGCGGAAGTACTTAGTGTTACCCGCTTTCGCTTCTGCTTGATAGTAGTCCACTAACGGTTTGGTGGTAGAGTGGTAGACTTTTAAGCGATCTAAGACAGTTTCTGGTTTGTCATCGGCACGAATGATTAAGTCTTCGCCAGTGACGTCATCTTTCCCTTCCACTTTGGGTGGATTGTAAACGACGTGGTAAGTACGACCTGAGGCTTGGTGTACACGACGACCACTCATGCGCTCTACGATCACCTCATCTGGGACATCAAATTCTAAAACGTAGTCAATTTGGATCCCTGCTGTTTTTAATGCATCCGCTTGTGGAATGGTGCGTGGGAAGCCGTCTAATAAGAAACCTTTGGCACAATCGGCTTGGGCTACGCGCTCTTTCACTAATGAAATGATTAAGTCATCTGGCACTAATTGACCCGCATCCATTAAGGTTTTCGCTTGTTTACCTAATTCTGTCCCCGCTTTGATCGCCCCACGCAACATATCACCGGTTGAAATCTGTGGAATGCCAAATTTATTCATAATAAATTGTGCTTGTGTCCCTTTCCCCGCACCCGGTGCACCTAATAGGATAATTTTCATAATAACCTCATTGATGAGTAAAATAGTCAGATTTTTTTACCGCACTTTATACATCGTGTCACAATGTGCGGTGTGATTTTTCATTGTTTTTTAGAATAAAACAAAACGGTTTATGGTTGCTGAATTTGATTCAAATGTCAACCATTTGCCAGTTTATGCACGTTGCTCCGTCGATTGCCAAGGTGCGACTTTAAACAACATTAACATGCCAGGGATGGCGGCAACGAAACAGATCCAGAAAAACGTATAGTAGCCATAATTCGACACAATAACGCCTGAAAAGGCACTAAATATCTTGCTCGGAATGGCGGATAAACTGGTAAAGATGGCCAATTGTGTCGCGGTATAAAGTGGATTGGTTTCTCGCGCCATAAATGCCACAAACGCTGCCGTACCTAATCCAACACCGATATATTCGCCAATAATGACTGTCGTGAGGACAAAGAATTCAAAGGAGCCAATCGTCTCAAATCGACCATAACTTGCCATCCACACAAAACCTAAGATTGTGATTAACTGCACAAAACCAAATAACCAGAGCGAACGGTTAATCCCTAAACGGAGCATAATGATGCCACCAATCATTCCTGAAATAATGGATGCCCAGAGTGAGTTTAATTTCACCACTGTGCCGATATCGGTTTTACTAAAACCCATATCTATAATGAATTTGGTTTGCAAAGAGGTAGCAAGGGAATCACCGAATTTATACAAGAAAATAAAGAAGATCAATCCTAAAGCAGACGCCACACCTTTACGTGAGAAGAACTCTTTAAAGGGTAAAACAAAGGCGTGGTAGAACGGCAAAGTGCGGTCGATATGTGGCACATTTGGTTCTTTACTCAAGAATAGTGACAAGATTAACCCTGGAATCATAAATAGTGCCGTGAAAATAAACACCACATCCCAAGGTAGGCTGTCGGCTAAAATGAGTGATAATCCGCCTGGAATTAACCCCGCAATACGGTAAGCGTTAACGTGAATAGAGTTACCTAAACCGAGTTCTTCATCTGTTAAAATTTCGCGCCGATAAGCATCAATCACAATATCTTGCACCGCAGAGAAGACCGCAATGGATGTGGAAATGACCGCGACAATGGTGATATTTTTGACAGGATCATATTGACCAAGCAAGGCAAGCAAGACCAACAAAGCGACCTGTGTTATGAACATCCAACTACGACGTCGCCCTAAAAAGGCAGGGTAATAACGGTCAAGTAATGGCGAAATCATAAATTTCCAGGTATAAGGAAAACCAATTAAGGTAAAGAAACCAATGGTTTTGACATCGACATTACTGGAGGCAAGCCAAGCAGGTACCATTTGAATGAGCACATACAGTGGCAAGCCCGAAGTGAAGCCGGTAAAAATACACAGCAGCATATTCCTGCTGAAAATTTGGGATAATAAACTCGGTTTTCCGGTTTGCATAATTAATCTCGGTAGCCTTTAGGGTTCTTTTTTTGCCAATGCCACGTGTCTTTCATCATTTGATCAAGTCCACGCTCAGCCGTCCAACCCAATTCTTTTTTCGCAAGGCTTGGGTCAGAATAGCAAGTCGCAATATCGCCAGGACGACGATCCACTAATTTATAAGGTATCTTGATGTCGTTGACTTTTTCAAACGCCTGTACCATATCTAACACGGAATAACCGGTACCTGTACCCAAATTATAAATATGTAAGCCGGCATCCCCTTCGTGACGATCAAGGGCTTTAAGATGACCAATCGCTAGATCGACGACGTGGATATAGTCACGCACACCCGTACCATCATGGGTATCATAATCGCTACCGAAAACAGACAGTTGTGGAAGTTTGCCGATAGCAACTTGACTAATGTAAGGCAATAAATTATTTGGGATACCGTTAGGATCTTCACCAATTAAGCCACTTTCGTGCGCACCTACTGGATTGAAATAACGTAAAATCGTAACACTGAATTCTGGTGTGGCTTTCGCAATGTCCGTTAAAATCTGTTCCACCATCAATTTTGAAGAACCATAAGGATTGGTGGTACCCCCCACTTTGCAGCCTTCTGTAATCGGAATAATTTCAGGATCACCGTACACCGTCGCAGAAGAGCTAAACACAAAATTCCAAACGCCTGCTTTTTTCATTTCTTGTATTAAGACCAATGAGCCTGTGACGTTATTCATATAGTATTCAGCGGGTTTTTGCACACTTTCGCCAACCGCTTTTAAGCCAGCAAAATGTATCACAGATTGAATTTGATTTTCAGCGAAGATTTTTTGTAAAAGTGCGGTATCTAAAATATCACCTTGATAGAATTTGACTTGTTTGCCGGTGATTTGAGCAACACGCTCGAGGGATTTCGGAGAGGAATTACAAAGATTATCTAAAACAACAACATCTTTATTTGCATTAAGTAGTTCAACGACGGTATGCGAGCCAATATAGCCTGCACCACCAGTTACGAGAATCGCCATATTATGTCCTTAGTTGCGTTATTTGATACAAAGAGTCAGTAGTATAGATCTTTTGCTAATTAAGGGAAAGCACTATCCCCACATAGAAGGCAGGGCTTATCAAAACTTGTTGAAAATCTACCGCACTTTTACTCAAGCTGTAATGTTTGAATTTAGATTTCTTATTAAAATGTTAGCAAACGATTACGCAAACGTTTACTCTTGGAAAAAATAGCGTAGAATATGCGCTTATTTTTTATTTACTACGTTAACTTTAAGGAAACAATATGTCGTTAGAAAAACATTTTGAGATGACGAAACGTGGCTCAAATGTGCGTCAAGAAGTCATTGCCGGTTTAACCACCTTCTTAGCTATGGTGTATTCGGTGATTGTGGTACCAAATATGTTGGGCGCAGCAGGTTTTCCTGCTGAATCTGTGTTTATTGCGACCTGTTTAGTGGCAGGTTTAGGTTCGTTATTGATTGGTTTATGGGCAAATGTGCCTATGGCGATTGGTTGTGCGATCTCCTTAACCGCATTTACGGCATTTAGCTTAGTATTAGGTCAACAAGTCAGTATTCCTGTCGCATTAGGTGCCGTTTTCTTAATGGGGGTAGTGTTTACTATTATTTCTGCAACGGGGATTCGTGCTTGGATTTTACGTAACTTGCCAAGTAGCATTGCACATGGTGCTGGGATTGGAATCGGTTTATTCCTTTTATTAATTGCGGCCAATGGTGTGGGGCTTGTAGTGAGTAATCAAGCGGGCTTACCGGTAAAAATGGGTGAATTTACATCGTTTCCCGTATTAATGTCATTAATTGGCTTAGCGTTGATCATTGGCTTAGAAAAAATGAGAGTGAAAGGCGCGATTTTATGGGTGATTATTGCGATCACATTAGTCGGCTTGGTTTTTGATCCGAATGTTAAATTTGGCGGTAGCATTTTTAAAATGCCAACTTTTGGTGAAAACTCACTATTCCTTGAATTAGATTTAATGGGCGCATTACAACCGGCTATTTTACCTGTGGTGTTTGCCCTTGTGATGACCGCGGTATTTGATGCGACAGGCACGATTCGTGCGGTGGCAGGTCAAGCCAATTTATTAGACAAAGAGGGGCAAATTATCAATGGCGGGAAAGCCTTAACTTCAGACTCTGTCAGCAGTATTTTTTCTGGTATTTTCGGTACTGCGCCGGCTGCGGTATATATTGAATCGGCAGCAGGAACAGCCGCAGGCGGTAAAACGGGCTTAACCGCTGTCGTGGTAGGCGTGTTATTCCTATTAATGTTGTTTTTCCAACCTTTAGCTTTCTTAGTCCCGGGTTATGCCACTGCACCCGCGTTAATGTATGTGGGCTTATTAATGTTAAGTAACGTCAGTAAGTTAGACTTTGATGACTTTATTGGCGCCATGAGTGGCTTAGTGTGCGCGGTGTTTATCGTGTTAACAGCAAACATTGTTACCGGAATTATGCTAGGTTTTGCTACGTTAGTGATTGGTCGAATTGTGTCTGGCGAAGTGAAAAAACTCAATGTAGGTACCGTAGTGATTGCGCTGGCGCTTGTTGCGTTTTATGCATTTGGTTGGGCGATTTAGTCAATATTACAAATAAATAATCAGGCGTTTTGTTCACGTTACGTAAACAAAACGCTTTTTTATTGGTGCTGTAGTCTGTTAAAACAAGGCTATGTAATGCTTAATTTGAACAAACAGTGAAAAAACCCACCGCACTTTTTAATTGGTCAGCATAAAAAATGAGGGGGATACGTTGACGTTGCCAAACAGGCACATTCAACTTTTGCCAAATTTTCTTTATGTCTTTATTGGGTTCTTTTTCGTTCAGTTTCACTGTTCCTGAGTAGGAAAATCTTAACTGAATGGGTTGATTTGTAAAAGGTAAGCAACTTTCTCTTATTTGTCCTTGTGCTGTCCAACGAGCAAGAAAATGATCAGCTTGTTTATGTAAGCAAAATTCTCCCAAATTATCTGGTAATACAATGGGTTCGTTTAGCTGAATATCAAAATATATCTTGCTCACCTCTTGAAATGCTCTTGTAATAAAGAGTGTTTCTTGATGGCGACGTAAAATCTTATCTCCTAATTTGAATTGTGGATGACGGTCTTTTTGGGCGAAAAGCAGATCTTGAATGAGCTGCTCAAGTTGGATTGTAGACGGCATAGGGAGATCGCATGCCACTAACCAGCGTCTTAATAATGCCTTTTGCTTTAATAAGGAAAAATCTGAGAAATTGGCGATATTGAAAGTACGGTTTGCGTGATCAAACCTTGATTCAAAATCGGCTTGTAAAAGCTCATTGAGTAATTGTTGTTGCTCAAAACAATGCTGCGCGCTCCGTTGTACCGCATCGTCAAAATGTGGCCAGCGTTGACGTAAGCGTGGAAGGACTTCATGGCGTAAGAAATTGCGTTCATAACGGCTGTCGGTATTGCTTTCATCTTCTACCCAAGGACAACCAGCTTGCTTGACATAATCCAACAGCATTTGGCGTGTAAAGGTTAATAACGGACGGCAGAGAGGTAAACAATAGAGTGTACTTTCCCTTTGCATTGCTCCTAGACCAGCCAAACCACTACCTCGTTTTAAAGCAAGGAAAAAGGTTTCAGTTTGATCTTGCTGATGATGCGCGGTAGCGAACATTTCATGAGGCAGAAGATGTTTACGAATGGCTTGATAACGCGCTTCTCTTGCGCCTGCTTCAATCCCTTTGTGTTGTTCAACTTTGACCTGTTCTACAATGAGTGGAATGGCGACTTGTTGGCAAATTTGCTGGCAATGCGTGACCCAAGCATCTGCGTTAGCACTCAGTCCATGATGAATATGAATCGCCCTCAGCTGTAAGTGCGGTTGTTTTTCGCGAAGTTTTGCAAAGAGGAGTAAGAGGGCAGTGGAATCCAAGCCCCCACTAAAACCAATTAGAAATTGGTGTTGTGTGGCAGGAAGTTGGGCGATTTCGGCTTGGAAGTGTTGTTGTAACATGGTATTTCATTCACAAAGTAAAAGGACGTTAATTCTCACGCCCTTTTTGCAAAGAATTTAAGCAATTTTCAGCGCGTGGTATTGGCTTATCGGTTTCAGAATATAATCACGTGCCGCGATAATTTGTAATTCATAATTATCTTGTTGTTGTGTGACAGTCATCACATCATTCACCGCATTGGCAGTGTGCTCAAACGCTTCAAGATCAGATTTACCATTCAGTAAATTGGCAATAAATAAACCTGCAGTTAAATCACCGACGCCAACAGGCTCTTTGCGGAATTGATGGAGTGGACGACTAATATGCCACATGCCCTCTTGGGTTGCCAACAACATTTCAAATTGGCTTGAGTCTTTGCCGACTTTGCTGAGGTGTTTCACCAGTACCTTTTTCGGTCCTTTCGCTAGAATTGCATTCACGGCATCTTGTGCTTGTGCGAAGTTTTCTACTGGCAAACCACTTAGCTCACGTAATTCAACTAAATTTGGGGTAATTAAATCTGCTTCTGCCATGGCTAAATTGACTAAGCCTTCTTTTACCCCTTCTGCCACGATACAGCCCTTATCGGGGTGTCCCATAACGGGATCGCACAAGTATAACGCATTCGGATTTTTGCTTTTGATAAAACGCACTGCATTGACGATTTCTTCGACTTGTTCCGCCGAGCCTATATAGCCAGACACAATAGCATCACATAAATGGAGCGCATCAATAGCATCAATACCACGTACAATTTCGCCAATTTGTTCTTTGGGTATGACCATACCACGCCATTGACCATATTGGGTATGATTAGAAAATTGAACGGTATTTAATGCCCATACATCCACACCTAATAATTGCATCGGGAATGTAGCAGATTTATTCCCTGCATAGCCATAGACAACGTGGGATTGTATTGAAAGCACATGTTTCATTTATTGTTTTCCTTCTTGAATAAATTGATTGAGTAATGGTGTGGCCAATTTTTGTTGTGATTCTGGCAAGCTCACTTCGGCTTTCCAAAATGAACTATCATTTTCCAGATGATAATAAGCCACACCATCTAGCCTATCTTTGCCTTTATTGACTTGATAAGCAATTAAATGTGGTTTTAAGCGTACTTGTGTTAATGGTGGAACCGTTGAGGTATAGGCGGCAAAATCATTTTCTTTGGCATCTTTTTGTGCTTCTGGGAAAAACGCGGAGGCTGATATTATGGCACAGCCTACACAGGCACCGGCATGATAATAAGATAAATAACCTTTTCCAGTTTTTGCTGCAAAAACATAAGACATTGAACCATTGACCCCAACCCCACCATTCAGTAATTGCCAATCTTTAGGTACAAGTATCATTTCCTCAAAAGGCATCGCGTAAAGGTCAAAATTTTTTAATATGTCGGCTTGTAATTTCGTTGAAAAGGGCATGACAGGGCTTTTTATCCAACCACCTTCAATATTGTTTTCATATTTCGTTTGATAAACGGAGATTTCCTGATTGTTCAGCATCCTTTTTTCTAAAAACACGGCTTCCATCATGATCGGGGTTTGCGCGATATCTGGCTCAAAGGAAAATTCATATTTCTCTGCGAAAGCAATCGTAGAATGGCTAAAGAATAAAATAGCCGGGATTAAAAGTGAAATACGACACATAATAACTCTTCTAAAAAAAGTGCGGTATGTTTTACCGCACTAATTGAGTGTTAACAGTAACCGTAGTCCATCAAACGGTTGTAACGACGATGAAGGAGATTATCCTCATCAAGCATTTCAAGTTCTTTGAGATCATCTAATAAACGTTGTTTTAAATTGTGCGCCATTACATCAAAATCACGATGTGCACCACCTAAAGGCTCTTCAATGATACTATCAATTAAGTTTAATTCTTTCAGACGATTAGCCGTTAAGCCCATGACTTCCGCTGCAGTGGAGGCTTTATCCGCACTTTTCCATAAAATGGAGGCACAACCTTCAGGAGAAATCACAGAATAAGTGCTGTATTGCAACATATTGACTTTATCGCCCACGCCAATGGCTAAGGCTCCACCTGAGCCACCTTCACCAATAACGGTACAAATCACTGGTACTTTTAAAGTCGACATTTCACGTAAATTACGCGCAATGGCTTCAGATTGACCACGTTCTTCTGCCCCCACACCTGGATAAGCCCCCGGTGTATCAATAAAAGTAATAATCGGTAAATTAAAACGCTCTGCCATTTGCATTAAGCGTAAGGCTTTACGATAACCTTCAGGTGCTGGCATACCAAAATTTCGTTTGACTTTATCTTTTACGCTACGCCCTTTTTGGTGACCAATCACCATCACCGGTTTACCCTCTAAGCGAGCTAAGCCTCCCACGATCGCTTTATCATCGGCAAAAGCACGATCGCCAGCTAATTCTTCAAATTCAGTGAAAATGCGTTCAATATAATCAAGCGTATAAGGACGGTTTGGATGGCGTGCCATTTTTGATACTTGCCATGCGTCTAAATTGGCAAAGGTTTTTTTGGTTAACTCCGCACTTTTCTTTTGTAAGCGTGCAATTTCATCATCAAGATTAATTTCATCGTCTTGACTGGCGACAGAACGTAGCGATTCGATTTTTGCTTCCAGTTCTGCGATGGGTAATTCAAAATCTAAATATTCTTGAGCCATTTTTTTTCCTGTTTTTAAATTAGCGCAATTTGTAGCGCACTTTAGCAAGATTTTTATTAAGGTGCAAACATAGACAATATTGTATGCTTTTTTTTAGCAAAAATCATGTGCAGATTCACTTGTTATACCATTAGACCTAATAGAAAGTGGCGATGGGTTTAAGCAGGGACTTTTGCTCAATTTGATGATTTTTTAGACATAAAAAATATTAACTGAACTTTTATAGATAATCATCTGTCAAAAACAATGCGTTTGTTACGCAATAAAATAAATTTAGGAGTTTTTATGAAATTAAATAAAACAGCATTTATTGCAACATTAGCCACCGCCCTTTCATTAAGCACGATTTCTGCCCAAGCCACTGTCATGGAGGCAAGCTCAAAAGGGGAATTATCGAAAGTCGTTTATAGCTGTGAAGGGAAAAAAACACTCGATGTGATTTTTGTCAATACCAACAAAAATAGTTTTGCAATTATTAACCAAGTTGATGAAATGATTCCACTTGAGATTGTTAAGTCAGCTTCAGGCGCGAATTATAAAGCCATCAATAAAGATTACACTTACGAACTTCACACCAAAGGAAATAAAGCAGAATTGATTGGTGATGGTCAAGTGATTATTGGCGGTTGTGTGACGGAATAAGTCAATATTAATCAATTAAACATTAGACAAAATAGAAAGCCCTGCATTTGCAGGGCTTATTTGTTAGGTTACTCACTTATTATAAGTGGATTCGATCAAATAGCTAATGCAATAGAAGTAAAGAACCTCGTCATGAATTGTCGCGAAGCCGACGTCCCGACGCCGAAGGCGCGACTTGATTGTCTTGTGAGGAATTGATTTCGTCTTGCAGATCTTCCGCAAACTGTATGATTTTTTTCATAGGAAAAATCTTTGCTATTTCATCTTTGCTTTTTTGTTCAAGCTCGACAAGAGAGGGAATAACTTTAGACATCAAGGCTACTCGATATATAGCAAGATCCAGATTGCGAGCAGATTGCTGTTCACTCACAGATTCTTCTGGAGATATAAACTTACCCTCCATCCAATCGACATAAATAGATGCATTTTTTCTCGCATTCATATATTCGACGGTTCCTGAGTTGAAAAGAACATTCGGATCGAGCTTTCGCCCTTCAGCTTTTATATGACCAAAGAGTAGAAAAGTGAGTGCGCGATCATTCATGATTTTTTCTTTGTGACTTCTAAATCGCCTATCGACTTTTTTCCAGTCGATTTGATTACCCAAAAGACAATCGATAGCAACTTTGAAGAGCATTGCGCTTTTTCCTATCTCCTCACGCGCTAAGTGTGATAAGGCATAAGACCTTGCGAACATTTTATGCTGATAAAGCAATTCAGACTCATCACACAACTGCTGTGCATTTCGGACTGTTTTTAAAGCGCCTTCAATGAGCTCCCTTGCTTTTAGATTATTTATTCGTTCTTTTGTCATTTTTAACCTAAATGCTAAGTTTTGCGGTGCTGCAAAGCTGTGTCAGCTTGAATGAGTTATTACGTTTCACTAATGATCAGTTTAATTCTTTTGCTACTTATACTGCGAAAGTTGTCAAGCTTCTTTCACGGCTCTTGCCACCAATGCTTGTAAGTGATGTATCTTGTTATTGAACTACCCAATTCTTGATCTTCGAGTAGATCAACACATTGAGTATTTCCATCCAAGCGTCAGACAAACACAAGCGTGCCCACCTCATTACACCACCCAATATCCACCCATCAATCATATCTGCCCAATCTTGCAACATTCCAGCCCGCTTTCCCTATATTTTGCTTTGTTATAAACAGCTCGTCCCACACGTTGCTCGTACGCTAGGTATTTCTCAACTCAGGCGGTGTTTGAAACTGCCAAATGGTGCCAGGTCATACTAGTTCAAAAACGCCCGCAGTTACACGGGCTTAGTCACTTTTTATGCCTTATGCTACCGAACTATGAGGACTATTCCCACTCAATTGTTGCTGGCGGCTTACCGCTAACGTCATAAACCACGCGTGAAATCCCATTTACTTCATTGATAATACGGTTAGAGATTTTACCTAAGAGATCATAAGGTAAGTGCGCCCAATGTGCGGTCATAAAATCGATAGTTTCAACCGCGCGCAGTGAGACGACCCAGTCATATTTACGCCCATCCCCCATCACACCGACTGATTTGACCGGTAAAAATACGGTAAAAGCTTGGCTGACTTTGTAATACCAACCAGACGCGTGAAGTTCTTCCATAAAGATTGCATCGGCACGACGGACTAAATCACAGTATTCTTTTTTGATTTCACCTAAAACACGGACACCTAAACCTGGTCCTGGGAATGGGTGACGATTTAACATTTCAGCTGGTAAACCTAATGCTAAACCGATTTTACGTACTTCATCTTTAAATAATTCACGAAGTGGTTCAACAAGTCCTAGCTTCATGTAGTCAGGTAAACCACCGACGTTATGGTGTGATTTAATCACATGGGCTTTACCTGTTTTACTTGCCGCAGACTCAATAACATCTGGATAAATCGTGCCTTGGGCTAACCATTTGACGCTGGTGAGTTTTTTCGATTCATCATCAAAGACATCCACAAAGACTTTACCAATCATTTTACGTTTTGCTTCGGGCTCATCGATGCCTTTTAACGCATCTAAGAAACGATCTTCTGCTTTTACGTGGATAATGTTTAAGCCAAATTTATCGCCAAACATCTCCATCACTTGTTCCGCTTCGTTGAGGCGTAATAAACCGTTATCTACGAAAACACAGTGTAAGTTTTTACCAATCGCACGATGTAAGAGTAGTGCAGTGACAGAAGAGTCAACGCCACCAGATAATCCTAGAATCACTTCATCATCGCCCACTTGTGCTTTAAGACGAGCAACGGCATCTTCAATGATATTTTCTGGTGTCCAGTTACGTTCACAACCACAGATATTCACCACAAAATTGGTTAATAATTCAAGACCACTTTTCGTGTGAGTCACTTCTGGGTGGAATTGTACGCCATAAAAACGACGACTTTCATCAGACATTGCTGCAATTGGGCAAGTTGATGTCATTGCGGTCGTTTGAAAGTTTTCAGGTAAACGAGTGACTTTATCACCATGGCTCATCCAGACATCTAATTTTGGCTGTGAACTGGCGATATCATCATTGAGTTGCGCAAATAAAGCATCTGTTGCTTTTAGATTGACTGATGCATAACCAAATTCACGATGATTTGAGGTTTCAGTTAATCCCCCTAATTGCATCGCCATAGTTTGCATACCATAACAGATGCCTAATACAGGTACGCCAGCATTGAAGACGTATTCTGGGGCGCGCGGACTGTTTTCTTCTGTGGTACTTTCCGGACCACCAGAAAGAATAATCCCCGTTGGGTTGAATTCACGAATATCGGCTTCAGAAACATCCCATGCCCAAAGTTCGCAGTAAACGCCAATTTCACGGACGCGGCGTGCAATCAGTTGGGTATATTGTGAACCGAAGTCCAAAATTAAAATTTTATGATTGTGAATGTTGTTCATTTAAGTTCTCTTAGTTGCTTTTACGTAAATATTAAATAGGATTCAAGTTAAAATTTTGTGTAAGGAGGTTTGATTGAGCTCCCGCATGAAGCCTTACTCAACGTTTAAACATCCTCTATATATTGTTCAAGAAACAACACCTCTTTTTGAGTAAGGGCTTTTATGTCATCCAAATAGCGTGTCAGAACGTGTTGTTTTGCTAGAAATAGGGTGATAGCTTCCTTATTTTTGTCCAGAAAACAGATCGTCAGCGAACTGCTATTATGTCTTCTTGTTGTTTCTGTATTTGCCAGAGTAAAGTAATCAATTTCATCTTTATCAAAAACGACCGCGCGATCATCACTGCTAAAGCCAATTTTATGATTAACGTCGTCTATCCAAATTAGGCTTTGTTCATCGCTAAATTTTTCTTTTATTTTTGGGGGGCGGCGTTTAACAATGGCATGATCGGTATAATCCATTTTTATTAAATCTTGCGCCTCAATCACTAAATAGTCACTTATCGCTAATTGACTTTCATAAGGTTCGTTGATCACATAGTCTAAATATTCAGTACAATCTCTAATTGTGAGCTTGGTATATCCTCTGTCAAAATAGTATTTAAAGTGATCATAATAATGCAATTCAAACTTGATATTGTGAAGATTTAAAACAGATTTATCTAATGTTGGATCATCTTTTTCTTCAACAAGTGATGTCATTAACGTTTTATTTTTACTTAATGTGGATGTTAACTCTACGTAACTCTGTTTTGTTGCGGATGCATGATAGCAATCCGTATATAGCTTTAAAATCGGTACATCTTTTCGGACACTTGGTGTGATCCACACATCCTTGAGTAATAAACGTCCTATCCGAATAGGGGAGGTAAAGCCGTAAGTGATCCCTTTTTCTTTAAATTGTGTCTGCTGAAATAAGGTTTCATAAGTGGTTCCCCAAGGAATAAAGATCTTTTCGGGAGATTGAATTTCAAAGCCTTGCGTATAGTCAGCATAGGTTTCATCAAGAATCTGATAATTTTGAGTTTGTTTTTTGCGCCAAATTTGAATAGAAAAAGGACCCTTCTTACAAAGATATTCAAAAAACATTGTATCATCAAAACCATACTTGGATGATAGTGTCTGATACATTTGAGCAAATCCATCATAATTTAGGCCAATTTTGAAAAAATCATTCAAGTAGAGTGTCAGACGATTATTTCTTATCTCAGGATCTTTCACCAAATAAACATAGTTCAGCTGGTTTAAATCAAACTCACCGCATTTTCCTTCAATACTAATGAGATTATCTTGAATATTGATTTTATATCGATATTTATTTCTTAAAAACTGCAATAGAAAAAGTTTGATAACATTTTTAATTTTAATGCTATACATAAAAATCATCTTCTCTATTAACGTTGTCTTTTAAAATATAAATCTGGGTGGGGATTATCCCCACCTCAGCATTGTTTAACCCATCCGATAATTAGGGGCTTCTTTGGTGATAGTCACATCGTGCACATGGCTTTCTTGTATGCCAGCGCCACTAATACGCACGAACTGTGCTTTAGTACGGAGTTCCTCAATAGTGGCACAACCCGTTAAGCCCATGCAGGAACGTAAGCCCCCCATTTGTTGGTGAATAATTTCTTTTAAGAACCCTTTATATGGGATACGTCCTTCAATACCTTCTGGGACTAATTTGTCAGCGGCATTATCAGATTGGAAATAACGATCAGAAGAGCCTTTACTCATTGCACCTAATGAACCCATACCACGGTAAGATTTAAAGGCACGACCTTGATAAAGCTCAATCTCACCTGGTGCTTCTTCTGTCCCTGCGAACATGGAACCGACCATTACGCATGATGCGCCCGCTGCGATCGCTTTCGAAATATCGCCGGAGAAACGAATCCCCCCGTCAGCGATAACTGGAATACCACGCTCTTTCAATGCTGCTGCGACATCTGCAATGGCCGTGATTTGAGGCACACCGACACCGGTGACGATACGTGTTGTACAGATTGATCCAGGACCGATCCCCACTTTCACTGCACTTGCGCCTGCATCTGCTAATGCAATTGCCCCTTCAGCGGTTGCCACATTGCCTGCTACGATAGGTAAACCAGGGTATTTCGCACGGGTTTCACGTACACGTTGTAATACACCTTCAGAATGACCATGTGAAGAGTCAATCAGTAAAATATCAACGCCTGCTTTGACTAAGGCCTCAATACGTTCTTCATTACCTGGCCCCGCACCTACCGCGGCACCCACGCGTAAACGACCAAATTCATCTTTACAGGCATTCGGTTTTTGTTCCGATTTTTGATAGTCCTTTAAGGTGATCATGCCTTTTAATTTAAAATCATCGCTCACCACTAAGACTTTTTCGACTCGGTGAGTATGCATTAAGCCAAAAATTTCATCACGACTAGCATTTCTTTTGACGGTCACCAATTTTTCTTTTGGGGTCATAAAATCAGCCACAGTCTTATTCAAATCGGTGACAAAGCGTGTGTCACGACCCGTAATAATACCAACCAGATTTTTTTCTGCATCAACAACAGGGAAACTCGCAAAGCCATTTTTCTTCACTAACTCACTTAAGTCTGCTAAAGATAAGGTTGGTGAAACGGTTACGGGATCGGATACAATACCACTTTCAAATTTTTTCACTTTACGAACACGATCAGCCTGACGTTCAATTGACATATTCTTATGAATAAATCCGATGCCACCTTCTTGGGCTAGAGAGATTGCCAGTTTAGTTTCAGTGACAGTATCCATAGCAGCGGATAACATTGGGATATTGAGGCGGATTGTTTTGGTGAGTTGGGTGGAAAGGTCTGCGGTATTTGGGAGCACAGTAGAATGTGCTGGGACAAGCAAAACATCATCGAAGGTTAATGCTTCTTTTATTACTCGTAACATTGCAATATTCTCTCTTAGGTTGATATGAAAAATAAAAGGGTAAAAAATATTGCGGTCGCATTATACAGATTTCGTTGCTGTTTGAAAATGGATTTTTTCATCGATTTTCGAGAAAATCATTGGCTATAATAAGTAACATGTTTTTAGTTATATAAATAAGGATTCTTATGCAAAGAGTACTTGCATTACTTGCCACCTATCAACAACTTTCTTTCGCAGAATTGACCGCACTTTTAGGTTATTCAGAACAAGATATCTTACACAATATCGAAAAATTGAAACAACAAGGTATACAAATAGAACAACACGCGCAACATTTTCGTCTTATTCCTCAGTTAGCCCGTTTAAATGACTCTTATTTGACGCAGGCATTGGCACCTTATCCACTGTATATTAAACCGATTATCAACTCGACCAATCAATTCTTACTTGACAATATTGAGCATTTAGAAAAAGGGGCCATTTGTTTAGCTGAATATCAAACAGCAGGGCGGGGGCGGCGTGGTCGTCAATGGCTTTCACCTTTTGCCGGGCAAGTGATCATGAGCTTGTATTGGACGTTTGAACCAACAGTGAATTTAGACGGCTTGAGTTTAGTGGTGGGTATGGCAATTGCCGACACGCTAAAACAAGCGGGTGCCTTTGGCATCGGACTAAAATGGCCAAACGATGTGCTATTACACGGGCGTAAATTAGCTGGAATTTTGGTTGAAATCGCGACTCGAAAAAATAATCAATATAATCTCGTGATTGGCTTCGGCATTAATCTGTCTTTACCAAAACAAACAAATCAAATCGATCAGCCTTGGGCAGCACTTATTGATGTACTACCTAATATCGATCGTAATCAGTTGATTGCTGAGTTAGGTAAAAATCTGATTGCGCGTTTACAACATTTTGAGCAATCAGGCATTGATGACAGATTTCGTCAAGATTGGTTAATGATGGATGTGTATTTGGGTGAAGAAGTGAATGTATTGACTGAAAGCCATAAAATTACAGGGATTGAACAGGGCATTGATGAACGGGGTTATCTCCAAGTTGTAACGCCTGAAGGCATGCAATATTTCAATGGTGGCGAAGTCTCACTCAGAAAAGCATCATAATGTTTATCGTTATCAATGAAAGTGCGGTCAAAAAAATGAAAATTTCAACCGCACATTAAATTTAAACCACGGTTTGTACTAACGCGGCAATATCATTTTCAAATTTTTCCTGTTTTGCCATCATAGCAATCTCGTCATGGCTGTATTTTTGGGCATTATATACTACCACGATGCTTGTATCGCCGATTTGTAAAAAATTGCGTTCACCAAAATCGGTATAGCGTGTCGCGCCGATACCAATTACGGCTTGTTTAGGGTAATTGGCTTTCGCTAATAATGCCGGAATGTCATTCATTGGACCTTGATCAGGTTGCGTGTTCATTTTTGTGATAATCCAATTTACTAATTTTTGATGAAAGTAACTATAACCGAGAGCAGGGCTATCAATGCCGTATTCATTGAACTCCTCACCGCGTTTATGAAAACAGGCGATATGATAGTGATCTAATTCACAATCTGGTGCAAAAGAACTTAAAGGTAAAAGCCGACTTGCGAGCCCTTTAGTGTGTTCACCCCAGTTTTTCTTTTCACTGATCTTTTTCGCATCGGGACGACGGATAGAACAATCATTATATGCAGTAAAAAAGCGAGGAATGAGAGACGTGACTTGCTTATCCTTATATTCGATATCACAAATTAAGGCTATCTCGGGTTCTATTTGTAAATGATCTGTGCCTTTTTGTGTCGGAAAACGAATGTACTGATGACTAAGAGGAAAGGTTGCAAGGAACTGATGTTCAGGATTAAGCGTTTCACTGGGTACATAAAAAGGAAAAATGGCTTTCGGTTGAATGTCTTCTTCTGTCTGTACTGAAACAAAATCCGCTGCTTCCCCTGCTTGCTCTAAATGACCCGCAAAATTCCCAGCTACACCGAAACAAATCATATTGTTAAAATCACATACCATGGTTTCCTCCTTAATAATATTCAAGTAAACGACAAAATCGTTTCACTTTAGTCTTAAATTTAAACGAAAACAACCGTTATTGTTTGTTATATAAACAGCTGATAAAAAATTTAGTTTTTTTTCCAAAAAGGGGTTGCAAAGGGTTTTAAAATGCCTATAATACGCCCCACACAACGACGCGAC
>JBLUWJ010000006.1:0-89985 GCA_049888895.1 Bisgaard Taxon 45 | reverse complement strand
TAATAATCTTTATTTTGCACTAGAAGTGTTACAAAAAGTAGATTTTCCTGTTTTCCTAGGAATCTATGGACCATTGGAAGATAAAGTATATTGGAATCAATGTTTAACATTAATAAATAACCTTCCTTCTAATATAGAGGTGAAATATTACGGCGCCATAGAAAATAAAAAAGTACAAGAAACTATTTCAAACTATGATTTATTTTTCGTACCGACTCAAGGTGAAAATTATGGTCATGTATTTATTGAAGCGCTTTCTGCTGGCACACCAATATTATTAAGTGACAAAACGCCTTGGAGAGCGCTAGAGGAGAAAGGAATCGGTTGGGATATTCCTTTAAAGGATATAGACAAGTTTATTAACGCCTTAACGGATTTTAATAATTTGGATCAAGAAACAAGATGGTTAATGAAACAAAAATGCTTAGACTTTGCTGATTCAGTTGTGAATAGCGAAGAGGTCTTAGATGCCAATAAGAAGATATTTTTGGATTTAGTGTAATCGTTAAATTTGAGGAAAGTATTATGTTTAAAAATAAAACACTTTTAATTACAGGTGGAACGGGTTCTTTTGGTAATGCTGTACTCAAACGTTTCTTAGAAACAGATATTCGAGAAATTCGTGTTTTTTCGCGTGACGAGAAAAAACAAGATGATATGCGAAAAAGATATAATGATGCGAAATTAAAATTTTATATTGGCGATGTACGTGACTACGATAGCATTTTAAATGCCTCTCGGGGTGTTGACTATATCTATCATGCTGCGGCATTAAAACAAGTCCCTTCTTGTGAATTTTATCCATTGGAGGCGGTAAAAACGAATATTTTGGGGACTGCAAATGTCTTAGAAGCAGCCATCCAAAATCAAATAAAACGCGTAGTCTGTCTAAGTACGGATAAAGCGGTGTATCCCATTAATGCGATGGGGATCTCTAAAGCCATGATGGAAAAAGTTATTATTGCCAAATCGCGCAACTTAGAAGGTACGCCAACGACGATCTGTTGCACTCGCTATGGTAATGTGATGGCATCGCGTGGCTCAGTTATCCCGTTATTTGTCGATCAAATACGTCAAGGCAAGCCATTTACCATTACTGATCCTGAAATGACACGCTTTATGATGACCTTGGAAGATGCGGTGGATTTAGTCCTATATGCCTTTAAAAATGGTCAAAACGGTGATGTGTTTGTACAGAAGGCCCCCGCAGCAACAATTGGCACCCTAGCTAAAGCAATTACTGAATTATTATCTGTCCCAAATCATCCTATTTCAATTATCGGTACACGTCATGGTGAGAAAGCATTTGAAGCGTTATTAAGTCGTGAAGAAATGGTTCATGCCATTAATGAAGGCAATTATTATCGCATTCCAGCTGATCAACGGAGTTTAAATTACAGTAAATATGTCGAAAAAGGCGAACCCAAAATTACCGAAGTCACCGACTACAACTCACATAATACCGAGCGTTTGACTGTCAATGAAATGAAAAAATTACTGCTTAAACTTGAATTCATACAGAAGATGATTGATGGTGAATATATTTCACCGGAGGTATAAGTATGAAAATTTTAGTGACGGGTGCTCGTGGTTTTATCGCAACAAATTTCATTCAGTTTTTATCTGAAAAGCAAGATATTCAGATCTTACAATATCATAAAAAGTCAACTGAAGAAGCGCTTACACGTGATGTATTAGCCGCAGACTGGATAATACATTTAGCTGGCGCGAATAGACCACTACATACACAAGAATTTATTGATTCCAATATCACATTAACCGAAAAAATTTGCCATATATTACAAACACATCAGAAAAAAACACCAATATTATTATCGTCTTCAATACAAGTTGAGCGAAAAGAAATGACTGAGTATTCGCAAAGTAAGTTAAATGCAGAAGAAGTGGTTATGCAACTCCATCAGGAAAACCATAATCCTATTTATATTTATCGGCTTGCGAATGTCTTTGGCAAATGGTCAAGACCCAATTATAACTCTGTGGTTGCCACTTTTTGTCATCATGTTATTCATGATCTCCCAGTTAATATTCATGATGCTAACGCCGAGATCCGCTTGATTTATATTGATGATGTCATCAATGCATTTTGGCATCTCATTCAAGAGAATAAAACATCACAACATACACATTTTTATATTGAGCCAGAATATAAAATCACGGTAGGGGATTTATACAAGCTTATTACTGAATTTAAACACTCTCGTCATACCTTAATAACGGATGAGGTTGGTGTTGGTTTAAAACGCGCATTATATGCCACTTATCTGAGTTTTTTACCCCCTGAAAAATTTACCTATGCGATTCCACAATACCGAGATGCAAGAGGTGTCTTTGTCGAAATGCTTAAGACCCCTAGTGCGGGGCAATTCTCTTATTTTTCAGCCCAACCAGGGATCACCCGAGGTGGACACTATCATCACAGTAAAACAGAAAAATTCTTAGTGATTCGAGGTAAAGCCTTGTTCAAATTTAAACATATCGTGACAGGTGAAACTTATCAATTAGAAACAGATGGTGAACACCCCACTATTGTCGAAACAGTTCCGGGTTGGGCACATGATATTACTAATATTGGTCATGATGAAATGTTTGTCATGTTATGGGCAAATGAAATGTTTGACCGTGAAAAACCCGATACTTATGCCATGCCAATTACCCCTTAATAGGAACAAAAAATGAAAAAACTAAAAGTCATGACGGTTGTCGGTACTCGACCAGAAATTATTCGCTTATCACGAGTCATTACGGCTTGCGATAAATATTTTCACCATATTCTTGTTCACACAGGGCAAAATTATGACTATGAATTAAATGAAGTCTTTTTCCATGATTTAGGTATTCGCAAACCTGACTATTTCTTGAATGCTGCGGGAAAAACCAGTTCAGCCACAATTGGCAATGTGATTATTGCGGTTGATCAATTACTTGAGCAAACCCAGCCAGATGCTTTATTGGTTCTTGGCGATACGAATAGCTGTCTTGCAGTATTACCCGCCAAACGTCGGAAAATTCCAACGTTTCATATGGAAGCTGGGAATCGTTGTTTTGATATGCGTGTGCCAGAAGAAATCAATCGTCGCATTGTAGATCATACTGCCGACATTAACCTAACTTACAGTGATATCGCAAGAGATTATCTACTCGCTGAGGGATTAAGCCCTGATCTCATCATCAAAACAGGGAGCCCGATGTTTGAAGTGTTGCATTTCTATCATGAGCGAATTAAGCACTCAAAAATATTAGATAAATTAGGCTTAACACCTTTCCAATATTTTGTCGTAAGTGCGCACCGTGAAGAAAATATTAATTCAGAACCGCACTTTTTGGATCTCATCAATACACTCAATGCGGTCGCGAAAAAATATCAATATCCCGTCATTGTTTCGACACATCCAAGAACGCGAAAACGGATTGAGGAATTAAATATCACTTTTCATCCATTAATTCAGTTATTAAAACCGCTAGGTTTTCTTGATTACAACAAATTACAGCTCATGGCAAAAGCAACTTTATCGGATAGTGGAACAATCAATGAAGAGTCCTCTATTTTAAATTTTCCAGCATTAAACCTACGACAAGCGCATGAAAGACCAGAAGGAATGGAGGAAGCGGCAGTCATGATGGTTGGGTTACAAACTGAACGTATTTTGCAAGGTTTGGCTATTCTCGATGAACAACGTCGTGGACAGGACCGGGATTTACGCTTAGTGGCAGACTACAGCATGCCGAATGTGAGTGCCAAAGTGATACGTATCCTTTTAAGTTATACCGATTATGTGAATCGCGTTATTTGGAAAAAATACTGATGAAAATTTTATTATTAACTCAATGGTTTGAACCAGAACCCGCAATTAAAGGGTTGGCATTCGCTAAAGAATTAAAAGCACAAGGTCATGACGTGCAAGTCCTAACGGGTTTCCCCAATTATCCTGGTGGAAAGCTCTATGAAGGTTACCGCATTAAATGTTTCCAGAAAGAAATGATTGATGGTATCTCTGTTTTAAGAGTGCCTTTATATCCAAGTCATGATAGTTCAGCCATAAAACGTATTCTCAATTATGTGAGCTTTGCTTTTATGGCGATGTTATTTGGCATTTTTGCAACCAAAAAATGTGATGTGATTTATGCCTATCATCCACCACTCACCACGGGCATTGCCGCAGTATTTATCAAATTATTTAGAAGAACACCTGTTGTCTATGATATTCAAGATTTATGGCCAGATACGCTGAAAGCAACGGGCATGTTAACCAATGATCGCATTTTAAGTATTGTCGACCTTGTTTGTTGCTTTGTTTATAAGTTCGTTGATCACATTGTAGTATTAAGTCCCGGTTTTAAACAAAGGTTAATCAGTAAATCCGTACCTGAACAAAAAATTACGGTGATTTATAACTGGTGCAATGACAATGCATTATCAACTACCCAGCCGAGTTCAAATCATCAAGTAAATTTAGCAAAGCATAAATTTAATATTGTTTTCGCCGGCAATATGGGAAAAGCACAGGCATTAGATACGATTCTAGATGTGGCACTTAACATGTCCCGCTATGAAGATATTCACTTTGTATTTGTGGGTTCGGGAACAGAAACAGAAAGATTAAAACATCGCAAAACACATGAAGGCTTAAATAATGTGAGTTTTATTCCACGCGTTCCTATGGAAGAAGTAGGAAACATACTAAAGCAAGCCGATGTCCTATTAGTTCATTTAAAACAAGACAAGCTGTTTGAAATCACAGTTCCATCCAAAATACAAGCCTATATGGCGATAGGCAAACCGATTGTTGTTGCAGTTCCTGGCGATGCGGCTGACCTTGTGATGTCTGCAAAATGTGGTGAAACAGCGATTTCAGAAAATAACGAAAGTATTGAGCATGCTATTTTGACTATTTACAACTTATCTCAATCAGAAAGAGAGACCTTAGGAAATAATGGTAAAGCATTTTATTTCAACGAGTTATCTTTGAAAAAAGGCACGGAAAAGTTTATTGCTCTATTTGAGGATCTCATTAGAGATTAAGCATGAATACAAAATTAACTTCATCTTTGTAATGCGTTGATTTAGGAGAACATCCCCATGCTAAAACGGTTTATCGATATAATTGTTTCAACAATCGCGCTAATTTTGCTTTCTCCTTTATTCTTAATTATTGCTTATCAAGTAAAAAAGAATTTAGGTTCCCCTATCTTATTTCATCAAGTAAGACCGGGACGACATGGTAAACCCTTCAAGATGAGTAAATTTAGAACAATGAAAGAGACAAGAGATGAGCATGGTGCACTATTACCCGATGCTGATCGCTTAACCCCATTCGGTAGTTTTCTACGCTCTACAAGTCTAGACGAACTACCAGAGTTATGGAACGTATTAAAAGGAGACATGAGCCTAGTTGGTCCTCGACCACTTTTGATGGAGTATCTGCCATTATACAGTGAAGAGCAAATGCAGCGGCATGATGTACGCCCGGGGATTACGGGTTATGCCCAAGTCAATGGTCGCAATGCAATTAGCTGGGAGGAAAAATTAAAATTAGATGTTTGGTATGTAAAAAACCAATCATTGTGTCTAGACCTAAAAATTATCCTAAAAACGATACTCGTCGTTATTTTTAGAAAAAATATTAATGATCAAACGGGCCATGCAATGCCTAAATTTTCAGGCAATCGGGAGAAAAAATAAGATGGATACCTCAGTAAAATGCACATTAGTGGCAATAGATAGTGAGTGGGATAATGACATTAACCAGTTTGAGTTTGATATTTATCATATGTCGGGTTGGATTAACTCGTCCACACTGATTGATAAAGGTGAAGCCAAAGCACTCATTATTACCCTAGAGGAAAAAAAATTATTAATTCCAATTATTACTCGACAAATTGATGACCGCTATTGGGATGCAACTTCAACATATGGTTACAGCGGTTTGTTATATACACCTAATCTGACTGAAACAGAGATTAATCATATGTTGACTGCCGCCATAACGTATTTAAAAGAAAACCACTGCGTTTCATTATTTATTCGATTACACCCTATTTTAAACGCAAATTGGTCTTCTCATCTGGGGCATATTGTAGAACATGGCCCAACATTGTCATCAGACCTGACTAAAACGGAGGAAGAACATTGGGCAGAAACACAACAACGACACCAAAGGGGGATAAGAAAGGCTATCAAGGTTGGGGTCACAACAAAAATAGAGAAATTAAACCGCAGTAATATTGAAACATTCATTCGAATTTATGAAGAAACAATGCGGACACTCAATGCAACCTCATTTTATTTCTTTAGCAAAGATTATTATGAAAGTCTATCGAACTTACTGAACGATAACATTATTTTAATCACCGCGTTTTGTCGAAAAGAAAAAGCCATTGCCTCTTCAATGTATACCCACTGTCCTAAAAGTGGCATTCTACAACACCATCTAGGTGGCACATTAGATGATTATCGAGAATTACAACCGTCAAAATTAATCACTCATGAAGCCAGAAAATGGGGAAGAGAAAATCAATACAAAATATTACATTTTGGCGGAGGTTTAGGGGCAAAACGCGATTCTTTATATGAATATAAAAAAGGATTCAGTTCTAATGAACATTTATTTAGAACACATCGGATTGTCACCAATTTAGATGTATACAAACGTCTATGCGATGAAAAAGGATTTTCTGAAGAAGAGATTAAAAATTTAGATCAATATTTCCCATTATATAGAAAATAAGCGGAGCCAATTATGTTAACTGCAAACAAAATATCTTTAAAGCCAATCGAGCTTTCAGATTGCAAATTATTACAACATTTAATGAATGATCCTCTTATTACAGGAAAAACAGTGGGGTGGAATTTTCCCGTCTCTCTGCATTCCCAAGAGAATTTTATTCGATCACTCACCACGTCTCAAAAAGATTATCGTCTTGTGATTATGGAAAATGAATCACAAAAAAATATAGGGATCACTGGATTATGGGATATTGATTGGCAAAGCCGATCAGCAAGATCAGGCATCAAACTTTTACCGCCTTATATGAACAAAGGATATGGTTCAGAAACCATTATGCTAATGACGGCATGGGCATTTTATTCTGTTGGTTTAAGACGGTTATATGCAGAAATCCTAGCAATGAATCAGCCGAGCTTAGCGCTTTATACTAAAAAGTGTCAATGGAGACTAGAGGGGACTGAGCGAGAGGCAACGTTTAAAGCTGGCGAATGGCATGATTTACATAATATTGCCATTCTAAAACATGAATTTGACCAACTTCAGGAGGCGCAAAAATATATTCATTTTGTTTGCCCTAATAATCACACTCCAACTACTAACTAATTTTTCACCTTGGGGGGATTTATTATGCTAAATACACCGTTTTCACCTTGGCCCTCATTTTCACAAGAAGAAATAGAGGCCGTATCCGCAGTTCTTCGCTCAAATAAAGTCAATTACTGGACAGGCCAAGAATGTCGTGAATTTGAAAAAGAATTTGCTCAGTTCACACAAACAAAATATGCGATCGCCCTAATGAATGGTACGGTTGCTCTTGATATCGCGTTAAAAGCATTAAATATTGGTGCTGGCGATGATGTTATTGTCACGTCAAGAACATTTCTAGCATCCGCGAGTTGCATTATTACCGCTGGTGCTAATCCCATCTTTGCCGATATTGAGCTCGACTCACAAAATATCTCTCGGCACACTATTGAATCGGTTCTCACCCCTAACACAAAAGCCATTATTTGTGTACATCTAGCTGGTTTAATGTGTGATATGGATCCAATCATGCAACTTGCTAAAGAAAACAATTTATTTGTGATTGAAGATTGTGCTCAAGCTCATGGTGCAATGTACAAAGGGCGTCCGGCAGGTTCAATAGGTCACATTGGTGCTTGGTCTTTCTGCCAAGATAAAATCATGACAACGG
The DNA here is from genome assembly GCA_049888895.1 of Bisgaard Taxon 45. Taxonomy (GTDB): domain Bacteria; phylum Pseudomonadota; class Gammaproteobacteria; order Enterobacterales; family Pasteurellaceae; genus Pasteurella. Next base: position 82,041 of record JBLUWJ010000006.1, on the reverse strand, counting down.
GTGGTGAAGGTGGAATGGTGACCACAAATGATCACGAACTGTGGAATAAAATGTGGTCTTATAAAGATCATGGCAAAAGTTTCGCTGCCGTTTATCATAAAAAACATTCTCCAGGTTTTCGGTGGTTACATGAATCCTTTGGTACAAACTGGCGAATGATGGAAATTCAAGCGGCAATTGGTCGCATACAGCTGAGCAAAATGCCGGAATGGACAAGAAAACGCAATGAAAACATGCAACGCATTTTAGCGGTATTTGAATCGTCACCTTATTTCACAGTACATCACCATAATGCTGACTATGTCCATGCGGCTTACAAATGTTATGTGCAAGTTAATCCGCAGACATTACCTCAAGGCTGGGATCGGGATCGTATTTTACAGCTTATTAATGCGCTTGGTGTGCCTTGCTATAGTGGCTCTTGTTCTGAAGTCTATCTAGAAAAGGCATTCGATAATACACCATGGAGACCTGTCGAACGTTTAAAAAATGCAAAGCAGTTAGGCGAAACAAGCTTGATGTTTTTAGTGCATCCAACATTGACAGAGGGCGACCTCAAAAAATGTGAGGATGTAATTAGAACTATTATTAAACAAATTGAATAGCGTTTAGAACTTATGAATATCCATTACTTAATCACATCATTGACACTGCTTTCTAAGACTCATAAGAAAATTATCTTATTATTCTTGGATTTCATTGCTTTCCCTGTTCTCCTTTGGCAATGCTATATGTTGAGATACTGGAGTATTGATGTCGCAGTGAATTTACCATTTTTATTAGGAATGTCTTTACTTTCTGTAGGAAGTTTACTTTTGTTTGGCGTTTATGACTTTATTATCCGTAGCTTTAGCGAAACCTTAATTTTGCGTTTAGGTTTAGCCACTATCCTCACTGTACTTAACCTTTATCTCGTGACCTTCATTGCGGAAGAAATGTTACCGCGCTCCATTCCATTAATGTATGGTTTTTTAATGTTCACTTGGATTTGGCTCAGTCGCGGCATGATAAGATTTATCGTAAAAACACACTTAACCACAAAAGCACCTAAAATACGTATTGTAGTTTATGGAGCTGGCGCATCAGGACAACAAGTTATTAGCGCACTACAAAGTTCTTGTGAATTTTTGCCATTATTTTTTATTGATGATAACAAACAACTTTGGGGAAGAACGTTAGGTGGGTTCAAAGTCTATTCTTTCAAAACCGCCATGACCTTATTAAAGGATTATCGTGTTGATGAAATTTTAATTGCCCTTCCATCAGTCAGCCGAGAACGCCGAAGAGAACTGATTAAAAAGTTGAATAAAACGCCTTGTAAGATCAAAGAATTACCAAGCTTACAACAGCTCGTAGATGGCAAAGTTCAACTTTCTGATATTCAAGAAATTGCTATTGAAGATCTCTTAGGTCGCGATCCAGTTCCCCCAATCACTCACTTGTTAAATAAAAATATTCAGCATAAATCTGTCATGGTGACAGGCGCGGGGGGATCGATTGGTTCAGAATTATGTCGGCAAATTCTACTCAATCATCCGACTAAATTAGTGCTGTTCGATGTTTCAGAATATGCACTCTACTCTATCCACCTTGAGTTATTACATATCCAACAAGAAAAAGGCACACACGTAGAGATTATTCCCCTATTAGGCTCCGTGCAAAATCTCAAGTTGCTTATCAAAATCATGCAAACTTTTGAGGTCAACACGGTATACCATGCGGCGGCGTATAAACATGTTCCATTAGTTGAATACAATGTCATACAGGCGGTATATAACAATATCTTTGGCACATACAACGCAGCCAAAGCCGCGATACGATGCCAAGTCGATGCCTTTGTATTAATTTCTACCGATAAAGCTGTCAGACCCACAAATGTCATGGGCACAACCAAACGTGTAGCCGAGCTGTGTCTTCAGGCATGTGCTGATGTCTATGGCAAACCCCTAGACGGTATCCCCCATAAAACGCGCTTTTGTATGGTACGCTTTGGCAATGTATTAGGTTCCTCGGGCTCTGTTATTCCTTTATTTAAACAACAAATTAAAGAAGGTGGCCCCATTACCGTCACAGATGAACGTATCATACGTTATTTTATGACGATCCCTGAAGCTGCACAGCTTGTTATTCAAGCTGGTGCCATGGCAAAAGGAGGCGATGTGTTTATTCTCGATATGGGAGAACCTGTTAAAATTCTTGAATTAGCGAAGAAATTAATTTTGCTTTCTGGTCTCACGATCAAAAATGAAGATAATCCAAATGGTGATATTGAAATTCAATTCACTGGGCTACGCCCAGGAGAAAAGCTCTATGAAGAGCTTCTGATTGGTGGAGAAAATGTTGAAAAAACCCTACATCCACGAATTCTAACAGCACAAGAAACATTTCTGCCTTTGTCTGAGCTATCTTTGCTGCTAAACGAGTTAGAACGTGCATGTAAAAAATCAGATTATCAAAAAATTCATGACATTTTACGCAATGCACCAACAGGATACCAACCTGTCACGGAATTAGCGGACTTAATTCACACTCAACAAAATAATCACATACATCTTTGGGGGTAAATCGACGGCGAATATCAATACATAAACGGTATCCAGATTCACAAAAACACCAAGGTAGCTGTAAGCCTTTCACTTATTCACAAATTAAAATGAGTAAAAGACATGTATAAATTATCTAGACTTCTCATCCTAATAGGCATTGGTATTTCTGTCTCTGCCTGCTCCGCCATGCTACCCTCCACTAAATCACCAGTAAGTGGAGTTAAGGTCTATGCGCAAGGTAAACCACTCAATGCACAAAAAGCTGTCGATGCGTACTTAATTACCCCTTCGTTGGTTAAGCAACTCGCGCCTTCTGTCCCTTTTGCGCGAGCCAACCCACCTTTAGACCAAAAAATTAAAGCCTATCAATATCGTGTCGGTCCTGGTGATGTGTTAAATATTACGGTTTGGGATCACCCTGAATTAACCACACCAGCAGGAACTTATCGTTCAGCGGCAGAAGCAGGTAGCCAAGTTCATGCTAACGGCACAATTTTCTATCCTTATGTCGGTTCTATTCATGTCTCTGGACTGACCGTAAGTCAAATTAGAAACAAACTGACTTCAAAGCTCGCTAACTATATCAGTGAACCCCAAATTGAAGTCAGCGTCGCGACTTACCAATCGAAAAAGGCCTATATTACTGGCGAGGTGAATCGCCCAGGTCAACAATATTTAACCAATATTCCGCTAACCTTATTAGATGCGATTAATCATGCGGGGGGACTGTCTGAGCATGCCGATTGGCACAATGTTACCCTCAATAGTAAAGGAAAAGACGAAAAAATTTCGATTGAAGCGCTTATCCAACGCGGAGATTTAAGCCAAAACCGCTTGTTAGTTGATGGTGATATTGTCCATGTCCCTCGTAATGATGCCAATAAAGTCTTTGTTATCGGTGAGGTTGCGCAACCACAAATGCTTAAAATTATGCACTACGGCATGACATTAACCGAGGCAATCACGGCCAGTGGCGGTATTGATAAATTGGCCGCAGATGCAACAGGTATCTTCGTTATTCGCGGACAACGTTATCCTTCCCCCTCAAGACAAGTTACCTCTGATGATGAGAATATAGAAAAAATTGCGGATATTTACCAATTAGATGTCACCGATGCCACCTCTTATCTGCTTGGTACGGAGTTTTATTTAAAACCGTATGATGTGGTCTATGTCACAACCGCACCCGTTGCACGCTGGAATCGTGTCATTAGTCAAATCGTGCCGACCTTGTCAGGGTTCGATTCCATCACAGAAAGTATGCTAAGAATTCGAAATTGGTAGTATGTTTGAGCAAATTTTGGTCGTATGTATGGGAAATATCTGTCGTTCTCCAGTAGGTGAAAAATTGTTGCAACGATATTTCCCAGAAAAAAACATTACCTCTGCGGGAATTGTCACTGAACATTATCACTTAGTCGACAAACCTGCAGACGATATGATGATAAAAATTGCTAACAACCATGGATTAAATCTCTCAACCCATCGAGCGAAGCAGTTGACACGTGCATTATGTCATAAAGCCGATTTGATTCTTGTTATGGAAAAAGCGCATATTGAATTAGTCCATCAACTATGCCCTTTGTCTCAAGGTAAAGTCATTTTATTTGGACATTGGTTAACGGCGTCAAAAGACATTCCCGACCCTTATAAAAAGAGTCAAGAAATGTTTGAGTATGCTTATCAAATGCTAGAGAGCGCCGCAGAACAATGGAACAACATGTTATAGGATATGAAATAATGAACGAGAAAAATAATGAAGACACAATTGATGTAATGAAATTCCTCGGTATTTTATTAGATCATAAAGGGTGGATTGCCCTATTTACCCTACTGACAACATTGATTGGTGGAGGTTATGCCTTTCTTGCCCCACCTATTTATCTCGCCAATGCGTCCATACAGATTGAAGACAAATCAGCTGGAGGCGCATTACAAGATTTCACGGGTATCTTTGAGGAAAAATCGTCCTCTCATACCGAAATCGCGATTTTAAAATCGAGAATGGTACTCTCGTATGCCGTTGAAAAGCTTGGTTTAACCACACAAGTTGAGCCAATTTATCCAATCCCTATTTTGGGTAGCTTGGTAGCTAATGTCACAGGCTATTCTCCGCAAATAACTATTGCTCATTTCACCCCACTTAAGGATACTGCTGATACTTTAATCTTAGAAATTGGCGAGCAACCAGATAGCTACACCCTTTTTGCTGAAAAAACGGCAGAAAAATTACTGAGTGGCGTAGTAGGTGAAACCTATAAAACCGATCTCATTCAGTTTTCGTTATCACAGATAAACGCTAAACCTAAGCAACGTTTTTTAATAAACAAGTTACCAGAATTAACCGTCATTTCTGATTTACAAGATAAACTGTCGATTCATGAAATTGGTAAACAAACAGGTATCATTAATATCGCGATTCAGGGAAAAAATAAAAAACATATACAAGATATTGTTGCGAATATTGCTGAAAGTTACTTATTGCAAAATGTTGCGCGAAATTCCGCCGAGGCTTCTAAAAGTCTAGAATTCCTTAACCAACAATTGCCAGACGTGCGTCAAAAACTGTCTGAATCAGAAAATAGACTCAATGAATTTCGCTTAAAAAATGAATCAGTTGATCTCAGCCTTGAAGCAAAAGCAACTTTAGACACCATTATTCAAATAGAGGCTGATCTCAGCGAGCTGTCTATTCAAGAAAGTGAGATTTCTCGGAAGTTTACGTTAAAGCACCCATCTTACGTTGCTTTAATTGACAAAAGAAATGTCTTGAATGCGGAAAAACAACGATTAAATAAACAACTCGAAAAATTGCCCAATACACAGAAAGAAATGATTCGTTTCACACGTGATTTAGAAGTTAATCAACAAATCTACATTCAACTTTTAAATAAAATGCAAGAGTTAGATGTGGTGAAAGCGAGCACAATTGGTAACGTGCGTATTCTAGATCATGCCCAAGTGTTTCCACATCCTGTGGCGCCTAAAAAAGCGATCATTATCCTGATTTCCTTTTTATTAGGCGCACTTTTATCATCTTTATTTGTACTGTTTAAACATTATTTCCAACACGGTATTGAATCCGTTGCGGAGGTAGAAAAAACGGGGCTACCAACTTACGCCGCCATTCCGCATTCGGAACAACAACCGACAGTTTCCCGCAAAGATGTGCATAAAGGGAAATATCAACTGCTGTCAGAAAGTCATCCAACAGACAATGCCATTGAGGCCATTCGCAGTTTAAGAACAAGCCTTCATTTTGCCATGTTAGAAGCACCAAATAATCTTGTCATGATTTCTGGCACATTACCTGCGGTAGGAAAAAGTTTTATTTCGAGTAACTTAGCCAATATTGTCGCAAAAACGGGAAAACGTGTTTTACTGATTGATGCGGATTTACGGCGCAGTTACTTACGCCCATTCCTCGGCATTGCGACTAAACACGGATTAAGTGAAGCCATTGCACAAAATATCCCATTTGAAGAGGTCGTCCACCAGTATGCTGGATTTGAGGTTATCACTAAAGGGAATATACCACCGAATCCATCTGAATTATTTTATACCGCACGCTTTCAGCAACTTTTAGAGTGGGCGTCAAAACATTATGATCTTGTTATGATTGATACACCGCCTATCTTGCCCGTCACCGATGCTGCCATTATTGGGCGCCATGTGGGAACAACCTTGCTTGTTGGCTTATTTGGGAAAACCACGGTCAAAGAAATTGAAATCGCTAAAACCCGTTTTGCCCAAGCAGGAGTACAAGTAAAAGGATTTATTTTAAATGGTACAAAACGCAAGGCACTTAGTGAGTATGACTATTACGATTATCGTAGCTAGGGCGTTTTAGGCAAAAAAGGAAAGTGAGTCACCTAACTCACTTTCCTCATCAATTTAACGCAGTATAAAACAAAGATGCATTGCCATATTGCTGTTGTCTTTAATAGCCATCCTCATGCATATTCGGAAAGAATGTCTTATTTTGAATACGTTTCACGCGCGTTTCAATCCGACCATCACTGTATAATTCAAGTTCTCGCCAACCCGGTTGTACCGCATCAAGTGTGAAGGTATTATGCTCTGGCTTAAATTGAATACAGGTTGCAGGTGTTGCCATCACTCTATAACCTTTCCAATTGGCATCCATTTCTTGGTGAATATGACCATGTAAGATCCCTTTTACATTATCAAAAGGCGCTAATGCATAGGCTAATTCATGGGCATTACGTAAGTTATGCTGATCTAACCAAGTCGAATGGGTAGGTAAAATATGGTGATGTAAGACAATTAACGTATAACGTTCTGGATGATCTTTTAATTTTGATACCAGCCAGTCTATTTGATATTGACTTAATTCACCATAAGGCACCCCAAACACTTGGCTATCTAACATTAAAATCTGCCAAGTTTTGCCTAAAAGAATGTGCTTTTTCGGATTCAAATTACCTTGATCTTGATTCAAAATTTCAAACATTTTCGGTTGAAAATCATGATTGCCGGGAATCCAGAAGACCGTCTTTTCTAGGCTTTTTACTTGGTTACAAAAATGTAAGTAGCCTTCTCGACTACTGTCTTGAACTAAATCCCCTGTGGCTAACACCAAATCATAATCAAAACAACTCGCTTTAATTTCGTATAAAACTTGAGAAAAACTTTGCAATGTATTGATGCCTAATAATTCCCCATGCTCATCCTTAAACAAATGAGGATCGGTAATTTGAATGATTTTGAACACCTCCGCTGATGTATCATATCTATAAGTGCTGAACAAAGCGAACTCCTACGACTAAAATAAAACTCTTTGTAAATTACCGACTTATCAAAAAAATTGCACCTACCAAAATAAAAAAATGTTAGCTATGTCATATTTATTGATAAAAATTTTTCTGAAAATTAAACCTAAATCACACTTTTTTCACATGGATTTAATCAACTGCATGATGAGATTGTCTTATAGTTGAGTTGTAGCCACTGTAATCCCAACACCGCAATACTATTATCAATTTTGCCCTCATTGACCCATTGATAAGCTTGCTCACGACTCACGACATGAACACGGATATCCTCATCCTCTTCACTCAGTCCATGTAGTCCTTTCGCTGCTGTGCTGTCTACTTTGCCCACAAACAAATGGATACGTTCAAGCACACCGCCCGGACTGTCCCACACACTTAAACAATGTTGCAAATCCTGCACTTGCACGCCGGCTTCTTCTTCACTTTCACGTAATGCAACCTCTGCTGGATTTTCCCCTTCTTCCACCATGCCTGCAATCAATTCTAATAACCAAGGTGATTGTATGGAATCAGGTTGATAAGCGCCAATACGCACTTGCTCAACTAACACCACGGCATCTTTAATCGGATCGTAAGCAATCACCGCAGAAGCGGCACCTTTGACTAATAATTCACGCGTGACCACACCACTGTATCCACCTGCAAATAATTTATGTTTGAATTGAATCTTTTTTAATTGGAAAAAGCCTTGATATAAAGTTTCTTCTTTTAAGATTTCAATATCCTGCTGCTGAAATTGTTGAATGTCCATCCTCTCTCCTTAAATAAAAAAACGATGAAAAATTTGTGCTAAATGACTGAGTAAACACGCCTTTCCTGCAATGTCTTCTTGTTGCCAAGCCTCACACAATATATCAGGAGTAAATTGTTGTTGAGCTTGCTGTGCAACAGGCAAGTAGCTAATGTGCCAAGGTTCATAACCAATTTGTTTATGTTCGGCTAATTGCGTGAAAGGTAAATAAAAATCGAAATGCGCTAAATTTTCCTTTAACCATTGACTCAGTTCAACAAAATACCCACCTTGTTCATATTCCCAAGGTTCAAGCTGTAATGTTTGCTGTGGGGGTAATAAGTGCGGATCAAATACATCGATTTCTGTCCCCCAATGATGACGACTTCCCCCAGGTAGCGCAGACCAACGTAAAATGGCTTGCGCTTTTTCCCAGTCAGAAAGGTGGCTTAAATTTAACGGGTGACCCTGATCATCATGCACTTTACGCTCACCACTAAATTTACTGTTCCAAATGGCTTGTTGACGTTGAAAATCACGAAAACTACTGGCTGGCTGTAAATTAAAGCCATGTTTAGCCGCCTGTTGCTGTAAACCTTGAAAAGCACTGAGGCAATCTTTGTGTAAGAAATGATTGGTAGAAAATGGACAAGGCAGTGCAATGAGATGTGTACGTGCCTTGCCGGTTAATTGTGTAGACGTAAAGACAATACTCATGCCTGATCCAGAATACGATATAAGACTTGCTGATAAACCTCGCCACATTTTGCCAGATCATCGACATTGACACATTCATTCACCTTATGAATAGTTTTATTCAGTGGACCAAATTCCACCACCTCTGCGCCCATTAAAGCAATAAAACGAGCATCCGAAGTACCGCCCCCCGTATCCAAGTGCGGTCGGTTTTGGGTGACTTTTTCGACCACCTCTAACATGGTCTCCACTAATTTGCCTTGAGCGGTTAAAAATGGTTTGCCCGATAACTGCCATTCAATACGATAAGTGAGTTGATGTTTTTCTAGCATCTCAGCGACTTTTTGTTTAATCATATCGTCTGTCACTTCTGTGCAATAACGCAAATTAAACTGTACATAAAGTTCCCCAGGAATCACATTATTGCTTCCTGTACCAGCTTGTATATTAGCAATTTGCAACGAAGTCGGTGGGAAAAAGTCATTGCCGTTATCCCATTGATAAGTGGTCAATTCCGTTAAAAAGCCAAGTGCTTTATGCACGGGATTTTCAGCTAAATGCGGGTAAGCCACATGCCCTTGTACCCCTTGAATAGACAGATTGCCCGTGATAGACCCACGGCGACCATTTTTGATTATATCGCCTAATTGTTGAGCGCTTGAAGGCTCACCCACGATACAATAATCAATTGGCTCGCCTCTTGCCATTAAGGCTTCTACCACTCGTACTGTGCCATCTTTAGCCGCAGCCTCTTCATCTGAGGTAATTAATAACGCCACGGTGCCCGTATGATCAGGGTGGGCTTTTACATAATTTTCTGCTGCCACTACCATCGCCGCAAGGGCGCCTTTCATGTCCGCCGCCCCTCGCCCATACAGCATATTATCGACTAACTGTGCAGAAAAAGGGGGATACTGCCATTGGGTTTCATCGCCTACGGGCACCACATCGGTATGCCCAGCAAAGGCGATCACAGGTGTACCGGAACCATGTTTCGCCCATAAATTTAACGTATCATTAAAAGGGAACCATTCGATTTGAAAACCTAAGCGTTCTAAACGCTCAGCGATGATCTGTTGACAACCTTGATCGTCAGGGCTAATGGATGGGCGACGAATTAATTCACAGGCTAATTCAATAATGGAATTTTTCATTTTTATACCGCACTTTTGCTTGAGAAATTAAAATGGGGCAATCGCAAGTCAGCGATGGTGCACGCTGCTTATGCTTTAAAGCAGGCTTCGTACTCTTTCACATTAAAACCAATTAATGCTTTATCATCTTGCAAAATAATCGGGCGCTTAATTAAGGTTGGCTGCTCAAACAATACTTCAAGTGCGGTCTGTTTGGATAAGGTTGTTTTCACCTCATCACTCAAATTCCGCCAAGTCGTACTCCGTTTATTGACCAAATTTTCCCAACCAAATTGGGCTTCGGCCTGCACTAACCAGTGTTTATCGACCCCCGCTACACGATAGTCATGTAATTGATGGGCAATATTATTCGCGCTTAGCCAACTTAGTGCTTTTTTCACAGTGTCACAATTTTTAATACCATAAACCGTAATCATAATGTGTCCTTAAAAAAGAAATCCCTCAGAGATATTACCCGAGGGATTTTAGCATATTTCAAAATTATGCGTTAATGACTTGTTAATTTACCTAACAAACTGTTCATACGCTTAATAAAAGCAACTGGATTTTCTAGACTTCCCCGCTCCGCTAGCATGGCTTGTTCGAGGAGTAATTCAATCCATTCGGCAAATTGTTGCTCATCCGCCATTTCTGCCACTTTTTGTACTAAGGCATGTTCAGGATTCAGTTCAAACGTATATTTCACTTCTGGCATTGCTTGACCCGCCGCCGCAAATAGTTTTGCCATTTGGGTGGTCATCTGGTCATCACCAGTTGAAACAACTGCTGGCGTATCGGTTAAACGGCGAGTTAAGCGCACTTCTTTCACGCGCTCGCCAAGCAAGGTTTTCACACGTTCCACAAAAGAAGCATATTGCTCATCTTGTGCTTTTTGGCTTTCTTCCTCTTTATCTGCCAAGTCCCCCAAATCTAAATTCGCTTTGCTGATAGTTTGTAATGGCTTGCCATCAAATTCGGTCAAATAGCTTAACATCCATTCATCAATACGATCGGACAGCAATAATACTTCAATGCCTTTCTTATTGAATAATTCTAAGTGCGGTGAGTTTTTCGCGGCGACATAAGTATCTGCCGTAATGTAATAAATCGCTTTTTGTCCTTCTTTCATGCGAGCTACATAGTCTTCGAGAGACACCGTTTGTTCACTGCTGTCATTATTCGTTGAGGCAAAACGCAATAATTTGGCGATCGCTTCCTTGTTGGCAAAATCTTCTGCAGGCCCTTCTTTTAACACCAAACCAAATTCTTGCCAAAAACGTTGATATTGTTCTGCATCGTCTTTCGCTAATTTTTCGAGCATTTGTAATGCGCGTTTCGTTAAGGCTTTACGTAAAGCACTCGTCACTTTGTTATCTTGTAAAATTTCGCGCGATACGTTCAATGGTAAGTCATTAGAGTCTAATAAACCGCGCATAAAACGTAAGTAATTTGGCATAAAGACCTGTGCATCATCCATAATAAAGACACGTTGCACATACAGTTTTAACCCATGTTTATGCTCACGGTTAAATAAATCCCAAGGGGCTTTCGATGGGACATAAAGCAAACTGGTATATTCTTGATTACCTTCTACTTTATTATGTGCCCATAGCAGTGGATCAGCAAAATCATGGCTTAAATGCTTATAGAATTCCTTGTATTCTTCATCGGAAATATCATTTTTTGAACGAGTCCAAAGGGCTTGGGCTTTATTGATTTTTTCCCATTTCATCCCCGTTTCTTTGCCTTCATCGTCATATTCTTTAGCTAGAATTTCGACTGGCAGACCAATATGATCGGAATATTTGCTAATGATTTCACGTAAGCGCCAATCATTTAAAAATTCTTTTTCATCTTCACGTAAGTGTAAGGTAATGTCTGTACCGCGGTCTTTTTTCTCAATATCGGCAACAGAATACTCACCTTCGCCTGCTGACTCCCAAAATACCGCTTTATCCGCATTCACCCCTGCCGCACGTGTTTTTACGGTGACTTTATCTGCCACAATAAAGGCGGAATAAAAACCGACTCCGAATTGACCGATTAATTGGCTATCTTTGGCTTGATCTTGACCTAATGCACTTAAAAACTCTTTAGTGCCTGACTTAGCAATCGTGCCTAAATGATTAATGACCTCATCACGGGTCATCCCGATACCGTTGTCACTAATGGTTAATGTGCCTTTCTCTTCATCAAAACGAATACGTACTTTTAAATCGCCATCACCTTCATAAAGCTCAGGTGCAGACAATGCTTTAAAGCGTAGCTTATCTGCGGCATCGGACGCATTTGAAATTAATTCACGTAAGAAAATTTCTTTATTGGAATAGAGAGAATGGATCATCAATTGAAGAAGCTGTTTGACTTCTGATTGAAAACCACGCGTTTCTTGATTTTTCGACATACTATTTCCTTTTATTGCGCTTTATTACATATAAATAAGTGCTTTCTGATATAAGTGCAAAAAAAGAAATTTCAAGAGAAAATTAAATTTAAATGGCAAAGAAAAAGAGAAAAGAAAGTAAAAGTGCAGTAAAAAACTTGTTAAGTTTCTACCGCACTTTAGCAGAGTTAGTCGATGATAGGACTAGAATTCGTAGCGTAAACCAAGTTTAGCGCCGTACTGACGTAATTTTACCTCATCAAACTTACCTAAATAGTTATATTCGACACCCGCATTTGCGACTAAGCTATCAGTCAACTTATAGCTCACACCGGCTAATACGCCATAGCCCATTTTGGTTTTTCTGGTATCTTCACTGGTTTTTATGATTGTGGTACTAGAATCATCATTAACATGTTTTTCGGTTCCATTTTCTTTTAATGAAACTCGGTTAGCCGCAATACGGGCACCCACATAAGGTGTTAAAGGACTATTCAAGTTAATGTCATAAATTGCTGATAAACCAAAAGCATCAGTTCTTACTTTACCGTTTGCAGAAACGAATACCTTATGAAACTCTTCTTCATTATCATAACCGTATTTAATCGCTGAATAACGAGTATAATCTAACGCTAAACGGAAATCTGTGAATTTATAACCGACAGCTAGACTTGGTGAAAAACCCGATTTATTAACCTTACCGTCGTCAAAAGACCATTTTATTTTCGATGTTCCTAAATCCCCCTGAACATAAAAATTAGCACTTGCCGTCAATGAACATAATGCACCGATAGCCAATACAAGTAGTGATTTCTTCATCATTAGATCCTCTTTAAAGTTACTGATTAAATCCTATCCAAGGATGAGTATAACACTTTATTTGGAGAAATCATTGCAAAATTAACTCAACTTTACATTTCTTACAAAAATATATGGCTTTACCTGATTGAATATTATGGTGACGACGAACACTTAAATAATGTGTTTGGCATTGACATTGATAAGGGTAGCTCTGTTTTGTCACACTTGACACATCAAATTGATGACATACCTCAGGGGTTAAGTGAAAGACACGTTGCATAAGGTTTTTCCACTCTTCACCATGGGGCTTAACCCGACCAAATAATTGGTAAACAAGCAAATGCGCCAGTTCATGTGGCACGACTTGCTGAATAAATACCGTTGAGTTCTCAAGTAATAGAATAGGATTCAGACGGATTTCATTTTGTTGCAAATATGCCACGCCGGCCTTCATGCCACGCACATTATAACGTACCGTAGGCATAGGGAATGGGCGATTGAAATAGTCGCTGGCGAGTTGCAAACACTGAGCAAGTTTACGTTGAACTAGCCTATTTAAATGGCGAAGCTGGGTCTGTTGTTGCATCACGGATATAAAAATAAGGCGAACCGTTGTTCGCCTTTACTTGTCATATGATAAATTTATTTAAGTCCTGCCGCTGCACGTAATTCTTCGGCACGATCCACTTTCTCCCAAGGGAATTGTTCACGACCAAAGTGACCATAAGCTGCCGTTTCACGGTAAATAGGCTGAATTAAATCAAGCATCTTAATTAAACCGTAAGGGCGTAAATCAAAGAATTCACGCACGAGTGCCACTAATAATTCATTTGCCACTTTGCCCGTACCAAAGGTTTCTACCATGATCGAAGTCGGATCGGCAACCCCAATCGCATAAGAAAGTTGAATCTCACAACGATCAGCAAGACCGGCTGCAACAATGTTTTTTGCTACATAACGGGCAGCATAGGCTGCTGAACGGTCAACTTTAGAGGGATCTTTACCTGAGAATGCCCCACCACCATGACGTGCCGCACCACCGTAAGTATCCACGATAATTTTGCGCCCCGTTAAACCACAATCGCCCATTGGACCACCAATCACAAAACGACCAGTTGGATTGATGAAATACTTCGTGTCTTTGGATAACCATTCTGCCGGTAAAACAGGCTTGATAATTTCTTCCATCACCGCTTCATGCAAGTCTTTTTGCTCAATGCTATCGCAGTGCTGAGTAGAAAGCACAACTGCATCTGCCCCCACAATTTTGTTATCTTCGTATTTTAGCGTGACTTGGCTTTTCGCATCTGGACGTAACCACGGCAAAGTACCGTCTTTACGTACTTTGGCTTGGCGTTCCATTAAACGGTGAGCATAAGTAATCGCAGCTGGCATAAACACGTCAGTTTCATTGGTCGCATAACCAAACATGATCCCTTGATCGCCCGCCCCTTGATCTAATGGATTTTCACGATCTACGCCTTGGTTAATATCAGAAGATTGTTTACCAATCGCATTTAATACCGCACAAGAATGTCCGTCAAAGCCCATATCAGAATGTTTATAACCGATATCGCAAATCACTTGGCGCGTTAAATTCTCAATATCCACCCACGCTGATGTGGTAATTTCACCACCGACTAATGCCATCCCTGTTTTAACATAGGTCTCACAGGCGACACGTGCTTTTGGATCTTGTTTTAAGATCTCGTCTAATACTGCATCAGAAATTTGATCGGCAATTTTATCTGGGTGTCCTTCTGACACGGATTCTGAAGTGAATAAATAACTAGACATAATATCCTTCTTGTGCTCATTTAGATGTTTCTGCGTCTGGACGGCTATAATACGCTTTTATTCAAAGAATTCAATCTTTATTACAAAAAAATTTCCCCTTGTTATAAAAATAACAAGGGGAAATGCCGTTTAAACCGTCAAGTGAAGAAAATTAAAAAATCTCATTTTCAACAAAAAAATAGGCAATTTCACGTTTTGCGCTGTCCAAACTATCTGAACCATGTACTGAATTTTGACGCTGACTAAGGGCAAAATCCTTACGAATTGTCCCAACTTCCGCTTTTTCTGGATCGGTTGCTCCAATTAACGCACGGTAATCCGTGACTGCATTTTCCTTTTCCAAGACTAATACCACTACAGGTCCAGACATCATATACGCCACTAAATCAGGAAAAAAGGCCTTCCCTTGATGCTCTGCATAAAAGCCTTCTGCCTGTGTTTGGGTTAAATGACACATTTTCATTGCGGCAATACGAAATCCCGCTTGTTCAAAACGAGTTAGAATTGCACCGATGAGATGACGTTTTACTGCATCGGGTTTAATAATTGATAAGGTTTTTTCCATTATGTGTTTCAATCCTTATACAGTTGCTTCAGTTAATAAAAGACGCGCTAATGTCTGTACACCAATTCCCGTTGCGCCAACCGCCCATAAATCGCTTGCTGTTTTGCGATAAGTGGCTGAGCAGTCAATGTGCAACCAATGTTGCTGATAGTTTTTCACAAAGTAGGATAGAAACGCTGTCGCGGTACTTGCCCCAGCGCCCACTGGCACACTCCCGGTATTAGCAATATCGGCAAAAGCTGTACTGATTTGTGAACGGTGAAATTCCGCAAACGGTAAGCGCCAGAACGGCTCTTGCTCCACTTCAGCAGCATGGAATAGGCTAGCCACCAATTTATCATCCATAGATAAGACCGAATGATAATCATTCCCTACCGCCATTTTTGCTGCTCCCGTTAACGTTGCACAATCAATGATCATTTTTGGCTGTTGTTTATCGGCTTCAATTAATCCATCTGCTAACACTAAACGCCCTTCTGCGTCGGTGTTGAGAATTTCAGCCGTCACCCCGTTACTATAGGTAATAATATCACCTAATTTAAAAGCATTGCTGCTGACAAGATTTTCCGCACAACATAAATAAAGTTTCACACGTTGTGTTAACCCACGCGCAATGGCTAAGCCTAGGGATCCTGTCAATAGCGCCGCCCCGCCCATATCGGTGCGCATGGTGCTCATGTTGTCACTTGGTTTAATACTATAACCACCGCTGTCAAAGGTAATGCCTTTGCCGACTAAACAGGCTAGAACGGGCGCATCTGGATGACCCGTTGGATTGAAATCTAATTGCAACATCGCTGGCGGGTTAGCAGAACCGCGTCCCACATTCCAAATACCTTGATAATTCTGTGCTTTTAATTCTTCGCCCGAAATTATGTTAAAACTGACCGCACTTTTATCACCATATGTTTCTGCTTGTTCTTCGATAAACTGTGCGGCACGAGTCGCCAATTCCACTGGCGTGATCACTTCAGCTGGTAAGTTAATGATTTCACGTACAAAATCACCACACTGAATACGTGCAAGCAATTCTGCCAGTGCGTCGTCCTCTAAAGTTGGAAATTCCACCGCATAATCTTGTTTTGCGCTATAAAAACCTTGATAAAATGCCCAGCAGGTTTCTAAATCCCAATTGTCGCCCTCGAGTACCACGTCCTTAATCCCTTGCCCACGCAACTTACGGGCAGCTTTCTGTACCGCTGTGCGCTCAGCATAATGGGGAACATGAAGAGTAGCTTGCGCCTGATTAAAGCTCAATAGTGCATTTTTTCCCCAAGCCTCATCTGCCACTTGAGTCGATAACATAATTTGCATTGGCATAAACGATCCTTTTATTTTTGCATTGTCTGAATAAAAATAAAGTGCGAATCACTATACCAGTTTTTCCGCACTTTAGTATCTTTTCCAATAAAATATCTTTTCTTCATGGCGACAAGTAATCGACATACCATGCGACTGTTTTACGTAATCCCGCCTCAAAATCGGTTTTGGCCGACCACCCTAAGTGTTGTTGAATTTTTGCAGTATCGAGTGCGTAACGTAAATCATGACCGGGGCGATCTTGTACAAAGGTGATCAGTTGTTTAAAGTCGGTTATATGCCTGATTTGCTCGCTAAAAGCGACCAACTTCCCCGCCTGTTTTAACTGATTTAAGATCTCACATAACATCGTCACAAGTGCCATATTACTGTACTCACACCTCGCCCCTATATTATAGGACTCCCCTGTTTTACCCTGTGTCAACACAAGGTACAAGGCTTGCGCATGATCCTCAACAAACAACCAATCGCGTACTTGCTGTCCGTTACCATAGATCGTCAACGGTTTCCCTTGCAGTGCTTGAGATAGCATAAACGGAATCAGTTTTTCCGTATGTTGATAAAAGCCATAGTTGTTCGTACAGTTACTCATCACGATGGGCAAACCATAGGTGCGATGCCAAGCGCGCACTAAATGATCACTAGACGCTTTAGACGCTGAATAAGGGCTACTTGGACGATAAGGAGAGGTTTCTGTAAAGGCGGCTTGGTGAAAATCAAGGTCACCAAAGACTTCATCGGTGGACACATGATGAAAACGAAAGTGGGCTTTTCTTGTTTTCTCTAGCGATAGCCAATATTGTCGCGTGACTTCAAGTAACGCAAAGGTTCCCACAATATTGGTCTGAATAAAAGCGGCAGCGCCAGCAATTGAACGGTCAACATGGCTTTCCGCGGCCAAATGCATCACACAATCAGGTTGGTAGCGCTGAAAAATCTCACTCAGTCTTGTCGTATCAACAATATCAACTTGTTCAAAGTAATAATCTGGACGATCAACCACTGTGGCTAAGGCATCTAAATTACTGGCATAAGTCAGCTTATCGAGATTAATAATCTGATCTTGGGTATGGTTTAAAATGTAACGAATCACAGCAGAGCCAATAAAACCTGCTCCACCAGTAATTAGGATCTTTTTCATTTTTATCTTAGATCGAATGGAATAAAAACTTGCCGTACATCACAAAACTTGTATAATTCAGCACAACCGTATAATATACAGCAATTAAAATCAAAATGCTGTAAGCATTTGTAGTTTATTTAGAGGAACCAATGGCAAAAGAAGATTGCATTGAGATGCAAGGCACAATTTTAGAAACCTTGCCAAACACGATGTTTCGTGTTGAGTTAGAAAACGGGCACGTGGTGACAGCCCATATTTCAGGTAAAATGCGTAAAAACTATATCCGTATTTTAACCGGTGATAAAGTGACGATTGAAATGACGCCTTACGACTTAAACAAAGGTCGCATTATTTTCCGTAGTCGTTAATCGATTCTGACAAAAAAGCACTGATCATTTCTTTCAGTGCTTTTTTGTTTAATACGTATTTTTTAATAAACGACGACGAATCAATCCCGCTATCCCTCTCATCACTAGCAGGAAGAGTGATAAGACATAAAGAGGGGTATTACCTAATACCGCATAAGGTGTCTGACCAGTGGTCGCAACGAGCTCCTGCGTCAAGGACGTTTCAATAAATTGCGGGGCTTGTGCAACAATTTTCCCTCGTTCATCAATAAATGCACTAATACCGGTATTCGTGGCGCGAATAACGGGTTTACCGAACTCTAAAGCACGCATTCTTGCCATTTGTAAATGTTGCCAAGGCCCAATAGAATCGCCAAACCACGCATCATTAGAAATCGTGAGAATAAAATCGGTCTCTTTTTTCACATTCTTTCTTAACTGCTCACCCAAAATGATCTCGTAACAAATGGCCGCACTTAACTGGCGTTCTTTCACCCATAAGGGGGCTTGAATCAGTTCACCGCTGTGAAAGGCGGACATCGGTAAATTAAATACCGTGCCTAATGGGCGAAGTAAGGTTTCAAGCGGTACATATTCACCAAAAGGCACGAGGTGATGTTTATTATAACGATTTGCCTTGTCTAACGAATACGGGTGATGAGGATTGGCCAAGGTAATAATCGAATTGAGCAATTTATTCTCTGTATCTTGATAAATCGTGCCAATGATAAGCTCTGTGCCTTGCGCTTTTGCCTGTTCTTGCAAAGCGTGAAAAAAGGGTTGAATATGATTTTCTAATACCGGTAATGCTGATTCTGGTAGAACAATGACATCCGTTTTGCCGAGATGTTGACTGATTAAACGATGATAAGTGTCGAGTGTATTATACAGATATTCTGGTTCCCATTTTAAATTTTGTGCAATATTGCCCTGTGCTAAAGTCACCTTTAACACATCCCTTTCCTCTTTTTTCACGTAATCAATCTTCGCAGAATAAGCACTTAGGCCACTGAGTAGAATCAACAAAGCGCTATTAAACAGTGCAACATTCCACTGTCTTGGACGTGAGGCTAACACAGAAAATAAATTAAAACTGACCGCACTTACCCACATGACAAAGAACGTTAAGCCGGTTACGCCAAACAGTGGGGCAAGATGGGCAAATGGGCTGTCAATTTGGCTATAACCAAACTGCAACCAAGGAAAGCCTGTCAATAACCAACCACGTAAAAACTCGGTAAAGGTCCAAAGGACGGGGAACATCGCAAGACTGGTCACCTGAAAACACTGGATCAGATAAGCAAATAAGGTAGGGAATAACGCCAGATATGCGGCTAACACGAGGACTAACGCATAACTCACCGATACAGGGGTCCCGCCAAATTCATGAATACTCACATGTACCCAATTTATGCCAAAAGCGAAAAACGCCAAGCCCCACAAAAACGCCCCCCAAAGTGCGGTCTTTTTCTGTGCGTTTTTGGCGACAAAAATCAACCCTAACAGCGATAAGTAAGCCGCACCCCAATAGTCAAAGGGAGAAAAAGCCAATACCCCGATAAATCCCGAGAAAATGGCAATAAAATAAGTAAAAAGCGTGTTTTTCATAGGCTATAAATAACGAAACACGAGGCTTACCCCGTGCTTCTCTCCTGTTGTTAAGCCGTTATTCTTCTTTGATATCATCCGTTTTTTCGATTTCCGCCAGTTGCTCATCGGTCACGGTAATACGTAATTGAATTAAACGTCGACTATCCGCTGAAGTAACTTTGAAACTGATATTTTCAATGGTGATTTCTTCTCCACGTTTTGGTAAATAACCAAACGCTTGCATCACGACCCCACCAATTGTATCCACTTCTTCATCGGCAAAATGAGTATTAAATTGTTGGTTAAAGTCTTCAATATCAGTGAGTGCGCGAACGGCATAAGTATGACGAGAAAGCTGACGAACATTGACAATTTCCTCTTCATCAAACTCATCTTCAATATCCCCCACAATTTGCTCGAGAATATCTTCGATCGTCACCAAACCAGACACTGAACCGAATTCATCCACCACAATCGCCATATGAAAACGTTCTGAACGAAAATCCTTAAGCATTCGATCAACCCGCTTACTCTCTGGCACAATCACCGCAGGACGTAATAAAGGCATTAAATCAAATTCTTCAGCATTAGAACGTAAAAAGCGGAGTAAATCTTTTGCATGTAAAATCCCAGCGATATTATCACGGTCATCAGTAATGACGGGGAAACGTGAGTGTGCTGAGACAATGATCGTATCCAAACAGGAATCTAAATTTTGATCAGTGTGAATAAACACAATCTGTGATCGTGGGATCATAATGTCACGTACACGTAATTCCGCGATTTCCATGACCCCTTCTATCATCTCTCGTGTATTTTGATCAATCAGCTCGTTTTGCTCTGAATCGCGAATCACTTCAACCAGTTCTTCACGATTCCTTAATTCACCTTGGAAAAAACGCCCAAACAGTGATTGGAAAAAACTTTTTTTCTGCTGGGATTCAGTAGAGTGAGTATTCGAGTGTTCTTCGTTAGCCATAAATTCTTGAATAAGTTTCAGTCAACATTGACCGTTGAAAAGTAACATATTTCTGGATTAATAGCAAAAAAAAGCCCCTAGACAGTGGGGCAAAAAAACAACAATTCGCATTTATTGTTATAATGTGATTATGATGAAAAATGAAAGCGAGTCCAATGCCGATAGTTCTCCCCCGCTTGGCTCATCCCACCTAGTGTCCACCACTCAGGATGATTCGGTGTATCCGGTAAGGCTTGTGTTTCTAACGCAATCCCCATGTAATCCTGATAACACGAGCCAAAACGATTCAGCGTCCCCGCCAGAAAATTACCCGTATACACTTGTAAAGCAGGCTGAGAGGTCGAGACCTGTAAGCGCAAGGAACCGTCTGCCGCGGAGAGAATCGCACTGATGTTTTCTTTGTCTTGATTTAACAAAAAGGCATGATCATACCCTTTCACTAGGATCTGCTCATCTTGTAAAAAGTCTTTTTCAATAGACTTCATGTCACGAAAATCAAAACTAGTGCCTTGCACTGGTTTTAAGCCCGAGCAAGGAATGCCTTCTTGATTAACGGGTAAATACTGATCCGCATTGATTTGTAAGTAATGCGCGCGAATATCTTCCCCTAACTCTGCATTATTAAGATTAAAATAGGCATGATTAGTTAAATTTAACGGGGTGGCCTGATCACTTTCGGCCTCAAATTGAATTTCTACACAATTTTCTTCTGTCAGTGAGTAGGTGACACGCGTTGTCAAATTACCAGGAAACCCCTGATCGCCATCGGGTGAAAACAGTGAAAAACAGACAAAATTTTCACCGCACTTTTCTAGTTGCCAACGCTGACAATCAAAGCCTGTCTTTCCACCATGTAATTGGTGCACCCCTTGATTAACAGACAGTTGAATCGTTTGTCCATTTAACTGAAATTGCCCATTCGCGATACGATTGGCATACCGCCCAACTGTCGCACCTAAATAGACTTGTTGCTGAGGGTAATCCTCAAGCTGACAACCTAATAACACTTCACGTAGCTGATGTTGTACCGGCACCTTGCAAGACAGCCACGTTGCCCCCCAATCCATCAGTTGAATAGACATGCCTGTCGCATTCGATAAGGTGAATAATTGAAAGGGTTGCCCATCTGGTGCGATCCCCTGTGTACTTTTGCTTAACATACCACTACTCCTTGTGAAGCAGTACACACATAAAAATCTTCTTTTAAGCCCGTCTGTTGGTAATAATTATCGGCAATAATTTGACGCACCGCATCTACTTTTTCCACTGGTGCCACCGCTACAATACATCCCCCAAAACCACCGCCGGTCATTCTTGCGCCACCTGATCTACCAATTGCGATCTGCGCCAATTCCACTAAATAGTCAATTTGTGGCACCGTAATTTCAAAATCATCACGCATTGAATCGTGTGATTGTGCCATTAATTCCCCCAATAAAGCAAGATTACCGCTTTGCAATGCTTGTACCGCATCTAACACTCGTTGATTTTCTGTCACCACATGACGCGCACGTTTAGCCACCTCAGCATCAAGTGCGCTTAATTCCGCTTCTCTTTGCTTGAATTGTGCAATTGAGACATCACGCAATGCTTTCACGCCAAAGAATTTCGCTGCAGTTTCACACTGCTGACGACGGGTGTTATATTCGCCAGCGACCAGATCATGTTTGACGTGAGAATTCACAATCATCACCGCCACATTAGCTGGAATCGGGGTTGGGATCGTGTCTAACGAACGGCAATCTATCATCAACAAGTGATCTTTTTGTCCTAAGGCTGAAATCAATTGATCCATATTGCCACATTGGCAACCCACAAATTGGTTTTCGGCTTTTTGACCGATAAGCGCAATATCCGTATTAGTTAAAGGTAAATTGCCTAATTGTTGACAAAATTTACCGACTGCAACTTCTAACGAAGCGGAAGAGCTCAAACCCGCAGATAAAGGCACATTACCTGAAATGACTAAATCCGCACCGCACTTAAAATCTGGACAATGGGCTTGTACAAATTTCACGACACCGCGCACATAACCTGTCCATTTTTTTGCTGGATTCGGAGTAATCTCTTCAGCCAAATCAAATTCATCCCATTGATGCAAATCACCTGCATACACTTTAAAGCGGTTATCTTCACGTTTTCGACCACTAATCGCCGTACCATAATTTATCGCACAAGGCATCACAAAACCATCATTGTAATCCGTATGTTCACCAATAATGTTAACCCTTCCCGGCGCATAAACATTTAAGGTCGGTGTACAATGAAATTTTTCTTCAAATAAACGTTGAGCAGATTGCTGTGGAGTCATGTTATATACCTTCCTTTATCGCAAACACGATGCGTCTTATCAAATGACAAACAGAGATAGCATAGCATCTCACTCGATTATTTTTGCTTATAATGCACTTCACTGAGTACACGTAAACGCGCTGCGGCTTGCTCCGCAGTTAAATCACGTTGTGATTCCCCTAGCATTTCGTAACCCACCATAAATTTACGCACGGTCGCAGAACGTAAAAGTGGCGGATAAAAATGTGCATGAAGTTGCCAATGTTCATTGCTATCCTGATTAAACGGTGCAGCATGGAACCCCATTGAATAAGGGAAAGACGTTTCAAATAAGTTGTCATATTTTGTCGTCAGTTTTTTCAATGCAAGGGCCAAATCTTTACTTTGCGCGTCATTTAACTCCGTCAAACGTTTTACATGTGCTTTTGGCATTAATAAGGTTTCAAACGGCCAAACCGCCCAATAAGGCACGACAGCTAACCAATGTTCAGTTTCAACCACTACGCGTTCTTTCAGTTCAATTTCGCGTTTGGCATAATCCATTAACATCACTGAGCCCTGTTTAGCCAAATAGGCACGTTGGGTTTGATCGGCACGTGCCACTTCATTCGGTAAAAAACTGTTTGCCCAAATTTGTCCATGGGGATGCGGATTAGAACAGCCCATCGCCGCCCCTTTATTTTCAAAAATTTGCACCCATGGATATTTTTGTCCCAATTCGAGCAACTGGGCTTGCCATACTTTTATCACCTCGTGAATTTCTTCGACTGTTAATAAAGGCAAGGTTTTGCTATGATCGGGCGAAAAGCAAATCACGCGACTTTCGCCTTGGGCTTTTGATAGTTGGAATAAAGGGTCAGTTGACGGTGTTGGATCAGGCGTTTCTTCTAATAAAGCAGAAAAATCATTTTTGAACACAAAAGGCTTCTGATAATCAGGATTTTGCTCACCCGTAATACGTTTATTGGATGGGCATAAATAACAAGTTGGATCATAACTTGGCTTTTCATCCTCCGCCACTTTTTCTTGTTGCCCTTGCCATGGACGTTTTGCTCGATGTGGTGAGACAAGCACCCACTGATCGGTTAACGGATTATAACGGCGATGTGGGTGTTCGGTTGGTTCAAATAGTGAATGACGCATCTTTTACTCCTACTCCCGACAACTGGAAACGGTTACATTTTATTTTGGGCATAAGATACCAAATTATCAAAAATAAACTGTTAACTAGATCACAAAATCAAGAAATCCCTTACGATTTTACTTTGTTTTTTGTGTAGAAGGTGTCAGATTTAGTGTTAAACGTTTTCAGACTTAACCCTATCTTACTAGGGATGAAAACACAGATTTCTCAAAGGAAAGGTCATACTCATTATGGTTACTATTCATGATGTCGCACAGCATGCGGGCGTCTCTGTCGCCACAGTCTCTCGCGTGCTCAACAATCATCCTTCTGCAAGTGAAAAAGCGCGCATAGCCGTCCAAGCCGCAATCGAAAAACTCGGTTATCAACCCAATGCCAATGCACAAGCCCTCGCCATGAAAAGCACCGATACGATTGGTGTGGTAGTCACCGATGTGACTGATGCGTTTTTCGCGATCTTAGTGAAAGCGGTAGATAAAGTGGCAGAAGAATACAAAAAAACCATCATTATTGGTATCGGCTATCATAATGCCGAAAAAGAAAAAGAAGCGATAGATACACTACTACGCAAACGTTGTAGTTGTCTGGTCGTACATGCGAAAGCACTCAGTGATGAAGTGTTATGCCAATATTTAGACAAAGTGCCGGGGATGGTGATTATCAATCGTGTCGTGCAAGGGTATGAACACCGTTGTGTTAGCTTAGATAATGAAAAAGGGACGTTTATCGCGACAGAAACACTCATTAAACTGGGTCATAAGAAAATCGGTTATATCGGCTCGAACCATTATATTATGGATGAAATAGAAAGACACCGAGGTTATCTAGCGGCCTTAAAACAATACCATATTCCCGTCATTGAACATGCCATTACACATAGTTCACCCGACTTTGAAGGGGGGGAAGAAGCCATGATTAACTTACTCAGTTACAATTCTGATCTTACGGCTGTCGTCGCTTATAATGATTCCATGGCAGCTGGCGCGATTTCAGTATTAAATGAAAATAATATTCGTGTTCCGGCCCAATACTCGATCATCGGCTTTGATGATATGCCGATTGCTCGTTATTTGATCCCTAAATTAACCACTATCCGCTACCCTATTGATTTAATGGCAAATTATGCGGCAAAGCTGGCACTAAGCTTAGTGGATCAAGAGGTGAAAAAACCCTCACACATTCAATTTAATCCGACCTTAGTCAGACGTTTCTCAACAGAACAACATTCATAATGAGCGAGTGATGAAAACGTAAACATTTTCGCTAAACAACACAAAAAACGTGGTTAAATTTCTGCAAATTTAGCCACGTTTTCTTTTTTTAAAGCCTCAAAATAGCTTAAAAATGTGATCAGGATAACAGTTTCATGAGTCAATTGTAATCGTTTTCACAATTGTGAGTGAGATCACAGTCTTGGAAAATATTTTCCAGTATGATTCCCCCAGTTATCTAGCCAAAGTGGGTTAAACGCAAAAAGATAACAACATCTATTCGTTCTAACATAGGAGAGTTACTATGAAAAAAACCGTATTAAGTGCTGTTGCTTTAGCAGTCGGTCTAGGCGTAGCCACTTCAGCAGCGCAAGCCGCTGATCGTATTGGTGTAACCATTTACAAATATGATGATAACTTCATGTCACTCATGCGTAAAGAAATCAATAAAGAAGCGGAGCAGTTTAAAGATATTGAGTTATTAATGAACGACTCACAAAACGCACAAGCGGTACAAAATGACCAAGTTGATGGTTTGATTTCTAAAGGGGTTAAAGCCTTAGCCATTAACCTTGTTGACCCAGCTGCCGCCCCAACGATTATTGGAAAAGCGAAACCTGATGATATTCCTGTTGTGTTCTTTAACAAAGATCCTGGTGCAAAAGCAATTGGCAGTTATGAACATGCTTACTATGTGGGTACCGATCCAAAAGAGTCCGGTTTAATTCAAGGCTCATTAATTGCTAAACACTGGAAAGCAAACTCAGCATACGACCTCAATAAGGACGGTAAAATCCAATATGTGTTACTCAAAGGTGAGCCTGGCCACCCAGATGCTGAAGCTCGGACAAAATTCGTGGTTGAAGAGCTAAATAATCAAGGCATTCAAACTGAACAATTATTCATCGACACAGGGATGTGGGATGCCGCTTTAGCGAAAGATAAAATGGATGCCTGGTTATCTAGCTCTAAAGCGAACCAAATCGAAGTAATCATTGCAAACAATGATGGAATGGCAATGGGTGCATTAGAAGCGACAAAAGCACATGGTAAAAAATTACCAATCTTTGGAGTAGACGCGTTACCAGAAGTCCTTCAATTAATCAAAAAAGGGGAAATTGCAGGTACGGTGTTAAATGACGGTGTGAACCAAGGGAAAGCCGTTGTTCAATTAAGTAACAACCTAGCAAAAGGAAAACCTGCTACTGAAGGCACTAAATGGCAGTTAAAAGATCGTGTAGTACGTATTCCTTATGTCGGTGTGGATGCGGATAACTTAAACGAGTTCCTCAAATAATAAACTATAACAAAACAAGAAGTTGTAATTTTCGGGGAGGTACATCCTCCCCCTTTTTATGTGAGGTTGGATATGACAACTCAAATGCCAAATCAAGACAGTGAAATACTGCTCACAATGACCAATGTCTGTAAGTCCTTCCCCGGTGTTAAAGCATTAGACAATGCCAATCTGACGGTACGTTCTCATTCTGTACATGCCTTAATGGGTGAAAATGGTGCGGGGAAATCGACCTTATTGAAATGCCTGTTTGGTATCTATAGTAAAGATGAAGGTGATATCCTTTTCTTAGGCAAACCAGTAAATTTTAAAACCTCAAAAGAAGCCTTAGAAAATGGTATCTCTATGGTACACCAAGAGCTTAATTTGGTTAAACAATGTACAGTAATGGATAACCTTTGGTTAGGCCGTTATCCATTAAAAGCCTGCTTTGTGGATCATGGCAAAATGTACCGTGACACCAAAGCAATTTTTGAAGAATTAGATATCGATATCGATCCTAAGGAAAAAGTGGCCAAATTGTCTGTGTCACAAATGCAAATGATCGAGATCGCGAAAGCCTTTTCATATAATGCCAAAATCGTCATCATGGATGAGCCAACCTCTTCGCTTTCAGAAAAAGAGGTTGAACACCTATTTAAAATTATCGCGAAGCTCAAACAACGTGGCTGTGGCATCATTTATATTTCGCACAAAATGGACGAGATTTTTAAAATTTGTGACGAAATTACGATTTTACGCGATGGTAAATGGATCAATACCGTCGCGGTCAAAGGCACCACGATGGATCAGATTGTCTCCATGATGGTTGGGCGTGAACTCACACAACGTTTCCCACCAAAAACCAATACCCCAAAAGAAACCATCTTAACGGTGGAAAATCTGACCGCACTTAATCAGCCATCTATTCAAGATGTTAGTTTTGAATTACGTAAAGGCGAAGTGCTCGGCATTGCGGGACTGGTGGGGGCAAAACGTACTGATATCGTGGAAACCATCTTTGGGGTACGTGAACGTAAATCTGGTGTGATTAAGTTACACGGTGAAGAAATGAAAAACCGGAACGCCTTTGAGGCAATTAATAACGGTTTCGCCTTAGTCACAGAAGAACGTCGCTCAACAGGGATTTATGCAAACCTCAGTATTGAATTTAACTCATTAATTTCTAACATGAAATCCTATATCAGTAAGTTAGGCTTATTGAGTAATACGAAAATGAAAAGCGACACCCAATGGGTGATTGATGCCATGAATGTGAAAACCCCTTCTCACAGAACCAATATTGGATCCTTATCTGGTGGTAACCAACAAAAAGTGGTCATTGGTCGTTGGTTATTAACTCAACCTGAAATCTTGATGTTAGATGAACCAACACGTGGTATTGACATTGGGGCCAAATATGAAATTTATCAGCTGATTATGGAATTGGCGAAAAAAGATAAAGGTATCATCATGATTTCATCTGAAATGCCAGAGTTATTAGGGGTGACTGACCGAATTCTAGTAATGAGTAACGGGAAAGTCGCAGGCATCGTCAATACGGCAGAAACATCACAGGAAGAAATTTTACAGCTCGCTGCAAAATATTTATAACACACAGAATTAAGGAAATAAATTATGGCTGCGTTAAAACAAAATAAATCCCTTGAATTCTTTAAACAAAATGCAATCTACTTTGTCTTATTAATTTTACTCGGGATCATCATTATTCAAGACCCGACATTCTTGAATTTACGAAATTTCAGTAACATCCTAACCCAATCGTCTGTCCGCTTAATCATTGCACTTGGTGTGGCGGGGTTACTGGTCACACAAGGTACCGACCTATCCGCAGGTCGCCAAGTTGGTTTAGCCGCAGTGATATCCGCCACCTTGCTACAAGCCATGGATAACTTTAACCGAGTCTTCCCCGATTTGCCTGAACTCCCGATTCCAGTTGTGATCTTAACGGTATGTCTGATTGGTGCCGTCATCGGTTTGGTGAATGGTTTA
Source organism: Bisgaard Taxon 45 (assembly GCA_049888895.1). Taxonomy (GTDB): domain Bacteria; phylum Pseudomonadota; class Gammaproteobacteria; order Enterobacterales; family Pasteurellaceae; genus Pasteurella. Next base: position 53,299 of record JBLUWJ010000006.1, on the reverse strand, counting down.
GTCATTGCCTACTTAAATGTGACCCCGTTCATTGCAACCATGGGGACCATGATTATCGTTTACGGGATTAACTCGCTTTACTATGATGCCGTAGGTGGTTCGCCAATTGCTGGATTTAACGAAACATTCTCAACGTTTGCACAAGGTTTCTTTAAATTCGGTTCCTTCAAACTGTCTTACATCACCATTTATGCTGCGATTGCCACCTTCTTAGTGTGGATTCTTTGGAATAAAACGCGCTTTGGTAAAAACATCTTTGCTATTGGTGGTAACCCAGAAGCAGCCCGTGTTTCTGGTGTTAACGTGGCACGTAACTTAGTTGTAATCTATATGATTGCAGGTATGTTCTACGGTTTCGGTGGGATGTTAGAAGCTGGTCGTATCGGTTCTGCCACAAATAACTTAGGTTTCATGTATGAGTTAGATGCGATTGCGGCCTGTGTGGTAGGGGGGGTGTCATTTGCTGGTGGCGTGGGTACGGTTATCGGAGTCGTCACTGGGGTGATTATCTTTACCGTTATCAACTATGGTTTAACCTACATCGGCGTTAACCCATATTGGCAATACATCATCAAAGGTAGCATTATCATTCTTGCAGTGGCAATCGACTCGCTCAAATACGCGAAGAAAAAATAGAAGATTTCGTGCACTAGCAACACAAAGGCGATTCGAACAATCGCCTTTACTTTTTCAACCTATATTGTTAACCACAAAAATACGTTGATAACAAAACTGTTCGCTCTACTGACTCAACCCTTTCACGACATTCTCCACAACATCCAACCGCACTTTATGGTTATGGCTTTCAACGGTTTTGCTAAAGCGGAATTTAGTTGGACCGTCAAAGCGATATTCTTTATTCATCACGAGTAAACCTAAGGCGTTAAATTACACGTCAGATTGAATTCTGTTATGCGTACCAATCAAAATATTCACTTCAAAAAAATAACCCAAAGTGCGGACTTTTTTCAATAATTTCAAAAGACGATAATTTAATCATCAGTCTGTCCTCTCGCACATTGCATAAAGATGAAAAAATTTAGTAATTCAGGTTTGCTTAAACAACAATTAGACATTAAAATGATAACTATTCTCATTTGAGTTTTAATTCATTAGGAAGTCTCTATGTCTATTCAATTCACTGTTTCCCAAAAACAAGTACATTATAGCCTTGCAACCAACCTCCTTCTTTTTCTACTAACCTCTCCTTTTGCCTTATCCAATACCAATAATCGTCTCGACACCATCACCGTGTTAAGCACCGCTGAAACCCAAGCACAAGAAGGCAAAGATCAAGTTTATTTAAAAAATCAGGTGACAGAATATAAAAGCAAAAAAGAAATTGACGCCTATCGTGGCAACTCTGTTGGCGATTTACTAAGTGGATTTTCTGGCACATACAGCGGCGATGTACGTAACGGCGGTGCCATAGATCCTATTATTCGCGGTTCTTGGGGACAAGGACGCATTCCCGTATTAGTGGATGACACAGAACAAGCCATCACCGTTTGGCGAGGCTTTGCAGGTGTGAGCAACCGTAACTATTTAGATCCGTTTTTAATCAGTAGTATCCGTGTAGAAAAAGGTGCCACCCTCGATCGTTCTTTACGTACTGGTCCAGCTGGTACGGTCAGAATGAAAACCCTCGAAGTGGATGATATTGTCAAAGCAGGGGAAAAGGTTGGAGTCGAACTGAAAACTGAGCTTGCGACGAATTCTACCTCAAATATTATCAATCGCTATCAATTTGGCACCGATTATCGAACCGTACCTGATGGACTTGAATCAGGACTTGGCGAATGGGCAGTCTTTTTTAAACAAAATGATCGAGTACAAGCCCGTCAAGGTTCTCGTTTAAATCCGAAAAACGACAAAGCGTTTCGTATCGCTGCGGCAGTTAAAGATGATAAATTTGAAGGACTGCTCGCTTATGCCTATCGTGATAAAGGCAATTATTATGCAGGTAAAAAAGGAAGTCATAAATACGGTGAACATGTCAGCATACAAGACTTGTTAGAGGCAGAAAGCGAAGAAAAAAGAGAAGCCTTATTACGAAGTGATGATCCTTATGTTCCATTAATTGCAAAAGTTTATCCAAAAGAAACCGAAATCCCTAATACCTCTTACCACTCCGAATCTTGGCTAGCGAAAACAAAATTCAATTTCAACTCTGAGAGCTCACTCAGATTTGGCATTCGTCATTCTCATATTCGTTATGGTGATATTATGCCTTCTCGTTTATATGCCACGATCACTCAATTAGGTACTGTGGTGCAATGGCCTGAAGCCAACGTTAAACAAACCGCGGTTAATCTTGATTTTAACTACAACCCAGATAATAAATGGATAAACTTAAATTTAGGGGCATGGTTATTACGTAATAAAACAAAAACCAATTCTGCAGGTGGCACACCTGGCGATATTTTGTATGAGGATACCGTCTTTAGAGAAAAAGTGGTAGCCGCGACTTATATGAAAAATATTACCCCCGAAAATAACCCAAAAGAATATTATCGAATTATGAGGGAACTCATTGAAGAATATAAAAAAGATCCAAACCGCACTAAAAATAGTTTCGGTGTGTTTAATATGCAAGAAGCGCAAGCACAATATTCTCGTGATAATTATTGGGGATTAAATATCAGTAACAGAATGGAAGTTAGCCCCAAAATTATGCTAGATGTGATGGCAAACTATAAAAGAGAAACGTTAGATTCAACGAATATTTTTGAAATTTGGGACAAAAATAGAACGAACAGTGGCGGGGATTGTTTAAGCACAAATCCAAATGCTTGCAGATTATATAGCGAAATACGCTCAGGCGGAAGACAAGGAAAAAGAAATGAATTTAATGCCGGTTTTAATTTAACTTATCAACCAACGGATTGGTTACTGCTTACTGCTGGAGCAAGATATACCCATTACAAATCTATTGATAAACGCCTTCAACAAATCACTCAAGAAAAAGACAGAAGTCAATATCTCAATTATTTATCGGCTTATGCTTTTATATTACCGTCTAAGCGTGTAATGGAATTCAAAGAACCCAATGAAAAATTGGGGCTTGCTGTATTTAATACTTATTTTAAAAATAATGGTGGTGATATCAATGCGATAGACCCAGCTGATGCGTATAATTTTGTTCTAGAACAAGTAGCTGAACAATTAAATCCTACAAATCCACAAGATGATGATACTCAAGCTGAAGCAGCTGAAATAGCTGGCAAGATTTATGAATACATAGAACAACAAGGAATCGAGGAGTTTGACGAAAAGTTTCTTTGGGAAAGAGGGGAAGATGGCAAATTCTCTCCCAATAATAACCCTTTATTCAATGGCACCATAACCAAAGCGTTGCTCAATGAAGAAATCACAAATCCGCTTACAGGTGAAAAAATAGCAAAATATAAAGAGGGTCGCCCAAGAATTGATACAGAAAATAAACAATATACTCAACAACAATTAAATAAACTTTCACAGCCACGTAAAGACCATGCATGGGCACCATCGCTTTCCGCCACAGTATTTTTAACTGAGAATGCACGTATTTATGCTCGATATAATGAAACCAAACGGATGCCGAGTATTTTTGAAGATACGATAGGTTATTCTATTGATACCGTAGGTGTTTTAGCCAAACGCAAGCCAGAACATACCAAAAGCGTTGAAATAGGTTATGTACAAGACTTACTTCCTCTTTTTTCAACTGCCCGTAGAGCGGATTTCCGTATTAACTACTTTCATAATGTCACTCGTCATATTTATGATCGTGTTTGGCATGATTTTTATTATCTTGAATTACAGCAGTTTGATAAACGTACTCTTGAGGGTATTGAATTACAAGCACGTTATGATCAAGGTCAATTCTTTGGCGATCTTTCTTTTACTTACAATATAAAAAATAAACTTTGTGATAAAAACATTGCTTTCCTTGAAACGCCTTTAAGACACAAAATCGATTACTTAGACGGAACCACTGATACTGTAAAAACCTATCCAACCTGCGTGAATGGCGGAAACCGAGATGGTTATTTAAAAAATGCCATTCTGCCTGAATATTCCATTGTGGCAAATTTAGGCACCCGTCTTTTCAATGAAAAATTAGAAATAAGCACTCGCCTTACTTATCACACTAACGTTAAACATACTCGTAATCGCTCGTTACGTGAAGCAGGTTTCTTAAATGGTCGAACTGACAATCCTCGCTGGCAACCTGTATTTTTAGTAGATGCTTATATGAATTATCAATATAACAAAAATCTGAATTTCTCTTTGGCAGTAACTAATTTAGCGGATATTTATTATCTCGATCCCATGACACGTTCTTCTATGCCTGCCCCAGGACGTACCATTAAATTTGGCGTAACCGCAAGATTTTAATTAACCGTTTTGTCGAGCTAGAATTTGCAGGGATGGAACACACATTTCAAACTGGTTTTAGCGTTGAACTCTCTGCAAATATAAATGCAACCTACTATCGTGCATTTAATGATACGTTGGCGACAAAGCGACGAGATTTAGAATGGACCTATAACGCCAATATCAAAGCTCCTCATTGGGCAATTGGAGGATTTGAACCTAGCATTCGCTACCAATATCAATATAATCGAAGCAATGTAAATTGGCTTTATTCTTATAAGAAAAGTGAAGTTTATTTAAACTGGGAGTGGCGTTTTTAAAAGTCAATTTAACCGAAAATAAAAGCATTCTAAGTGTTAACCCCTCTGCCCAAATAACGGAAGTAGTACGCAAGCTTATGTACGGTATACTTCAAAAGCAAATATTGAAAATACTGATCTACTCAAAAAGTTAACTGTTTATTTCAAAAAAGGTTTCAGATAGCTTATCCGATGTGTTCAGATTGCCGTCCTGATTCTTTTTAAACATCAAATTAATGCGTTATCTGTGCAATTAAATTCTCCACAAAATCCAACCGCACTTTATGGCTTTCAAAGGTTTTGCTAAAGCGGAATTTAGTTGGACCATCAAAGCGATATACCGTTGGCTCGGCTTGGATGAGTTGTAAAAATTTCATTGGATCTAAGTCCGCATTAGTGGCAAATTCAATAAATCCCCCTTGTGCATGACCATCAATTCTCTGAATTTGGATCCTTTTCGCGCGCTGGCGTAATTCTGCAATACGGAACAACGCGGTGGTGGCTTCAGGTAACGCACCAAAACGGTCAATTAACTCGACTTTTAATTCATCCAACGCCTGTTTATTTTCGGCTCCCGCAATCCGTTTGTAGAAAGATAAACGAATATTCACATCGCCCAAATAATCCTCTGGCAATAAGGCAGGTAAACGTAAATCAATCTCGACTTGTTGCTGGGTTAATTCTTCTAAAGATGGCTCCCGGCCTGCTTTTAAAGCATTCACCGCACTTTCTAATAGATCCATATACAAAGAGAAGCCAATCGATTCAATTTGCCCACTTTGTTCAGAACCAAGGAGTTCCCCCGCACCACGAATTTCCAAATCATGAGTTGCAAGAATAAAGCCCGCCCCTAAATTATCTAAACTCTCTAATGCCTCAAGCCGTTTTTGTGCATCTTTGGTCATGGCTTTTATCGGTGGGGTTAATAAATAAGCATAAGCCTGATGATGTGAACGCCCTACTCGTCCTCGCAGTTGATGTAATTGTGCTAAACCAAAGTTATCCGCACGTTCAATAATAATGGTATTGGCAGTAGGCACATCAATTCCCGTTTCAATAATAGTGGAACACACTAACACATTAAAACGCTGATGATAAAAATCCGACATGACCCGTTCAAGCTCACGTTCACGCATTTGACCATGCCCAATGGTCACCCGTGCCTCAGGTACCAGTGTACGCAATTTTTCAGCACAATTTTCAATACTCGCCACATCGTTATGGAGATAATACACTTGTCCACCACGCAAAATCTCCCGCAAGATCGCCTCTCGAATGATGCTATCATCCGCCTGTTTGACAAAGGTTTTGATTGTCAAACGACGGGCAGGCGGTGTTGAAATAATGGATAAATCCCGAATACCGTGCATCGCCATATTTAAGGTTCTTGGAATCGGCGTCGCCGTTAAGGTGAGAATATCAATATTCGCGCGCAATTGTTTAATCCGCTCTTTTTGACGCACGCCGAAACGGTGTTCTTCATCAATCACCAGTAAACCTAAGTCTTTAAATTGCACATCCGATTGAATCAGTTTATGCGTGCCAATCAAAATATCGACTTTCCCTTCCGCCAGATTCTGCAAGACCACTTTTTGTTCTTTCGCTGTTTTAAAACGAGAGAGCACGTCCACATTGATCGGTAAATTGGCAAAACGATCTTTAAAATTCTCAAAATGTTGTTGCGCCAATAAGGTCGTCGGTACCAACACCGCCACTTGCTTATGATTCATTACCGCTAAAAATGCCGCCCGCATCGCCACTTCTGTCTTACCAAAGCCCACATCACCACATACTAAACGATCCATGGCTTTAGGTTGACACATATCCGCAATCACCGCATTGATTGCCATTTCTTGATCTACCGTTTCTTCAAAAGGGAAAGTGGCTGAAAATTGTTGAAAGGCTTCACGATCATAATGGAAGGCAAAGCCTTTTTGTGATTCACGTTGGGCATACACATCCAACAATTCCGCCGCCACATCACGAATTTTTTCCGCGGCTTTTTGACGTGCACGTACCCATGCATCACTCCCTAATTTATGTAATGGTGCCGTTTCATCAGAACCGCCCACATAGCGACTAATCAAATGCAAAGAGGAGACGGGAACATATAATTTGGATTCATTAGCATAATTTAACAGCAAATATTCGGCAGTAATACCACTATTTTCAAGCGTCACTAGCCCCGCATAACGCCCCACACCATGCTCCAAATGCACCACGGGCTGACCTATTTTGAGTTCAGCAAGGTTACGGATGAGCGTATCTGGATTAACTGCTTTACGTTTATCACGACTACGCTGCTGCACTCGCTCACCAAGCAACTCGGTTTCTGTAATCACTGCAACAGGGCGATCTTGATCAATAATAAAGCCATTTTCTAGCCCACTGATTAATACGTTATATTTCTCGCTGACATGTGAAAGTGCGGTCAATTTTTGCGGTTTCAATTTTAAGGGGGCAAGCAAATCAAGCAAAGTTTCACGCCGCCCTTCACTTTCTACTGAAAACACTATATTGCCTTGAAATTGCTCAGTAAATTGACGTAACTGCTGTAATGGCTCTTTTTGTTGGGACTGAATTGCCACAGGCGGTAAAGGTTGTAGCGCGATATTTCGTTGTCGAGGCGAGGAACGCACTTTATCCGTTTTTAAGCTGATTCTCGGATACTGTTTTAAGTGACGATTAATCTCGTCTATACGTAGCCATAAATGCTCAGGCGATAATAGTGGACGCATCGGGTCAACTTTGCGATTATCATAACGTTGCTGTGCATCCTGATAAAAACGTGTGCCTTGTCCCTGAATATCACCCATATCGATCCACAAGGTATGCTCAGGCAAATAATCGAATAAGGTCGCCATTTGCTTAAAAAATAAAGGCTGCCAGTATTCGATACCGGAAATTAACGTCCCCTTGCTCACTTGCTGATAAATATGTTCTGGATCACGACGAATTTCACCAAAGGTTTCACGAAATTGCGTTCGGAAAAATTCAATCCCTTTCTCATCCGTTGGAAATTCATGCGCAGGCAATAAATTAATGGACTCAATTTCTTCAAGGGTACGCTGTGTATCCACATCAAAAGTTCGGATCGAATCAATTTCATCATCAAAAAAATCTAAGCGAAAAGGCACCGCACTGCCCATCGGGAAAAGATCCAATAACGCACCGCGTACCGCATATTCCCCATGTTCCAACACTTGTTCAACCGCACGATAACCCGCACTTTCTAACTGCAAACGCAGTGTATTGATTTGTAAACAATCGCCTTTTTTAATTAAAAGCAAGTTATGGTGTAAAAATGTTGGCGGACATAACCGTTGCATTAAAGTAGTGATAGGTAAAATAACTATCCCTTTTTGACAATGCTGTAAATGAGATAAAGCACTTAACCTTGCTGAAATAATATCTTGATGAGGTGAAAACGCATCATAAGGTAAGGTTTCCCAATCAGGGAAAAAGGTCACTGGTAGGGAACTAAACTGTGCTAACACTTTTTCTAAACGCACCGCACTTCGTGTATCTTCAGTCACAATCAGCGTCAGTCCTGAGTAGTGTTCGGCAATCTGATTTATCGCAAGACAGTCCGCGCCCATCAGGACGTTACCCAGAATTTTATGATCATTGACTTGTGTTGGAATGCTGAAATCGAAATATGTGGTTGTCATAACGGCGGTGTGTTGTGCATAAAATAAAGTAAAAAAGATGGTCAATAGTTTAGCTTAATTCTAGCCTATTTCCAATGAAAGTCTGTATAAAAAGCCAGTAAAAAAGCCAAGTATCACTTGGCTTTTATTTACACTTTTGAACTATTGCGTTTTACAGCGACGTAATATATCCATATTTGGTCGGTAGGTTTCACTGTCTTCCGACATTTGCATCAGACCAAATACGGTACTAAAAAAATGATCATGCGAATAGCTTTCTTCTTTCGCATTTTGACGTAAACACGCTAAATCCACCTGCTGGGTAGCTTGCCAACGCGGTGAAAACCACATGACCATCGGAATATGGGTTTGCTCTTGTGGCGCAATCACATAAGGGGCGCCATGTAAATAAACGCCCTTCTCCCCTAAGGATTCGCCGTGGTCAGACACATAAATCAGGCTACTCTGTAATTGTTCGCGCTGTGCTAATTTGCTGATCACCTGATCAATAAATTGATCCACATACAAAATCCCATTGTCATAGGTGTTGACGAGCTGTTGCGCTGAACAACGATTAATTTGGTTGGTCTCGCAGGTAGGAACAAATTGACGGTATTCAGGCGTATAACGTTCATAATAGGTTGGTCCATGATTACCAATCGTGTGTAACACAAGCACAGTATCTTTTTCCGTACTGTCTAGCACCTGATCAATTTGCGTTAAAAGAATATTATCTAAACACTCACCATTTCGACAATACTCCGCTAAATTGAGTGCGGTGACATTCTTATACGGCACATGTTTACACACACCTTTGCAATCAGAATTGTTATTTAGCCACATCACCTCAATACCGGCACGCTGTAAGATATCGAGTAAATTATCTTGGTGATCCGCTTGTAGATTGCTAAAGTGTTTCCGATCTAAACTGGAAAACATGCAGGGGACAGAAACCGCAGTTGAGGTTCCACAGCTCGTCATATGCTGAAAGTTAATCACCTCCTCGCCCCGTTTTGCTAATAACGGGGTGGTTTGACGTTCATAATGATTTAATCCCCAATTTTTTGCACGCGTCGTTTCACCAATAATTAATAGCGTAACATGACGATCTTGATCCCTTTTGTTTTGGCTAGCGTTCAAATCGAGCTGAACATAAGGTAAATTCGCGGCACGTAAATCCTGAACAACATTAATCGTTGCACCGATAAAATTGGAAGGAACTAATAAATGTGTCAGGCTTTTGTTATTGCGGAAAAAAGCGGAATAATCTTGGTAGAAAAACGCTGCCACGCCAACAAAGACTAAAACGGAAAGTAATATCATGCCAACACGCACAAGTAATTCTTTCACAACATGATGATAGTTGACACGCACGAGGCAATACAATATCGCGGGAAGGATACCAAAGGCAAGTATCCATTCGACATAAGTCCAGGTAATCAAACGTGAGCCTTCGGCCACATTACTTTGTACAACGTTTTGCAACATCTCACGATTAAAATAAATATCAAAGAATAACGTGTTGTAAGCAATAGCTGCACTTATCACAATCATACAAGGTAGGATAATCTTATGTACAAAAGGAAGTGCGATAAGTTGGAAGGCTGCATTGAGAATCACAAAGATGACCAGTGGCATGGTGTAAATGAAATAATCGGCAGAAGTGTGGGTTAAAGGGTGGATACTCAGTACTTTGGTATAGAAAGGGTAATTTAAAACGACACTAAAGTAGAAAGCGGTGAGGGCTAGTAATTTGCTGGACGATAAGGCCCAACGAAATCGTAATTTTTTCATACAACAAAACTCCTAAAAAAATCGACTTCTTTTAGAAACAAAAAAAATGAAAAAGTTCTGCCTTTTCATTTCGTTTGCTTATATAACAAACATGCCAAGTTAATCCTTGGCATCTTGTTTACGATTTTGGTTGTGCTTGTGCCTTTTTCATCGCGGCTTTTTCTTCTTCACTCCACTTTTCGTCAAATTTGACAACAGGCACACAACAACAACCTCGCCCACCGCCTTTTTCAACACCAATCTCCTGACAGAATTGATTATAACTTTCCCAAGCCCTACGCAATAAGCCTTTCTTTTTTATCTGCGTCATCTTATCCTCCTTCTCAACACCCCACTGAATTATGATAAAACGCCTGTATGATTTTGCAACAATTTCTTGACTTCCTCACGGCATATTTTTAACTCATGTTTTTTTCCTCCTACACAGACCATCTCGCTAGATGCCGGCTGCAACAAAACGGACAAGTGTGGGCAAGTATTCTTACCTGATTGAGCAAGCAAACGCTGTATCGCGGGTAAAGCAGCCGTCAATGATCCTTGAAAATAGGCAAAATGGGTTAATGCACGCCAATCTTGCTGCTCGAATTGCCATGATGGTGTAGAAGGCGAAAAATAGCGCGCCAGAGGATGCCAGGAGAGCCCTAGATTGCGTTGAAACTGCTGATAAGCCTGCTGGCAAAAGTGTTTTCCCGCTGGGGATAACGGTTTTAATCCGATCACAGAATAACAACCGCTACTGGCTTCTTTTTGTTCGCATAAATGTACTAAGCCAAAACCGCACTTGTGCCAAAACGAGGCAAGCTGCTCGGTATAACCAAAGCTCACTGATAAAAAATCCACTGCGACTTGTTGGCTAATTTGTTGAATTAACTGCTGCCCGATTCCCTGTTGTTGCCAATCGGGCTGAACCGCAATACGGGAAATACGTAATGAAGATAAACGGCAGGCTTGCGGCAGATGCGCTTGAAAACACAATAATTGCGGGACTAAATTGCCACGTGGGCGGCGTAAACCTCGTTCAATATCACGAATAAGTGTGTCGGCTTGTAGGTTGCCTTCTTCTACAAGCCATACGGCTCCAAGGAGTTGTTCCTCATTTTCAGCTAAATAAAAATGTTGCTTGGGGGCATCAAACAAACGACGTAAATCAAGGGGTGAAGTTCGGTAGTGGGCGCGTGTCAGTAAGCCATAAAGCGGCGTGATTTTTTGTTGCTGATATAATGCGTGCTGCGAATAACGCTGATATTGAAGACGTTGGCCAAGAGGAGATTGGGCGAAAGGTAGGTCTTCTGCTTGCAATAATAACAGATCATCCATAAAGGCTTCTAACTGATCATTGGCTTGCCAACGCAAGGGCTGATGCAACTTAAAATGGGCAAAAGTGCGGTCTAAATTAGCTAAAAATTTGAGTAAAAAACCGCGCCCCGTCCCTTCGTAACTTTGTATTGTGGTCGTACAGAGTATGCCTTTAAAAGTCGAGGTCAGCTGGGTCAATAAGCTTAAAGGAATCATCGCAGCTTCATCAATCAGTAACCATGTATCAGCAAACTCACTGGGATCTTGTGCAATTTGCGCACAGAGTAAATCCGGCGCTCTAAAATCCAATTCCCTATTCGCAAAGGCCTGTAAGATATTGGTGGCGGCTTTATTCGGTGCGGTTAAAATCAAGGATTGCTTGTGTTGCAGCAACTGCCTTGCCCAAAAGCCAGCAAGTGCCGATTTTCCTCGGCCACGCTTTGCGGTCACAATCAATACATCCTCACTACACTGATTTAGGTGATGCAATAGCTGCGCTTGTTCTGCTGACGCTTCTGCTTGAAAATTGACCGCACTAATTGAGCTATCTGGTAATAATAGCGAAGGGAAAAAAGTATGATGAATCGGAAAACCATATTCTTGTACTTTTTGTTGAAAGTAGCGTAGAAAGTGCGGTGTTAAAATGGGGCGATTTTCACCTGACCAACGGACAGAATCAGGATCGTGCCAAGCACTCAACGTTGCCCACTGTGGCAATAAAATCAGCAGCATACCATTTCGCTGTAAAGTCCCACTGGCGATGGCTAACGCATCGAGATTCAGTCCCGCTCTCGCATCATAAACGATTAAGGCAAACTCTTGCCCCAACATGTTTTTTGCTTGCTTAAAATCAAAATGGGCAAAAGACAAAAAAGGCGGTAAATGATCACCGATCCATACCGCACTTTCTATCCCCGATAAGCGTGCAAGTGGAGGAAATAATACGTTATCCTCCCCCACCCAACATTGCACTTTTCTTTGCTGATTTACCCGATTCATTTCACTTTCATCGTGCAATTACCAACGATCTAACGGGTGTGACCAATCAATACTGATCTCGCGTTTCGGTTTATACATCGGCTCTGGCTGACCGAGTATTTTGCGTTCCATCGCTTCTTGTTGTTCACGCATTTTTCGCTCAATAGACATCTGTTGATCCCGAATCTTCTCTTCGATCGCCTGTTGCTGATCTTGGATACGACGTTCAATTGGATGACCTGATCGATTGTCTAAACCACGTTGCCGTTTGAGATCTTTAAAACGTTGGTTATAACGCTCTTTTAATTGGCGGCACTCTGACTCACGAATATTGGTTAAATCGTGTTTTAATTGCTGATATTTGAACTCAAAATAACCATAAGCATCAGGATCATCATAAATCACGTTGGCAGCAGATTTACCCACAATTTGTTCCAACTTTTCATGAATGATCGTTTTGACTAAATGCTTTTCCAATGCTGTCAAACGCGCATCCTCTTGTTGCCCCAACTCAGGCAATAAACAATATTCCACATTATTCTTTGCCTGAATAAATTTATTCATGTGTTCGGTTGATATTTTGTAATAGCCCTTTTTCTCCTTTGGATAGCCACGCTGAGTTTGCGAGTCGTATGACGGTGCTAAAGCAGGCTCATAACGGGGTTTAGAAACCGGTTTACTACGAGGCTGATAATCTGGGTATGGGTAATATGTCACACAGGCAGTTAAACCCAATGTGGCGAATAGCATAACGAATTTTTTCAACATGATTTCTTCCTATACAACTGTGATAAGTCTGTCATCTTGGCGTTTTTATGCACATTGATGAAAATGTTAGATTTCTTTGACCACCATTTCATAAAATGGTTTAAAAAGAGAACACGTTTTATTAATACGTTTCTTTTTCGCTCAGATACGGATCCTCAAAGCCTAAAGATTGCATGATGTCTGTTTCTAAGCTTTCCATTTCTTCTGCTTCGTCATCATTAATATGATCATAGCCTAGCAAATGCAAACTACCATGCACCACCATATGCGCCCAATGTGCCATTAATGGCTTACCTTGTTCTTTGGCTTCTTTTTCCACTACTTGGCGACAAATCACTAAATCACCTAACAAGCCTAATTCCACTTCATCAGGGCATTCAAAGGGGAAAGATAACACATTGGTTGGTTTATCTTTGCCACGATAGGTTAAATTCAGATCATGGCTTTCTGCTTCGTCCACAATACGCACAGTCATTTCCACATCAGATAATTCAGGTTGTAGCGCACGATTTGCCCAAGCTTGAATTTGTGCCTCACTCGGTAAGTTGTCCGTGTTTTCACAAGCCAGTTGTAAATCAATCATCACGTGTTTCATTTATCCATTCTCATTTTCTGTATTTTCTGACCGCACTTTCTCTGCATTTTCTTTCTCAGCACGTTCTTGACGACGTTGTGCGGCAAGCTCGGCTCGGCGGATTTCATCTTGCGCTTCCCAAGCATCATAGGCTTGCACTACTTTTGCGACCACCGGGTGACGAACAATATCTTTACTGTCAAAATAGTTAAAGCTTAATTCTGGCACCTTATCTAATACTTCAATGGCATGCCGTAAGCCAGATTTTTGGCTACGCGGTAAGTCAATTTGGGTAATATCCCCCGTGATCACCGCTTTCGAATTAAACCCAATACGAGTCAAGAACATTTTCATTTGTTCAACGGTGGTATTTTGGCTTTCATCAAGAATAATAAAGCTGTCATTAAGGGTACGTCCACGCATATACGCTAAGGGGGCGATTTCAATCACATTGCGTTCCATTAATTTTTGTACACGCTCGAAACCCAACATTTCAAACAGCGCATCATACAATGGACGCAAATAAGGTTCGATCTTCTGTCCTAAATCACCGGGTAAAAAACCTAACTTTTCGCCCGCTTCTACCGCAGGTCGAGTGAGTAACACTCGGCGTACCTCTTGCTTTTCGAGTGCTTCCACCGCGGCGGCCACCGCTAAAAATGTTTTCCCCGTGCCCGCGGGTCCAATGCCAAAACTGATATCATGACGGAAAATATTATGCAGATATTGCACTTGATTCGGACCTCGCGGTTTAATTAGGCCCCGTTTGGTTTTAATCGACGAGGCATACACGCTGCTTTCTTCACGTTTCTCGCCCGATTCTTGCACCAAAATGCGACTTTCTTGAAGAGCAATATGCACATCTTCTAAATCAAGCTCATGAATCTGTCCACGCACAGGCGCTGTTTCTAGATACAAAACTTGAATTAAATTGACCACGCTTTTTAACAATTTTGCATGATGAGGTTTCTGTTCTTCCTCATTCGATTGAATGGTAAAGGTAAAATTACGGCGAGATATGGTTAAATTCAATGATTTTTCAATCAGTTGTAAATTGCCTTCATACGCCCCGCATAAGGCTTGTAAACGAGCATTGTCTTGCGGTTCAAGTGTAAATGTTTCCGTGAGTAACTCAGTCAATGTGAAACCTCAAAAGTAAATAAAGAAAACTGACAGTATTGTAAAGAGATTATAGATAATTTGCTAGGTAAGATTTTATCCAATCCCGTGAATAAAACAGCATAAAAACAAGCCTTTTTTCACCTCATCTGCTCGCTTTTCAGTTATGATAACGAGCATGGGTTATGATCAGTACATAATATTGGGAGGCATGATGACGTTGACAGCAACCACGCTACCGGCCACTTTTCCACGACCGACTGAAGTGCAATACTTAGTTTGTTGTGATATGGACGAAACTTATATTCCTTACCAACCTGAGAAACAAGTAACAAGCGGAATCAAGGAATTAGAACATTTCCTTTTACAAGAAGGTGAGAAAAAAGGCATCCTGATCGGTTGGATAACGGGTACGAATAAAGTTTCCGCTTTACGTAAAGCTAACCGTATGATTTCACGTAGTCCACATTTTTTATGTTGTAGTTTAGGAACGGAATTTTATTGGATCAAAGCAGGAAAATTAGTGCCATCAGAAACTTGGCAAAAACGTCTTGCCACGTCAGGTTATCAACAACAAAAAGTTGATCAGCTTGTTGAGCAAATTCTTGCGCAAGGTATCACTTTAGAGAGGCAACCTGAAGATTATCAAGGACCTTATAAAACTAGCTTTCACTACTTGATCAAAGATAACATGGAAAATGATTTTGCGCGGATACGTATGCTAGCCGAGCAAGCGCAACTGAACGTGGTTATCACAAAAGCGAATCCTGCGGTGGGTGATCCTGGCGACAGTTACGATGTGGAATTTATTCCGACATGCTGTGGCAAAGATCAGGCGGTACGCTTTTTAATGGAGGAATTACGACTCAACCAAAAGCAAGTCTTGGCTTTTGGCGACAGTGCGAATGATTTTGCTATGTTTGCTGTGGCAGGACACGGCTATCTGGTCTCTAATGCGGAGCAAAGTGCAATTGAGCAATATGGCAAATGCCTAGATAAACCTTATTGTCACGGCATTTTGAGTATTCTTAGTCAGTTAAAATAAGCAATAACCTGATAACAAAGGCGAACAGCAGTTCGCCTTTATCTTGCATTTTGTGATGTTATTTCACTTCAGGAAACAGCATCTTAATGACATGCTGGGTTAAACGACGGGATTGTCCCGCATAAGGAAAAATATGCATCATCATCATCGGATTAAAATTTGCTTCAATCACCCCCCAAGAATGCAAATGTGGCTGTGCCGGTTGTTTCAAGTCTGGAATAATCAGATCCACCCCACACACTGCCGCCCCCATGGCTTTGCTAATACCCACCGCTAATTGTTTATAGCTTTCATGCATCTCATCCGTCATATCAATGGAATCACCACCTGTACTGATATTAGAATTGGCACGTAATTGTACAAGCTGATCTTTAGCAGGAATCGAGTCAATCGTTAAACCTTGCTCTTTAAGCTGTAATTGTTCAATTTCACCTAAGGCAATTTTTTTCAATGGGGTACGGCTCCCATCACCCCGTAACGGATGATCATTTTTCATCGCAACAAGCTCTGCCACGGAATGTACACCATCTCCCACCACATTGGCTGGTACACGTAACAATACTGCTAAAGTTTCCTCACCTAACACAAAGAACCGATATTCTGTTCCCACTAAATACTCTTCCACCATCACTTCTTTGTCTTCACGGAACGCAATTTCTAGCGCTTTAGCAAAATCCTCACGATTTTGTACTCCTTGTTGGAAAATAGTAATGCCTAAACCATAATTGGTGGATTTCGGTTTAATCACCACCGCACGGTTTTCAAATAAAGCATAACTCGCCACCGCTTTTTCTAAACAAGTAAATTCGACACTTTGTGGTACATTAAAACCCGCTTTTTGGAGAACCTTTTTAGTGACCACTTTATTTTCCATAATTAACGGTGAAATATAACTGTCATGCGAGGTCATGTTGCCATTTTTTACATACTCAATATGATCACCGTGTTGTAGACATAAGAATTGATCATTTTCATCCAGAATCTCCGTATGAATTCCTTTTTGAATCAAATCAAATAATAAGGCTTGGGTGGAAAGCTCCATATTGTCGAAAGCAGATAAGGCATAAAAACGCTCGAAAGCTTGGGCTTTGTATTGTTGTGCAAGTTGGGCACCTAACTGCTGATAGCTACCCACTTGCTCAATCGCCTGTACTAAACGACCTCCTACCGTTTTACTTGGATCAGTGAATTGAGTTAATTTCTCTTTCACAATCTCAAACAATTCCGGCTCTGCGCCGATTTTCTCCAACATTGCCAGTAAGGCTAATAATACCAATTCGCCTTCGACGGCATAGGCGGTTTTATCTAACGGATGTTCAAAGGCCACTTCAGCTAAACGCGCTTTACCCAATTCCACCTCTTCTTGAGAAGCGGTTTCATCCATCCAAATCATGAATAAAGCAAACACATGGATAAATTTCGCATCCTTTAGGCTAATGCCATAACGTTCGAATGGATTTAAATCAAATAAACGGAACTCCAGATATTGAATCCCCGTTGTCAACAATTCACGCGCTTTTTTCGCACCACGCAAACGCACATTCGAATAAAATTCTTTTTCGGCAATTAATTTACCCGTTGATACCCAATGCTCTAACGTTTCAACATATTTTTCCACACTGTCAAAAGAGACCTTAATTTCAGGATCATTGACATAACCATATTGACTCGAACGCAAACTGCGTACAAATTGACCTTCAGCTAAAGGCGAACCGTCCTTGAAATAAGCGGATTCGACGGTGGGCGTGGCGGCCAATAAATACAACAAAATCCATTGATAGCGTAAGAAGTTTTTTGCCATTTTCAAATATAAATCATTCTGAAAATCGACCGCACTTTGATAATCTGACTGTAAGGCAAATAAACGTTGAATTAAATCGGGGGAAAGTTGAAAGTTATAATGAATCCCACTGACCATTTGCTTATTTTTACTATATGCTTTCACTAAGTATTCACGATAGGCAACATCTTCTGGATTGTCTAATTGCGCGACATGAATTTGATCTTCGGCAGGTAAGCCTGCTGGCATACTCAATGGAAAAATATATTCTTCTTCAGGTAACGAACGGTGCACCACGTCGTGAATAGCAGATAACCAACGAAACGTATCTTCCAACTTTTTATTTGGTGGCGTAATCAACTCAAGCTGACTTTCAGCAAAATCGGTTTGGATGTAAGGATGATAGCGACGATTACCAAACAGTGCGGGGTGTGGCGTCGTCACAATTGCCCCGTTTGCCAACACGCGCTGACTTTCTTTTTCTAACCCAAATGAACCCTGTTGAAATAATAATCCTAATTGATTTTCATGAATGATGTGTTGAATTTTCATTTGCTTTCCTTCAGATAAATGCGGTTAACCAGCTAAAATGGATAAAACTTAATCGGCAAAATAAAGCGTTGTTGGATTGTAGCCTAATCAATTCATCAGCAGAACAAACAAATTGTGCTAAAGCGTAGTGGAAAATAGGACGTCAAGTACGGACTCTTAAACATAAAATACAGCCCAAAAGCACACATAGCGCACCGATACCTTGGTAAACGCTCATCACCTCTCCTAAGGTAATATAACCCACCAATGCGGTTGAAATAGGAACTAATAATTGAATCACATTAAATCGCACAATCCCTTGTGTTTTCACAATAAAAAAAGCCAATAACATGCCTGTCATCATACCATACACACCCGCTAAACTTAATTCAACAAGTGCCCCCACACTGACCTCAGTCAAATCAAAAAAGATCTCACTTTTCAACGCCCAAACTAAGTATATCATGCCGGATAAAAATGCCGTAAATGCACTCATTACGATCACATTGGTGCCTCTCGCCACCTGTTTTACGACTAAGTTTTGAATAGATTGGATCACAATAGCCAAAGTTAAAAAAAGCGCCCCTAACAAAAAATCCCTGTCTGATGCGTTGTGTTGCCCATGCAACACAAACAATAAAGACCCTAAGATCAATATCACACAGCCCACTGCGAATTGACGTTGCGCCACTTTTTTTCTTTCATCTTGATAAATGAGTGCGGCGAGTAAAATCGAAACTGGCATCGCCAGTACGCCAAAAATACTGCCCGATAAAGCAGAGGTATATTTCATCCCCTGAATAAAAAAATACATGTTGGCGGTCATAAAACCCGCGAGCAAGAGAAGGGAGAATAGTATTTTAGGATGATGTAAAACGCGACTGAGTTCCGCACGATAATAAAACACACTGACCAAAAGAAAAACGCTGCCCCCCGAGAGAAAGCGAACAGCGTTATTATTTAACGTATCAAAGTGAATGCTCATATAGCGCAGAATGGGAAAGCCCAATCCCATTAATGCCACATAGCTTAGACAAATCAAGTTATCACGACTGATACCCTGTTTAGCCATTGCGTGTCAGGCTATTTTGCTAATAAATTTTGCAAGGCTTGATACACAGCTTGCGATTGTGCACCTGATAATGCATTTCCCTCATCATCAGTCATCACCACCGCACTTTGTCTACCTAAGGCACTTAACTGCATAAAGTAAGTCCCTTTTTTCAGACCGGTATCCCCTTCCGTACGACCAAATGGCCACCACCAACTTTTCGCCCCTGCGGGGCTATATTTTAACTCACGCACCCCACGTCCAATAATTTCATCTTTAATATCAAATTCAAGTTGTGGTAAGGCTTGTCCCAGTTTCGTCCAAGCATGATTAAAAGGGGCACCTAATATCAATGCCGTTCTGCCATTACTGTCCTTACCTAAGGTCGATTGAATTGGCATCAACCCACTGTTATTTAACTCACGCACTTGTTTACGATAAGCCGCATCTAATTCACTAACAAGCTGATTCAAGCGATCGGAACTATAACGTTGTTTATCAGCTAAATTCGGACTAAACACCACGTCATCACGTTTCATTTGTAAAATAGAAACAAACAGCGCACTATAATTGCCGGAACTCACTTGTTCAATTTCATAACGCACTTGCGTATCACCAATTTCATCAGAACGTCCCGTTGGTGCCCAATCTGTTGTCATCTTATCGTTTGTTAATTGATAACCAATGCCCTGTTCCTTTAACAAGCGTGCGACTTGTTGAAGATTATATACCGCACTTTTCTCAAGAGGATAAGCAATTAATGCTCGTTGGCCATCAAACTGTGCGATCGAATTTTGAATAATCGCTAAAGGCGTTTCTGGTGGACGAATATCCACTTGATCAGCTTTTTTCAATTTCACTTGGGGCAGTTGATAAGTGGTATCCTGCTTTGGCAAACTCATTCCCGCTGTATTCAGTGGTGCGAATAGCGGTAATGCGGCATCCGATTTTTGATAAGTATCGTTGGCCTGTTGTTTACTTTCATTACTGACTGAACAAGCTGCCAGTGTTGTCACGAGCACAACAGGGAATAACCACTTTTTCATAACTATTTTCCTTAATAATAAATTTTTTTCAACGCTACCGCACTTTGACAACAAGATAACACGAAAGTTTAAACAGACTCGATGTATCCTCATGCCCCATTACTTCAGGCTACAGTAAGCCAGCAATTTTTAATGCTTCTTCTACTTTAGGCTGCAGATGTTCACTCAGGGTTGTAAGAGGTAAACGTAGGGTTGGGCTATCAATCAACCCTAAACGATAGGCTGCCCATTTCACAGGAATCGGATTCGATTCCACAAACAGATTTTTATGTAACGCCATTAAGCGTTCATTAATTTTCTCTGCTTCGTCAAATTGACCATTCAATGCGAGATGACACATTTTTGCCATATCAGCGGCTGCCACGTTATTGGTGACCGAAATCACCCCTTGACCACCTAATTTGATGGATTCTAACCCTGTGGCATCGTCACCACTTAAGAAAATAAACGCGTCACCTGCTAATTCTTTGATTTTTTTCACACGACTCAAGTCACCAGTGGCTTCTTTCACTGCCACAATATTTTTCACTTTTGACAAACGTGCGATAGTCTCAGGTAATAAATCACTGCCAGTACGGCTTGGTACGTTATATAAGATCTGAGGTAAATCAGTGCACTCTGCAATAGCTTTGAAATGTTGATACATGCCTTCTTGAGTCGGCTTATTATAATAAGGCACCACAGAAAGACAGCCCGCGACACCACTATCATTTAATAGTTTGGTCATCACAATGGCTTCACTGGTGGCATTGGCGCCTGCTCCTGCAATCACGGGAATACGTCCATCAGCAAACTCAACCGTTTTTAAAATCGTTTTCACATTCTCATCAATACTTAAGGTTGCAGCTTCCCCTGTCGTACCGACAGACACAATCGCATCCGTACCTGCAGCAATATGATGTTCCACTAAACTTTTTAATCTGACAAAATCAATTTCACCAGAACTATCCATTGGGGTCACGATGGCAACGATACTGCCCGAGAAGAGATAATTGTTTGCTGACATACAGCCTCCTGAAAATATTTATTAATTATAAATAGCTGTCATTTTTGCAATGAATTCACTATATTGATGTTGAGTTTGCTTGTAAATTTCGATTTAAGATCGCTAAAATAACTCGGATTTGCAAGTAATTTTTTCAATTTTTTCGATAAACTTATTTTTCAACAGAGGATTTTCATGAAAACCTTATCCATCGGCGAAAGTGCGCCACAATTTAGTTTGCTTAATCAGTGCAAACAAAGCATCGCTCTAAATCAATTTGTTGGCAAAAAAGTCCTTGTTTATTTTTACCCAAAAGCCCTTACACCGGGCTGTAATACTCAAGCTTGCGGATTACGAGATAGCAAAACTGAATTAGAAAAGCATGGAGTGGTGATTTTAGGTATTAGTCCCGATAGTCCCGAAAAATTAAGCAAATTCGCTGAGAAAAAAGCCCTCAATTTTCATCTGCTCGCCGATGAGAATCATCAAGTTGCCGAACAATTTGGCGTGTGGGGGGAAAAGAAATTTTTAGGTAAAACCTATGACGGTATTCATCGCATCAGTTTTTTAATTGACGAACAAGGTAACGTTGAGCAGGTTTTCCGCCAATTCAAAACCTCAAACCATCATCAAGTAGTACTCGATTATTTAAGCCAAAAATAAAGAAAACCATACCGCACTTTCAGGCGGGGGCGGTATGGTTGGTTGAACCCCGAGTTGATTAAAGCGTTATCTCAAGTTTCTCATAAGCACGGCGTGCTTTTTCTAATGCTTTCTCGACAGAAATATCACGCGCTAAAATCACTCCCATCCGACGATGCCCATTCACTTCGCCCTTACCAAAGAGACGAAGATTCGTATGCGGTTCAGCAAGCACCTCAGCCAATTGACCAAATACGACTTGCGTGGATTTCCCCTCAACCACAATCGCTTTGGAGGCTGACGGGCTAATAAGTGTAATGTCCGGAATTGGCAAACCTAAAATAGCTCGTGCGTGTAACGCAAATTCAGACAATTCTTGTGAAATTAAGGTAACCATACCGGTATCATGAGGACGGGGCGAAACTTCATTAAAAATGACCTCATCACCACAGACAAACATTTCTACGCCAAAAATACCACGCCCACCTAATGCATCTGTAATTTTTTCCGCAATGGTCTGTGCTTTTTCTAATGCGGTGGCAGACATGGCTTGTGGCTGCCAAGATTCACGATAATCACCATCAATTTGAATGTGTCCAATGGGTGCCAAAAACGAGGTACCCTGAACATGACGTACCGTTAACAAGGTTATTTCATAGTCAAATTTAACAAAGCCTTCTACAATAACGCGTCCACCACCAGCACGACCACCTTGTTGTGCATATTCCCAAGCGCGTTGTACATCCTGCACTGATTTAAGTACACTTTGTCCATGTCCAGACGAAGACATAATGGGTTTCACTACACAAGGTATACCAATCTTCTCTACTGCGCGTTTAAAGTCATCAAAATTATCGACAAATTGGTATGGCGATGTGGGCAATCCAAGCTCTTCCGCAGCTAAACGACGGATACCTTCTCGATTCATGGTTAATTGCGTAGCCTTCGCTGTTGGGATCACGGTAAAACCGGCTTGTTCCAACTCAATTAAGGTTGCTGTCGCAATCGCCTCCACTTCTGGCACGATATAATCTGGCTTTTCTTTCTCCACCAATGCCTTTAACGCCTCACCATCGAGCATTGAAATCGTATAAGCACGATGCGCCACTTGTTGTGCAGGCGCATTAGCATAACGATCAACCGCTATCACTTCAACACCAAGACGTTGTAACTCAATCACCACTTCTTTGCCAAGCTCACCTGAACCGAGCATCATGACTTTCGTTGCTTTAGGCGTAAGTGGGGTACCAATTTTTGTCATAGAGATTTCCTTCTGGACGGTTGTGTTTCACTAATTTTTAACCTGCTAATAATGCATCGTCGAGTAATAATTCTTCGTTTTTATTAACACTCACACCACGCTCAAGCACATTTTGTGCGATGTGTTGTGCTTCGACTAATGAGTGTTCAGTATAGGTCCCACACTGAAATGCATTGAGCTCTGGAATCTGAGCTTGATCGGTTACTGACAACACATCCTGCATAGAGGCTAACCACGCATCTGCCACTTGTTGCTCGCTTGGTGTACCAATTAATGACATATAAAATCCAGTACGACAGCCCATAGGTGAAATATCAATAATTTCTACCTCAGCGCTATTTAAATGCTCGCGCATAAAACCCGCAAAAAGGTGTTCTAGCGTGTGAATCCCTTTTGGCGAGAGAATCTCTTTATTCGGGATACAAAAACGTAAATCAAAGACGGTAATGTTATCACCTTTTGGGGTAGTCATGGTTTTCGCAATACGTACGGCAGGCGCTTTCATACGGGTATGATCAACTTTAAAGCTATCAAGTAATGGCATAATATGTCCTTAAATTTTCAAGTTTTCGCAAAATGTGCATAAATTTTTTTGAACTTTTTTTAAACGTATCAGTCTTAAGATACAGCAACTTGCAGTTGTTTTTAATAAAATTGGTTCCTTAGGTTATTCACCACCCACTTTGGGTGGTATTTTTTTGCATGTGAAATGTCACTTAGCTAACACATCACCTTCATGGTCAGTAACAATAAAAAAAGATAACGTGCCAATTTACCTAAAAAGATTAGCACACACGCACTAAGTATATTCAATCTTAACCATCCTGCAAGCACACAAAATAAGTCACCCACTATCGGTAACCAGCTAAACAACAGGCTCCAAATCCCATAACGTTTTACTTTTTGCAGTACCCAATTAAAGTGGGGGCGTTGCTGTTGTTTTTCTGCTAACTGCGGTAGCCAATAACCTAGACAGTAAGTGGTCAAGCTACCTAAACTGTTTCCAACGACAGCAATATTGAATAACCACAAGACCTCGCTAGAGAACAGGTTCGACTGATTTAGTAATAATAATGGCGTTAATAAGGCGACAAAGACAATTTCAGAGTTACCCGGTAATACAGTCGCACTCAAAAAAGCACTGCCAAACATCAGCCATGAACTGTGCGATTGCCAATCTATCCAAGAAAACCATGCTAACATTAAATGTTCATCTCTTATTCCTGTGGATCACAATAAAACCCAATCCACTTTAAAACATTAACCCCTATGTAATTGATGAGTACGCACATCAAACACATGCATACCCGCTGCCAGCCCAGCTTGCACACCTAAATCTGCATCCTCAAATACCAGACAAGTGTGCGGATTCACCCCAATTAATTCGGCACAACGTAAAAATGTGTCTGGCGCCGGCTTGTGTTGAGTGACATCTTCAGAAGTCACCACTGCACTAAAACAATGGGCGATCGCTAATTTGTTTAATAACTTATGCGTAATTTCACGGTGTGATCCCGTACCTAACGCCATTGGTTTTTTATGATGATAGGTTTTAACAATTTCTGCTGCCGGTAACAATGTGGCTTCCGCCATGATGAAAGCATGACCAAATTGACGTTTAAGTATCATCACGTCCTGTAATTGTGTTAAAGGCATATTCGCACGTTGCATCATTTCCACTGCAATGGTACGAAGTGGCGCACCGGCAAGTTCATACATCACCGACGGGGATAACGGATAGCCGACGGTTTCCGCCACTTTGAGCCAAGCCCGTTCATGGCAAGGCATGGTATCCACAACCGTCCCATCCATATCAAAAATTAATCCAGAATATTGCGCTAAAATCTTTGCATCCAACATACGTCACTCTTGCTATTGTTTTCAAAATACTAGACGTTATTTTGCGATAAAATTGTGATCTCTGCACTATTTAATTTTAAGAAAGTAAGCTAGACTGCAAAGCAACTGGTGGCGGGGGGAAAATGGATATTGAATCACACTTAAACATGTTACAAGTGCGAAAGTTAATTGACGCCCAAATTGTCGAGATTGTATTTAATACACAAGCACATTTGGCGCGACACTGGCATGTAGATGTCAACACGATGCAAGTGAAAACCCTCCTGATTCATTTGGCTAATGCGCTAGGTCGGATTAAACGGCAACATTGCGCCTCCCCCCTACATAAAGATTTTCAGATAAAAATTCAGAGTGCGGTCTGCTTTCCCGCAGTTTCTGCCATGCATCAAGAAATTTTGAATCTCATTCCGTTTCCCATTCCTGACAATGAACAAACCTATTTTTTAGCAAACTATTATTCGTTATTGTTGGATCAACCCGATATTTTAAAGAAACGTCATACATGTTGCCTAACCCGTTCTCAGTCACGCCATACAATATGACTTGCGCGAATGACGCGAACGCTATCGACTAAAAAATAAAGTCATATGAAATAATATTAGATAATCTGAATAAAAAAACAGAAAGGAGAATGAAATGGCGCACCCGAGAGGATTCGAACCTCTGACCGCTCGGTTCGTAGCCGAGTACTCTATCCAGCTGAGCTACGGGTGCGTATTGATATAACCTGATTTCATTGACTTGCTTTCACCACTCTAATCAGTAGAGTCGAATTAAAATGGCGCACCCGAGAGGATTCGAACCTCTGACCGCTCGGTTCGTAGCCGAGTACTCTATCCAGCTGAGCTACGGGTGCAGCACGATTTTACCTTCGCCAAGATTGACTCAGTAAAACACTTGAGTAAATGGCGGTGAGAGAGGGATTCGAACCCTCGATGGAGTTTTTGACCCCATACTCCCTTAGCAGGGGAGCGCCTTCAGCCTCTCGGCCATCTCACCGCAATCGGTTTGTGGGCGGTATAATACGTTTTTCTAAAAATAAGTCAAATCATTTTTACAAAAAAATTATTCAGTTGACTGAATTCTCTACAAATTCCATCAAATACCTAAGAAAAAACTATTTGCCGCGCAAAATCGCACGCAAATTCGCTAATTGTGTGGCGGTATTTTCACGGACTTGTTCTTGCGTTAAAGGGGGTTTATCACGTTCCCACTGGACATCATCTGCGGGTAATTCCGCTAAAAAGCGACTGGCTTCAGGTTTAAGTAACTCACCAAATTGACGTCTTTCTTTACACAACGAAAAAGTTAAGCCTTGTTGGGCGCGCGTAATGCCCACATAAGCTAAACGGCGCTCTTCTTCTACATTATCCTCATCAATACTGGTTTGGTGTGGTAAAATGCCCTCTTCCATGCCAATTAAAAAAACATACGGAAACTCTAAACCTTTAGAGGCATGTAAGGTCATTAATTGCACCTGATCACTTTCCTCATCCTCTTCCCCTCTTTCTAACATATCGCGTAAGGTTAAACGCGTAACAACTTGATTAAGCGTGAGCGGTTCGTCAATGTCATTTCCCTTGAGCATCTCCGCAACCCAGTCAAATAGGGTCGCCACGTTTTTACTTTGCATTTCTGCGGCTTTTGGACTGGTGGCATATTCGTATAAATATTCTTCGTAATGCAATTGTGCCAGCATACTGCGAATCGCCCGTTCTGGCTCTGAGCGACTCACTTCATCACTTAATTGCACAATCCACTGCCCGAAATGCTGTAATGCATTATAGGCTTTGGGAGTAATACGTTGGATGAGTTCAAAATCAAAAATCGCCTCAAACAAACTGCAATGCTTTTCATGGGCTAACTCACCTAATTTTTGTAAGGTTACCGTGCCAATTTCCCGCTTAGGCGTATTTACAATACGTAAAAATGCCGCATCGTCATCTTGATTCACTACTAAACGCAAATACGCCATCATGTCTTTAATTTCAGGACGCGAGAAAAACGATGTGCCACCCGAAATTTTGTAGGGAATCCGGTTTTGCATCAGCACTTTTTCCAACAAACGCGATTGATGATTGCCACGATATAAAATGGCATAATCTTTATACTTGGTTTTGCGCATAAAACGGTGTGCGATTAATTCACCGACGACACGTTCCGCTTCCTCTTCTTCATTTTTTGCTTCGATAACCTGTAACTTTTCCCCTTGATCTAAGGTCGAAAAAAGCGTTTTATCAAACACATGCTCATTATTATCAATCAAAATATTGGCGCAGTGTAAAATACGTTGCGTTGAGCGATAATTTTGTTCTAATTTTACCACCTCTAAATGAGGGAAATCGGTTTTCAGCCGCATCATATTTTGTGGTTGCGCGCCACGCCAAGAATAAATTGATTGATCATCATCGCCCACCACGGTAAAGCAAGCCCGCTCCCCAACTAACAATTTAATCAATTCATACTGGCTAGTATTGGTATCTTGATATTCATCCACTAACAAATAACGGATCTTTTGTTGCCACTTAGCTCGCACCGCTTCATTTTGTTTCAGTAATAACGTCGGTAGCATAATTAAGTCATCAAAATCCAACGCATTATAGGCGCGAATTTGTTGCTCATAACGCGCGTAACATTCCGCCAATGTCTGTTGTTTTTGATCACGTGCATGTTGTTTTGCCTGCTGTGGCGAAATCAAATCATTTTTCCAACGAGAAATGGCTGCGACTAATTCGCGCAGTAAGTCCTTATCCTCACACAATACATCTACCGTTAACTCTTTTAATAAGGCGTATTGATCATGCTCATCAAACAATGTCATATTTGCTTTAAAGCCCAATTGCTTATATTCACGTTTGAGCATATCAAAACCTAAGGTATGAAACGTGGAGACAATCAGACCACGACTAGCCTCTTTACCGATGGAATGTGCCACACGTTCTTTCATTTCACGCGCGGCTTTATTGGTAAACGTGACCGCTGCGATTTGACGTGGTAAATAACCGCACTTAGCCACTAGATGGGCAATTTTATTAATGATAACCCGTGTTTTACCTGAGCCCGCCCCAGCGAGAACTAAGCAAGGTCCAGTGACGTATTCCACGGCTTGTTGTTGCTGTTTATTTAATTTCATGGGTCATTTATTCGATTTCTTGCGTCCAGACATAAGGCAGTAATGCGGTATCCAATATAAAAGAGAGTGGCAAATCTAAAATAGGTAATCCCCATTGTTTTGCCATATCAAGATCATATGTTGTTCCCGCATACGCTGAATAGGGTTGCGTGGGATCAACTAATTTCACGATAGTCCCACAGCCATTTAAGCCTAAAAGGATTATCAAAAGTAAGCACGATTTTTGCATTTTGACTACCTATAAAAAGAATCCGCTAATGATATAAGTTATATCGTCAAAATGCGATAGGAAAATGAAACGAAAAAATGCGGTGAAATTCACCGCACATTGGTTTAAAAAGAGGGGGAGTTTATTTACCGTCCCAAGCATGAATTGCTTTCGCTCGGATGTCTAATTTATTTTGCGAATCACCTTTGAAGTAGCCTTTATCTAAGCCACCTTCCCAGTCACCATATTGGGTATTGGGTAACATGATGAATTTTTTACCAAATGCTTTGCTATTTTTTGCCACAAAATCACGACGCTCTGCGTTGGATTTTTTATAAGTGGCATCACCAAAGTCATTTAGGTTATCACCCACAAATAACACGATGTCATATCCCATATCTTCAACTTGTTTGAAACGCACCGATTTGTTGGATTTGTCTTTTTTCAACAATAACGTTTTTTCATTGACGCCAGTAAAACCAAGGCGTTTCATATCATCTACAGTGCCCGCTTTTTCTACATCATCACGACGGTTGGAAACAAAGAAAACGGTACCGCCATTCGCGTTAACATAGTTAGAGAACTCAACAGCACCTGGGATGAGCGCTGATTGTCTTGCATCAACCCATTTTGTCCAAGTTTTTGGTGAGAAATCTTGCCCACTTTGAATTTGCCACCCTGTATAAGCGCTGTTATCAAGCATGGTCTCATCAAGATCCACCACCACGGCTTTTTTCTTGCCTTTTTTCGCTTTAGCATGATCAAACGCCACTTTGGCAGAATTAAACGCTTGATGAGTTAATGCTGCATATTCGCCCGATTGCTGTGTCCAAATTAATCCCATGGCCACTTGTTGTTGCAATTTCGCTTGATTCGCTTGCTCAACAGTTTGTTGGTTTGAACACGCCGCTAATAAAACGAGTGAACTCACGGCAATCACTGATAATTTAAATTGCTTCATTGTATTCTCCTTGAAAACTCCATTCTAACGATGGGATTATTAATGTAGCAAATTCTTTCCCTTTTTGTCATAAATCAGCGCATTGAATGTGATTAAGATCACATATTTTTTATTCAATATGACTATGTTCACTTCCTCTGCCGCACGCTCCGCACCATCAAAATTGAAAAGCTTGTGCTTTTTAAACGCCTTTTGGCGGTTTTACGTTATAATAGCAACCTATTTTTATTTAGATAAACGGATAATTTATGGCCAAAATTGCAGATAACCCTTTAGTCCTCGTGGATGGTTCTTCTTATCTATATCGTGCATTTCATGCATTTCCACCTTTAACCAACTCATTGAATGAGCCAACAGGGGCAATGTACGGTGTATTAAATATGTTAAAAAGCCTCATTTCACAAGTGCAACCAAGCCATATTGCCGTGGTTTTTGATGCGAAAGGCAAAACCTTTCGTGATGAAATTTTTGAACAGTACAAATCGCACCGCCCGCCAATGCCTGATGAATTACGTAGTCAAATTACTCCCTTGCATAATATCATTCGTGCCTTAGGTATTCCGCTATTAGTGGTAGAAGGAGTGGAAGCTGATGATGTCATCGGTACCCTTGCAGTACAAGCCTCTCGCGTGGGGAAAAAAGTGTTAATCAGTACTGGCGACAAAGACATGGCACAGCTAGTGGATGACAACATTATGCTCATCAACACCATGAACAACACCCTACTCGACCGCGAAGGTGTGCTTGACAAATATGGTCTACCTCCCGAGTTAATGATTGATTACCTTGCCTTAATGGGAGATAGTTCTGATAATATCCCTGGCGTGCCTGGTGTCGGTGAAAAAACCGCATTAGCGCTACTACAAGGCATTGGCAGTATGGCAGAAATTTATGCCAATCTCGATAAAGTCGCCAATTTATCAATACGCGGTGCCAAAACATTAGGAAATAAATTAGCCGACGCGAAAGCACTTGCTGATTTGTCTTATCTACTTGCCACAATCAAAACCGATGTCTCACTTGATATTGAACCCGAACAACTCACCTTTGGCAAGGCAAATAAAGACGAATTAATTGAATATTTTGCTCGTTATGAATTTAAACGTTGGCTAAGTGAAATGATGAATGGTGGCGAAAGCTCGGTCACTAACGGTGTAGAACAGGCAGTTAAAATCAATCCTTACCAAGCCACACAACAGACACATCAGCTAGAGCGTACAGTTAATGTCCACATTGATCGTAGCCAGTACCAATGTATTCTGAGCTTAGATGAGCTCCACCATTGGCTAGCGAAACTAAAACAAGCGAAGTGTATTGCCATTGATACAGAAACCGATAATTTAGATTATATGGTGGCACATTTAGTGGGGATCTCTTTCGCACTGGAAAATGGCGAAGCCGCCTATTTACCACTCAGCCACGATTATATTGGTGCTCCACAACAAGTGGATTTGCACACGGCCCTTGCGTTGCTCAAACCGATTTTAGCCAATCCTGATATCCAAAAAGTCGGACAAAACATTAAATATGACTTAAGTATCTTTGCTCGCTATGGCATTGACGTTCAAGGGGTAGCGTACGACACAATGTTACTGTCTTATGTGCTAGACAGTACTGGGCGTCACAATATGGATGATCTCGCTAAGCGCTATTTAGGTCACCAAACAATTAGCTTTGAAGATATTGCGGGAAAAGGTAAATCACAATTAACTTTCAATCAGATTCCGCTTGAACAGGCTGCTGAATATGCGGCAGAAGATGCGGATATTACCATGAAATTACAGCAAGTATTATGGCAAAAAGTCAGCGCCCAACCTGATTTAGTCCAGTTATACCAAACCATCGAGCTACCGTTAGCCTCAGTGCTGTCACGCATCGAACGCCACGGGGTACTCATTGACAGCGATGCGCTGTTTAGTCAATCACAACAAATTGGAGACAGACTGACCGCACTTGAACAACAAGCTTACGAATTGGCAGGGGAAGCGTTTAATCTCGCCTCAACCAAACAGTTACAAGCAATCTTGTTTGATAAATTGCACTTACCTGTTTTGAAGAAAACCCCTAAAGGCGCGCCTTCAACCAACGAGGAAGTATTAGAAGAACTTGCCTACGAACATGAATTACCAAAACTCTTAGTGGAACATCGCGGATTAAGTAAATTAAAATCCACTTATACCGATAAATTACCACAAATGGTAAATAAAGACACAGGACGTGTTCATACCTCTTATCATCAAGCCGTAACGGCCACTGGGCGTCTTTCATCCAGTGATCCGAATTTACAAAATATCCCCATCCGCAATGAGGAAGGTCGTCGGATTCGACAAGCCTTTATTGCACCAGAAGGTTATCAAATTGTCGCGGCTGACTATTCGCAAATTGAGCTACGGATTATGGCGCATTTATCCCAAGATAAAGGACTTATCAAGGCGTTTAATGAAGGGCAAGATATTCACCGCTCAACCGCAGCAGAAATCTTTGGCATCCCATTAGAGCAAGTCAGCAGTGAACAACGCCGTCGTGCCAAAGCCATTAACTTCGGTCTCATTTATGGCATGAGCGCCTTTGGTCTTTCTCGTCAATTAGGTATCCCGCGTCATGAAGCACAACAATACATGGATGTGTATTTCCAACGTTACCCAGGGGTACAAACCTTTATGTACGACATTCGCAAAACCGCCAAAGCACAAGGCTATGTGACTACCTTGTTTAATAGACGCTTGTATTTACCCGATATCCAGTCTTCCAATGCGATTCGTCGTAAAGGAGCTGAGCGGGTAGCCATCAACGCGCCAATGCAAGGCACGGCAGCAGATATTATTAAACGGGCAATGATCAGTTTAGATCGTGAAATTGCCGAGCAGCCTGACATTAAAATGATCATGCAAGTACACGATGAATTAGTGTTTGAAGTGCGGGCCGATAAAGTGGACGTCTTTAGTCAACTGATTAAAACCACGATGGAACAAGCTGCGCAACTTGTGGTGCCACTCATTGTGGATGTCGGTGTGGGTAAAAACTGGGACGAAGCCCATTAGGCGAGGCAAACCTAAAAATAAAATGGCAAGCGATTCAGGCTTGCCATTTTTGTTGCGAAATTATGCACTTGGTTTTTTGATCAATTTTTTACGCATCTTAATATTGATCATTTCGACCACCACAGAGAAGCCCATCGCAAAATAAATATAGCCTTTCGGAATGTGGAAATCTAAACTCTCTCCAATCAATGCCACACCAATTAAGATTAAGAAAGACAGAGCAAGGACTTTCAAGGTTGGGTGTGTTTCCACAAAATCACCAATCGGTTTGGCCGCAAACATCATCACCCCAACCGCCATAATAATCGCAACGATCATCACCCCAACTTGATCAACCATGCCAACTGCCGTAATCACTGAGTCCAATGAAAACACAATATCTAAAATCGCAATCTGCGTTAAGATACCTAAAAAACTCACTGTTTTTGGCTTATCTTCTTCATGTTCTTCTTCTGGGCTCATCGCGTGGTGAATCTCATGTGTACTTTTTGCCACCAAGAATAATCCACCAATCAATAGAATTAAATCACGCCCAGAAATTTCTTCCCCGAATACCGTAAACAAAGGGGTCGTTAATGACATCACCCAAGAAAGAGAAAGCAATAATAAAATCCGCATTCCCATCGCCAAACCTAATCCAATCAAACGTCCCGATTGGCGCTGTTGTTCTGGTAAACGTCCGACTAAAATACTAATAAAAATAATATTATCAATACCTAATACGATTTCTAATGCGGCTAAAGTAAATAGTGCAACCCAGGCTTCTGGACTCGCAATCCATTCAAACATAGTACGTTCCTCTTTTTATAAAAATAAAACAAATCATATAATTTTGTGTAAAAAATACCAAGTCAATTACCCTTCACCGATTAAAAATTGCTGTAAAATTTCAGCGGTAAAGGTCTTACGCAAATAAAAGCCTAAGGGTAACGTCTCAATTATTTCACCGTGTTTCCCAATCCCTCGAGTTAAAGCTTTACTGTTGGCCCCTTTAGGACGCAGCTGCAATACCTCACCCAAGGTGGCATTGATCTGCGCCAGTTTGCCTAAACTGATATACTCCATCAGTTCTTCCCAGTCTTGTTTCAAGCGTAAGGCTTGTTGTGGAGAAGGTTGCCATAAAATCGCTTGCCCGATACGGCGCTCAGGCAACGGAATCTGTCTTTCCCCTTCTACAGGAATCCACAGCACCTTACTTAATTTATGTCGCACATGTGAATTTTCCCAATCCACCCCAACATTCTGAGTTAAAGGGGCAAGACTCACAAAGGTGGTTTCTAATGGCTGACCTTGTGCATTAATCGGTAGGGTTTTCAACTCAATCCCCAGATGCGCAAAATCTTGCTCAGCTTTACTGCCTGCCGTCGCCCCAAGTGCGGTTTCAATTAACATCCCCACCCAACCTTTATCCCGCTTTAAGTCCGGTGGAACAGGGATGTGTAAGTGTTGTGCGAGATCCGCAAAACGCAGACCCGCAATTGCCTGTGCTCGCTGTAATAATTCCTGCTCAGTTTGTGGTGTCATAAAGTGCGGTCAATTAGGTAGATATTTTTTGAGGTGTTTCGGTTTCACAAACTCAATGCCCCGATCCACATAGTCAATCTGTTCTAATTGCAACAAGTGACGTTTGATAGGTAAACCGCCACCAAAACCCGTCAATTCACGTTGTTGGCTTAACACGCGATGACAAGGAATCAGAATACTAATAGGATTACGACCAACCGCCCCCCCCACTGCACGCACCGCTTTAGGGTTGCCAATACGCTTAGCCAATTCGGCATAAGTGGTACTTTCACCATACGCCAGTTGCTGTAGCGCGCGCCAAACACGTTGCTGAAATACGGTCCCTTGCGGGGCTAACGGAATCGAAGCAAAATCCTCGCGTTTGCCAGTAAAATAGGCTTGCAAGGCGTGTTTGACCTGTAAAAAGAGCGGTCGATTTTCATCTAAAATCCAATCAGGGTGAGGGGCAACCTGCTCTCGCACAAAGTCAAGATGAGTCAGTTTATCTTCTTGGCACAGCATCACTAAACGCCCCACAGGTGAATTCTCATGGCAATAATAAATCGCTGACATAATATCCTCTAAAAATAATAAAAGCGCACCGAAGTACGCTTTATTATGCTTGATTTTTTGTCAATTAGAAACGGTAATTCACGTTTAAACCATAAAGGTTCGCACTGGCTTTGCTAGTAAATGGAACCCCTTCTTCTTTAAAAGTATTCTTCTTGCCTTTTAAGTGTGCAAAACCGGCATCAAGCGATACATTTGGCGTGAAACGGTAAGTAGCACCAATACTGAACCAAGTACGGTCTGTATCAGGGATAGAAATGGTGTTATGTTCATCCGCTGCACTTTCATCATACGCAATACCCGTACGCACCGTTAATGCATCGGTTACCTCATAGCTCGCACCAAGCGCAATACGGGAAGAATCACGAAACTCTTCTGTTTTGCTAAATAAGGTGTTGCCGTCAGAACCTTTAGCACGTAACTCTTTAAATTTGCTCCATTGCGTATATTTATAGCTATAGTGCATTGCAAAACGGTCTGTCATTTTATGATAGCCTGAAATTTCCCAGTAAGCCGGTAGCGGTAAATGTAAAGTACCTGGGATTTCTTTGCCATTAGTTGCGGTAATACCTTGGGAACTCAATACCTTAACTAAAGTTGCATCTGAAGTTGGGAATTGGTTTGAATACTGTCCTTTAAAATCAATATCCACTTGTGAATGGTATGCGACACCAATACGGTTACGTTCATTAAATTCATATACCAATCCCGCATTCCAACCAAAGCCCCATTTATCGCCTTGCAATTTTGAAATAATAGTGTTCTCTGGTAATGCTGCTAATGCTTTAGCAACATTAGCCATTTGAGGCATTTGAACCATTAGTTCTTTTGCTTTTGCTTTTAACGCCATACCAGCATAACGCTCAAGTTTTGCTTTAGCGTGTACAGCATTTAAGCCTAAACCGATGCTAAATTTCTCAGTAACACGATAAGCACCGCTTAAATTAAAGTTAATTGCAGTTAAATCGGTTTTCCCACCTAACGCACCGCCGGCATATTTATCATCAAATTCGGTTGCCAGTCCATAATTTACATTTAGACCACCACCCACTGCAAATTTCTCGTTAATCGGATACACGCCATAAACAGTTGGAATTAACGCATTTGGGGCAATATTTTTATAGGAAAAACCTGGCAGTGGTGATTCTAAATTAATATTCGGATCTACATAAATGGCGCCAACAGAGATTTCTGCTTGTTTCAATAAGCTCATTAATGCTGGATTGGTTGCGACCACCGCGGCATTATCTGCAATCGCCGCTTCCCCCGCATAAGCACGCCCTAAACCAGAGGTAGATACTTCAGCAAGTTGGAATGCGGCAGCTGAAGCGCCACCCGCTGCCACTGCCAACACAGAAGCAAGAAAAGTTTGAGTAAATTTGCTAGTTTTCGCCATAATTATTAGACCTTTGTTATTGAAGTTATTTAAGTTATTTGTAATAAACTGTAGTAAAACGTTGGGATTCTAAAGAAGTCTCCAGAGGGGTGCAAATATATTTGCCCGATTTGGCAAGAGTTCAGACCAGTACACACATGCCAACCTCCTGATTCCCCCCATAAAATACGTGGTTAAATTTTACGAATAACGGGAACGGTGTTAAAATGTGCCAAATATTTCATCAAAATTAGAAGGAAAAAGTATGAGTAAACTAAAATGCAACCCAGAAGAAGCCAAAGCCTGTTGTTGTGTGGATGTGGGCACGATCATTGATGGCTCAGACTGCACAGTAGAATTTGAACAAGTGTATGCCTCTGAAGCGCAAGCCGAAGAAGCACTGGCTTATTTAACCGAAAAAGCCAAAGCGGCTGAAAGCGATCCTTGTCAAATTACAAGTAATATTTCAGCAGTAGAACAAGGCGCGTTGCTTAAAGCACAATTTGTATTTAGTTGCCAAGCAGAAGCCATGATTTTCCAACTGTCTACACGATAAAAAACGAACAAAAAAAACCGCACATATTAATGCGCGGTTTTTTTTTGTTTATTACAGCAATGTCCACAGCAGAATAGCCAATAGCTGAGGTGAGATAATCCGTAAAAACATCACAAGTGGATACACCGTTGCATAAGATAACGCTGAGGCACCACTATCCTCTTTAATCGCATTCGCGAACGCCAAGGCAGGCGGATCAGTCATCGAACCGGCTAATAAACCACATAAACTTAAATAGTTCATTTTTGCATACAAGCGAGCGATGACCCCAACAATCATTAAGGGCACAAAAGTGATGAAGATACCATAAACCATCCACTCTAGACCATTACCATTGACTAAAGTATCAACAAAATTGCCACCGGATTTTAATCCTACTACCGCAAGGAATAAAACAATGCCAATCTCACGCAAGGCTAAGTTGGCGCTAGGAGGCATAAACCAATACAATTTACCAATACTCCCGATACGCGCCAAAATTAAGGCCACCACTAATGGTCCCCCCGCTAAACCAAGTTTGAGTGGCACGGGAAAACCAGGAAGATGGAAAGGAATGGAGCCTAGTAGTACGCCTAAACCAATTCCAATAAACACTGGTAACATTTGCACTTGTTGCAGTTTTTGTTGTGCATTACCAAGAAGTGAGACCGCTTGATTTAACATATCGCTACGTCCCACCACATGCAATACATCACCAAACTGTAATGTGGTATTCGCTGTCGGTACCAGTTCAACCCCCGCACGGTTTAAACGCGATATCACTACGCCATATTTCTGATGCATACCCAATGCACGAATTTTCTTACCTAGTACTTTTTCATTGGTGACCACAATACGATCAGAGCGTAAATCCCCAGTAAAACTAGACAAAGGCACATCAACCTCTTCGCCTAATACTAATCTGATTTTACGTAATAATGGAATTTCCCCCACTAAACGCAATAAATCCCCATTCTGAATAATCGTATCGGCTTGTGGCACACTAATATGCTCATCCCGTTTTAAACGCGTACACACCACGTCTCTTTTTTCATCAAAGCCGGGAATGTCCACTAAACGTAGCCCATCTAAATTCGGATTGGTGACCCTGACATTTATCGAACCAAGGGTTTCTTTATCTTGCCCGCTTTCTTTGAGGAAATTTTTCGCTTCATCATCAATTTTAATGCGGAAGAATAAGCGGATTAACCACATACTCAACAAAATCCCACAAATCCCAAAGGGATAAGCTATCGCATACGCCATCCCCATGGTGGAAGTCGTTTGGGTTAGACCTAACTCAGACAGAATTTGTTGACCCGCCCCTAATGATGGCGTATTAGTTACCGCACCAGAGTAAATCCCGAGAATAATATCTAAGGGAACATCGGCCAGCTTATGAATCACAACCACCGCCACAGAGCCTAATAGCACTATTAAGGCGGCAAACCCATTTAATTTTAAGCCAGATTGGCGTAATGAGGCGAAAAAACCCGGCCCCACCTGAATACCAATCGTATACACGAATAAAATTAAACCAAACTCTTGAATAAAATGCATCGTATGCGCATCAAGTGTTAAACCATATTGGTTGGTGAAATGAGCGACAATAATCCCACCAAATAACACGCCACCAATACCTAACCCCACGCCTCTAATCTTCCAATGTCCTATCCACAACCCAATGACAGCGACAAGAGCAAGGAGGCTAATCGTGATTGCAATATCACTCATCTCGACCTCTACATCAATTTTAAAAATTTAACAAAAAATAACTAAAATGGATTATAACAACCTCTTTTTTTAAAAACTTGAAGAAATACTAAAAATTTAATCTTAGTCACATTTTTCTTGCTAAAAATATAAAAATTCTTAACAATATTGGATTGTTTTTTAAACATTATTTTGGAACAACTATGAATTGGTCACAAGAGCTATACGATTCTTTTATTTGGTTACTAAAAAGCCTCTCACTGACAACGTTACTCTTTCCTTTCACCATTTATCTCTTGGCAAAAACCACCCAATGGGGCCAGCAATTTTGGTTATTAGCGGAAGACTATTTTCATCCTAAACACAGCATGCTTCCGCTGTTTTACTTTGTGATCATTGTGTTGTTAAATTTACTTTCAGTACGGATCGATATCTTAGCATCAAATTGGTATAACGCCCTGTACAAATCACTACAAGATATGAATGAAACAGTGTTTTGGCAACAAATGATCGTTTTTGCTGTGATCGCTAGCTCAAGCGTCACCAACGCACTACTGACTTATTATCTCAGCAAGCGTTTTCTGATCCACTGGCGAGTGTGGCTAAATAACCAAATGCTCAATAAATGGACAGAAAATCAGGCGTATTACAAAACGCAATATGTGAAAGCGCAATTAGATAACCCTGATCAACGTATTCAACAAGATGTGAGCGCTTTTGTTTCCACTAGCTTAGAGTTTGCCACGGGTTTAATTTCTTCTATTGTTTCAATTATTGCCTTTACGCTTATTTTGTGGAATCTCTCTGGTCCAATGACGATTGCCAATATTGAGATTCCCCATGCGATGGTCTTTTTGGTCTTTGTTTACGTGCTCTTTAGCAGTATTGTGGCATTTAAAATTGGTCGTCCCTTAATTCAATTGAATTTTGCCAATGAACGATTAAACGCTAACTACCGTTATTCACTTATTCGTTTAAAAGAATATGCAGAAAGCATTGCCTTTTACCGTGGTGAAAGAATGGAAAAACGCTTATTAACGACACAATTTAATCAAGTGATTGATAATGTCTGGCAAGTGATTTATCGGACATTAAAATTATCAGGCTTTAACTTAATCATCACGCAAATTTCTGTCGTATTTCCGTTCGTGATTCAAGTCAGCCGCTATTTTAGTCAACAAATCACACTAGGGGACTTAATGCAAACCGCCAGTGCCTTTGGCCGAGTGCAATCCTCTTTATCTTTTTTCCGTAATTCTTATGATGACTTTGCTGCTTATCGTGCCGTATTAAATCGTTTAACAGGCTTTCATAGTGCGATTAAAGCCGCTAACCGCCCAAGTCAATTAGTCCTCAAAGAAAGTGAGCATGACATTTGTTTTCATGATCTCAAGGTGGAAACCCCACAAGGCAAAACACTCATTGACAAACTCAATCTGCAATTTCCTCTCGGCACATGGCTATTAATTCAAGGACATTCTGGCGTAGGAAAAACTACTCTGTTAAGAACGATTGCAGGGTTATGGCCTTATGCCAGCGGAGCGATTACACGTCCACAACAAGATACTCTCTTTCTCTCTCAAAAGCCCTATTTGCCACAAGGTCGTCTAATTGATGCGTTATTTTATCCTGAACTGGCGCCTGAAGATGTCAATCAACAACAAGTTGCAGACTTGCTAGCAAAAGTACAACTCGCCCATTTAAGCCATAAGCTAGAACAAGAAAATGACTGGACACGCGTGCTTTCTCTAGGCGAACAACAACGTCTCTCGTTTGCGCGTATTTTATTACATAAACCGATTGTTGTATTCTTAGATGAAGCCACCGCCAGTATGGATGAGGGATTGGAAGACGCGATGTACCGCTTACTGAAAAATGAACTCCCTCAGATTACCGTGATCAGTGTTGGACACCGCTCGACCTTAATCCCACACCATTCACAGCAATTGCACATTCAGGAACAAAATGGGTGTTGTTGATTCAACATCCTACAAAACAAACTAAAAATACACCGCACTTTTGTCTTCATGCGGCAATTAAAGGCTTTGCGAATAGTCTAATTATTGCTACAATCGCGCGCAATTTTTATCCTTTAATTAAGGTGTAATATGTTAAGAATATTAATGCTAATCATCACAACCTTGTCTCTGACGGCTTGTTTATCCAGCAAACCCAGTACATTTCCGGCTGAATTTGCTAATCTTGATTATGAATTATCTGATCAAGATGCCAGACGTTGGGCTATCGCCAGCACACAAGCAGAACAATGTATTTACCCCAATTTAACCCGTATCCAACGTGAATATTTTTCTAAAGAAGATGCGTATATCCATTCACAATATGTATTTTTCTACCCATTAGAAACGATTATTGGTGAGCAATATGTCAAAATGATCCAAGCAGATGAAAAATCCATGGGCTATGCCACCCGACAGTACAAAAAGTTTAAGCAACCCCAAGAAAAATCATTAGAAGAAGAACAATGTCGTTTGTTGAGAAAACAAGCAAAAGATGATCTTGCTGTGGTCAAAGGGCAATATAAAAGTGGCATGGCGGAGGATCTCTCTCAGCAAGAAAAACACAGTCCAGACGGTGTAGCAACCAACCAAAATAAATTCTTCTTTGATATCATTAAATGGGGCGCCGCTTTCCTATTATAAGGTCGCATTACAGAGAGAATGCGCTTCTCTCTTTTTACCCTTTTCTTATACAGATCTTGCTCGCCGTTCCAGATAAATAAGAATGTAATCGATTGCAAAGTGACTCAGTTCAAATAATTTGAGTTTGATCATTTTCATTCTGCTCTTTTTCGGCTAGTCTAATCATGCAATATACCGCGTACTTTTTAATACAATTAAGGAGAATTTATGTCAATCTTAACCCTTGCTCAAAATTGGTTAGCACAAGATCCTGATCCTGAAACTCATGCAGAACTCACCGCACTTCTTGAGGCAGCAAAAACGGGGGATGCTAAAGCAAACGCAGATTTAAATGCTCGCTTTGATGGACGTTTACAGTTTGGTACCGCAGGCTTACGTGGTCGTTTACAAGCCGGACCAATGGGGATGAACCGCGTGTTAGTTGCGCAAGCAGCGGGGGGCTTAGCCAATTATTTAAAAGACTATGATCACACCCCTTCTATTGTGATTGGCTATGACGGGCGTAAAAATTCAGATGTATTTGCACGTGATACGGCCGAAATCATGGCAGGCGCAGGCATCAAAGCCTACTTATTACCACGTAAATTACCGACCCCTGTCCTTGCTTATGCGATCAAATATTTCGATACCACTGCGGGTGTCATGGTGACCGCAAGTCATAACCCACCAGAAGATAATGGCTACAAAGTCTATTTAGGTAAAGCCAATGGCGGTGGTCAAATTGTATCACCTGCTGACAAAGACATTGCCAAACTGATTGATAAAGTGGCCGCAGGCTCAATTAACGATTTACCGCGTAGCCAAGATTTTATCGTATTAGATGATGAAGTGGTTGATGCTTACATTGCCAAAACGGCTAGCCTTGCTAAAGAACCGCAAACAGACATTAACTATGTGTATACCGCAATGCACGGGGTTGGCTATGAAGTGTTAAGTAAAACCCTAGCCAAAGCGGGTTTACCGCAACCGCATTTAGTGGCAGAGCAAGTGTGGCCAGATGGTACCTTCCCAACAGTGAACTTCCCAAACCCAGAAGAAAAAGGCGCATTAGACTTAGCTATTAAAGTAGCAAAAGAAAAAAATGCCGAATTTATTCTTGCCAACGACCCTGATGCTGACCGTTTAGCGGTTGCCGTACCAGATGCGGAAGGGAATTGGAAACCGTTGCATGGTAACGTGGTAGGCTGTTTCTTAGGTTGGTATTTAGCGAAACAATATCATGCACAAGGACAAAAAGGCATTCTTGCTTGTTCATTAGTGTCATCCCCAGCCCTTGCCGAAATCGCGAAAAAATACGGTTTCCAATCTGAAGAAACGCTCACTGGCTTTAAATATATTGGTAAAGTCGATGGATTGTTATTCGGCTTTGAAGAAGCCTTAGGCTATTTAGTCGATCCAGACAAAGTACGTGATAAAGATGGGATCTCCGCAGCAATTGCATTCTTAGATTTAGTTCGTAATTTGAAAAAACAAGGCAAAACCTTGGCTGACTACGCGGATGAATTCACGCAAGAATTTGGTGCTTATGTGAGCGGACAAATTTCTATTCGTGTGGATGATTTATCAGAAATTGGCAAATTAATGGCCGCACTTCGTCAAAATCCACCGAGCAACATTGGTGGTTTCAATGTGGCACAATTCTTGGATCACACCAAAACCGATCGCCAAAGTGATATTTTAGTGTTTGTCCTCGAAAATGGTAGCCGTTTGATTGTTCGTCCATCTGGTACAGAACCAAAAATTAAATTCTACCTTGATGCGAAAGGCAAAGATCCGAAAGATGCCGAACAAGTATTAGCACAATTTGATGAAAGTGTACGTCACATTTTACGTCAAGATGAATTTGGTAAACAGGCTTGTTAAGCACACTTAGCAGATAACAAAATGGCACCTCGCAAGGTGCCATTTTTTTCCTCGTTTCATCTGAAGCAAGTTGCGATATGTCCACAGAGCGCCTTTTGAATCTAATATTTCTCCTCTATCACTTTTTTCTCAGGCTCCGCCTCCGCAATTTTTTCCTGTGCTAATTCATGATCACTTTCCTCCACCTCAGGCTCAGGTTGGGCAACTTCAACACTAGGATGGTATTGGAAACACCCATAAACGGGGAAATGGTCCGAACCGATATCTGATAGCACATGAATCTCACGCATCATGAAATCATTACTGTGATAGATATGATCTAATGGCCAACGTAAAAAAGGGTATTTCGCATGAAAGGTACTGTATAATCCCCGTCCCACACGCGGATCTAATAAACCACTGGTTTTTTGAAATAAACGTGAGGTAGTGGACCAAGCCACATCATTTAAATCCCCAAACACTAACACCGATTGATTATTATCACTGATCTCTTGTCCGACCAAGAGCAATTCGGCATCACGTTGAGTTGAGGTTGCACTTTCTGTTGGCGTAGGTGGCATAGGATGCAAACAATACAAATGAATCCACTCACCAGAAGGCAAACAGGCTTCTGTGTAAATAGAAGGAATATCCTCTTGCACCCAATGCCGGATTTCCGTATTACGCAAAGGTAAGCGGCTATATAAATGCATACCGTATAAATTATCAAGGGGAATTTTCACTGTATAAGGATAATGATCTTCGAGAGATGATAATTTTTCTTCCCACCACTGATCTGTTTCGAGTGTTAATACGACATCAGGCTGCCATTGGTCAATCAGCGATAATAATTTATGTACTTGACGATTAGGCGTCAGCACATTGGTGGTCAATAACGAGATACTACGCTGATCGCGATCTCCTTGATATTGCAAGACTTGCGGACGCGTTAAACGCGTATAAGCCAAAATTTCCCAAATCTGATAACCCATACAAATCAGGTTCAATAATTGCAAGATGACAAGCAGCCAACGTGGCTCAGGCAAAACGATCCAGCCGATGACGAGGCAGAGAAAATTGAGGATCGCAATCTGTAAGCGCGGAAAATCAAAGATCCTTACTGCCCAGTGATTAAACGGTAAAAAAGGCAGTAAGGTGGCAATAATCGGAATGCTGAGAAAAGTAAAAAGTAACCCATTCATTGTGCAAGTAAATGTCAATACTTTGTTAAAAATTGTCCCATAGTAGCATTATTTAGAAAAACATGAAAATAGGTCACGAAAAAATTGTGTGATAAAT
Source organism: Bisgaard Taxon 45 (assembly GCA_049888895.1). GTDB lineage: Bacteria > Pseudomonadota > Gammaproteobacteria > Enterobacterales > Pasteurellaceae > Pasteurella. The sequence goes on along the minus strand of JBLUWJ010000006.1, from coordinate 9,421 downwards.
GTACAAAATCCTACCGCACTTTTTTAGCCCTAAAAATAAATATCAACATAGTCTATTACGGGATCACAAGGATTTTCCCACTGTAAAGACAACATATGTTGACCAAGTAATTTATTTTTAATCTCGATCATTTGTTTCTTAGTTAATGGTTCTCTTGTGCGGAAATGAGGTAAATAGAAAACAAAAGCCACACAATGGATAACTCGTATCGAGTTTTCTTCCTTCGCAAAAACTGCTATTAAAACGCCATTTGATACTCTATAATGAATCGGATTGTATATAAATAAAACAACAAGCCCTATATCAATATAAGGAAACGATATGAAAAAAGTCCTACAAATCAGTTTAGCCTCGCTATTTGCCTGGAGTCTTGTTGCTTGTGATAATGCAAACAACACGACAACAAATGCCGAACCATCATCAAAAATGGAAATCACGCTTAACCCACAAGAACAATTCCGCAAAGACTATGAAGCTTTTGACAAATGGCAAGTGGCAACCGATCAAAAAATGAATAAAGAAGTGGACACTTTACAACAAAAAGTCGCAGAAATGGAAAAGGGCAAACAATTATCGCCTGAAGAAATTAATGCATTAATTTCAAATTTGCGTACTCAACTACAAGCAACCAGTGCAGAACTGGATGGATTACAGCTTAAAGATCCTGATGTCTTGCGTTTAGCCGAAAAAACAAAAGAAGCCCATACTACCGCGATAGATACACTTGAACTCGTAGTTAAAGCAACGGCAAATCCAGTTGAAGCACAAAAAGATTTGGCCGTACTAGGCGCCAAATTGGAAGCAATGGATAAGTTACAAGCTGAAGTGGAATCACAAAAAGAAAAGCTGAAACAACAATATCAGCAAAAATAACTGCACTATTAACAAAAATAGCCAAACAACTTTGTTTGGCTATTTTTATATATTTCGCTTTTGGTATATCCCTTTCCTTATAACGCACCACTGTCGCTCTTGATTCTAGGCTCCACAAAACAATTGCCATGAAAAAACAAGATAATTTTATAATGATAATTGTTATTATTTTGTTAACAGTATAGAATGGCGAAGTTTATTTATATCGCCAAACATGTGTATATCACTGCGTCATCATAGCTGACAAATGACACAATATACACACTGAAACTGTCAGTCACACTCATATTATAGGACATGATTATGAAAAAACTTCTTACGCTTCTGTTTTTATCTGCGTTAACCCCGTTTGCCTATGCACACAAAATTGTCACCTTAACGCCTGATGTGGCCGATATTGTGGTGGCATTAGACGCTCAAGATAAGATTGTGGGACGTGATCAAACCACCATGAATCCTGCCTTAGAAAAAGTCGCCGTGATTGGTATTCATCGCAAACTCGCTGTTGAGCCGATTGTGCAAAGCAAACCGGATTTAGTCTTAGGTTCTTATATGGCAATGCCTGCAACGATCTTCGATAATCTAACACAACTTGGTGTAAACGCGGTCAATGTTTTACCCGAAGATCATATTGATGCCTTTGGTAAAGCGATTCGTGAAGTGGGTCAATTAATGGGTAAGCAAGACAAAGCAAACCAAGTGGCAAGCCAATGGGAAGCCGGCATCCAAGCATTACCCAACACAGGGAAACGTTATTTATTAACCTATGATGGTCGCGTAGTGGCAGGGAAACATACCGCAGCAGATGAATTAATCCGTCGCGCAGGTGGCGTCAATGCGGCGGTTGATGTGGTGGGTATTAAACCACTCAATCGTGAAGCATGGTTAACCGCACAACCCGATGTCATTATTGTGGCAGAGCACCAAAAAGAGGTCATTGGTGGGATAGAAAAATTATTAGAACGCCCAGAGATTGCCAATAGCCCAGCAGCAAAATCCGGTCATATTTATTTCTGGCCTGCTAATGATTACTTACGTTATGGGTTAAATACCCCTGAAGTATTAAAACGTTTACATGATTTAGCGAAGTAATCTGCATTCCGAATGAAAAAACTGTCTGTCTTTTTTGCCATATTGGGAACCGTATTACTGATTTGGTTTTCAACTGGCGTGGGCTTTGGTGGTTGGCAGCCACCAAATGCCCTTGATCCTATCGTTTTTGATATCCGCATTCCTCGTATTCTCAATGCTTTACTCGTTGGCGCCGCACTCGCAGCAGCCGGTGCCGGGCTACAAGCCTTATTTGAAAATCCCTTAGCCGATCCTAGTCTAATTGGCACCTCTGGTGGTGCCGCGTTAGGCGTCATTTGTGTATTGGCATTTGGTACCATTGGTATTGGTGTGCCTCTTGCTGCCTTTGTCGGTGCCTTAGTCGTCTGTTTAGTGATTTTATTTGCCCATCACGTATTCGGGGGGGGAACGCTCGGTTTATTGATCATGGGCTTTATTCTCAGCGCCTTTTGTTCAGCGGTGGTTGGGCTCATCTTGTTTTTATCCGATGATCTGGTATTACGCAGTGCCACTATCTGGTTAGCAGGCAGTTTATCTGAAGCTGGTTTTACCCCTGTTTACTACCCTCTTGCAATTATGTTGATTGGCTTAGTTTGGATGGCGACTTTGGGTCGTCAACTCGATTGCTTAATGCTTGGTGAGGATACTGCCTTTACCATGGGGATATCCGTATCCAAACTCCGCTTACAGACCGTCATTGCAGCCGCCTTACTAACGGGTGCTGCCGTTTCTTTATCTGGTATTATTGGTTTTTTAGGCATGATGATCCCGAATATTTTAACAACTGTCATCGGTGGACATCGCCGTAAACTGATTTTGTTGTCTGCTTGGGTTGGCGCGGTATTTTTATTAGCGGTGGATAGTGCTTCTCGTCTTATCACTTATCCCATTGATCTGCCTGTGGGTATTGTGATTGCCTTACTTGGTGGTCCTTTCTTCTTCTGGATCTTTATCCAATCAACACAACGTAAAGTGTAAGGAACCGTTGTATGCAAGCACTCTTTGAATTACAACCCTTATCCTTAAAGGCAAATGAGCGAGTAATTTTACAAACTGACCAGTTAACCATTCCACAGGGTAAACATACCGCGATTATTGGTCCGAATGGCGCAGGCAAATCTACCTTATTGCGTGCTTTATTAGGCTATTTTAATGCACAGGTCACCCTCAACGGACACCCCGTGCAAGAACAAATCAGAGCAGGAAAATTAGCCTTTGTGACACAAAATGGGCGCTATGGTATGCCGTTGAGTGTGGAAGAATATGTCAAATTAGGACAATTCAATCCAACTCTTTTCTCCGCCAGAAAAGTGGATCAACAACATTTATCAGTATTATTAGATCAATTTGAACTCAGCCATTTACGTCATAAACGGATCAATCAACTTTCCGGTGGTGAACAGCAGCGCGCCAATATCGTACGTGCGTTAATGCAAAATGCGCCTGTGATTTTATTAGATGAACCTTGTAATCACTTGGATATTCGTCACCAACAAAGTCTTATGCAATTTTTAAAACAGCATAAGACCCAATTTAATGCCGTCATGGTATTGCATGATTTAGATCTCGCTGCCAGTTACGCCGACCACATTATTTTAATGCAACAAGGTCAAATTATTGCACAAGGGGATGTAGAAGATGTGATGCAAAGCGAACGTTTAAGTGCGGTCTACCGCTGGCAAATTTTGCAGAAAAAAGATGAAAGTGGGATTTTCTTTCGGGTTTAAAAAATGAGAAAGTGTTCGCCTGTGACCAGTGCTTAGCATACTGAAAAAAAGGCACTCGTGTTCCCACGAGTGCCATCGAAAGATTGGTTAAAATTAAACAATGTTTTTGACATCTCTACAGTAAGACGATTTATTTACGTATTCATCCTTAGAATTTAAAATTCATTCCCACATTAAGACCTAGACCACTTTGCGGAATATAGGATAAGAACGAAGTATGATTATAGACTCTACTATTTAGCACATTATTCACATTGGCAAATAAAGTATACTCATTATTGCCCATTTTACCATCATAACTCATGCCAAGATTCAACATAGTATGCCCCTTCGTTGGTGTTTCTAGTCGTGCCACTTTGTTTTGTGCAAAGACTCGATAAAGCTGCGTATTGAAACTTATGCCGTTGTCAAAATACGCATTCCATTTTATGCCTAAACGCATTGGTGACATACGAGGTGCATTCCCATCAGGTTGTTTTTCCCAACCCGTTGGTTGTACACCAACCATGTCATAATTTTCGTTATAGATATATTTATATCCAATCGGGAGAGACGGAAGGTCTTTTAACTTACCCCGCACATAATCACCAAAAACGGACACACTGTGTGTTGAGGAAATTTGATAGCTCACTTCGGCTTCCAACCCATAAATCTTTGCTTTCGCTTGATTGTAGCGATACAAGCGTAATGGATAATCATCGCTTAATGAACGTAAACAACGGGAATTAGGTCGCCACGGACAACTTGTTTTGTTATTTAAAATAGCGGCATAAATATAGTTAGAAAATTGTTGATAGTAGCCACTTAATTTGATCCCTAATTTTTCCCCTGTATAACCCCAACCTAATTCGACATTATTCGAGCGTTCTTTTGTCAGATTTTTATTTCCGGCTTCAAAAGAATTGGTGGCTAAGTGTTTTCCATGCGCATATAGCTCTTGCGCATTTGGCAAACGTTCTTGATGCGAAACAATCATATTAAACTGATGTCGTTCATTTAATTGATAATTTGCCGATAAAGCATAAGAATAGGCTTTCGATTTATGTGGTCGAGTCAGCTCTTCCGGTGGCTGCTCATCTTTTGGCACATTAAAATGATATTTCATCGCAATGCGTTGTTTTTCCACACGCCCACCAATATCAAATTGCCATTTACCTAATTCAACATGCTCCATTAAAAAGAGGCTTTGCTGAGCCGTAGTATGATCAGAAAGGAGATTTTGTTTACGATATTCAAGCGTATGATTATCTAACGCATAGCTATCTTGATATACATGACTTAAACCAATTAACCCACTGACGCCCGCAATCGGCTGATGAAGGAATTCAACACGTGCTGAATAGCCTTTATTTTTAAATGAATTGTCTGAGATCGCCCCTGATTTTTCATCGTGGCGATAACCAACTTTGGCAAGCGAAAAACGGACTTTATCTAAGCCTTTTACTGGATTTTTCCATTCGCCACGCAAATCCCAACGTTGCGTATTTAACGCAATATGCGGATCGGCATGCGCGTGATGATCGTGACTATGTTGCCCATTTCCGTGATGAGCATGACCGTGATTACACAGATGCCCATGGCTATGCCACTCTTTTTTTATACAATCAATACCGGGATTATTATAATCAATGTCGGTTTCTTCCATTAAAAATGGATAATGTTTTAGATAGGGCTTACGCCAATGTGCATCGGATAATAAAACATGCATGTAGTATTCATCGTAGAGATGTGAATGCGCAGGTAACCCATATTTGTCTTTGCGTTGGCTATACGCGACACCTAAATAACCTTTATCACCCACCCAAGAAAGTCCAACACTGCCACTTCGATTATCCACAAAGCTATTTGCCAATTTATGATGCGTGTTCCCCTGATACTGATAAGAAGGTGTGCGATAATCACCGGCTTTTTTGTGCAAACCTTCAAGGTGTAATGCAAAATGTTTTGATAATCCCACATCTAATGCCACATTCACCAGACGTTCATTGTCCGCACTGCCCGTTCTTAAACCCACTTCGCCTTCAATCCCAGCTACTTCAGCAGTCGGAATTTTATTATCGACCACATTGATAACGCCCGCTGCATTACCAGAGCTATACAATAACGTATTTGCACCACGTAAAATTTCAACTTTTTTAGCTAACAGGCTATCCACGGTCACTGCGTGATCAGGCGACATAGCAGACATATCCAAAGTTTCATTACCACTGCTCAGCACTTTAATCCGCTTGCCTTCTTGTCCACGGATCACCGGCGCAGACGCCCCACCACCAAATTGACTAGCATGAATACCCAGCTCACTCGATAACGCATCACCAAGATTACTGCCACGTTGTTTAAGGCTATACGCTGGAATAATTTTTTCACTTGCCATTAAACGCCCACCCAACGGTGCACCTTGTCTGCTCTCAGCGAGTGCATCGACATGTATCGCATCAAGTTCAATATGGTTTACAGTATTGGTTAAATTATTTTGTGCAACGGCAATTTGACTGTAGAGTCCCGAAATAACACAGAGTGATAAATACGAAATTTTTTTCATAAATAGACAGATAAATTAAAAGTGAATAAAACGCTTGTCGTTCATGTACATCCAAGTCCAATCTTCACGCTAACTTTCTGAATGACATAAATGAGATACCGTCTGGCGTACAGGCTGTGAGCGCCCTGCCCCCATCTTGGCTAAACTGTACAGCACCAAAGCTGACTCGATTAAGTCGTACAGTAGATTTAAGTTAGCGGTGAATTATTATCCATATCTTGATCAATGACAAGCTTTTTTTACTGTAAAAATTATCTTGACATTTCTAGCTCGTTATTAACGATAACAATGAGGATAGATTTTTAACGACAGATATCGCATACATCATTAAAAATCATATAATTATAGATAATTATTGTAACTGAATGAGAAATGAAAAAGCACTCGTGAAAATACGAGTGCTAGAATGAGAACAGCCATTTTAGCCAACTTATTAACACATAAAAAATAAGATTACGCTTTATCACTCTTTCTATTTAAAAAGGCACAATACCAAGATCTAACAGGCTTGCTAGCTGTAAAATACGTTTTTTATCTTTCTGTTTACAGACAAATAAACTGTATGAATCTTGTTCCGTTTCAATATTTAGCAAAGTATAGTCGCTCTTTTTCTCTAAGCGTTCGACAATTTCATCAGGTGCGAGGGCTTTTTGGGGCAGTTTAAATTGCTTGCCGATGACATTTGATAGATATTCACTTAATGTGTCATTATCAATACGCCAATCCGTATCAAACGACTCTAGCATGGGTTGCAATAAAAAACGATAACGCAAAAATGCAACTTCAGGTTTATCGCCTTCCTCTGCATAGCCTTGTTCGACTAAATCCAGTAAGCATTTTTCAGGCGCCTCTTGAATTTGTTGATAACGCTGTTGAAATGCTTCATCATCGTGAATATGTAATAACGCAACAAGCTCGCTCAACGCTTCAGGTATAGAGATTGGTAGTGGCGCATCAATACCTAATTTTTCACAAAGAAAATTGACCGCCTCATCAAGTAATTGCAAATAAGCTTGATCCGTTTCACAGCTTGGATCAAGCAATTGGCTATTACCCATTTCTTTGAACAGATTACCTGTTGTTGGTGAGGTATAAAGCAATTCCATACTATCCTGACCTTCATGATCTTGGCAAGGTATGCAAATAAAAGTGACATATTCTGTATTATAGTATTTTTTCAATGCTGGATTTAGCGGAGAAAAGAAATTGAATTTAATCGCAAAAAATCGCCAGTTGCCTCCCTCAATCATCTCCGCAGGACTAGGTGGCGTGATATTCGCTTTGCTCATCAGCTCTTCAAGCGGCGTATAAAAATCTTCATAGCCCGCTTGCGTTAAGAAATGAGCGCCTAAATCTTTAGTGGCTTCGGGAATATCCTCAGGATAATAGTAATACTGCATCCTCAACGACATACCAAATGGTGATTTAGCGAAATAAAAATGGTATTGACTATGTTGTAAAACATAGTCTTCAATCTTCTTCAGCTTTTCAATTGACGTCATCTTGCTCTCCGTTTAAAAGTGCGGTCAAATTTACAGAAATGTCCAGCGCACTTTACTGACTTAGAAATACACATCAACATAATCTGTCACGGGATCACAAGGATTCTTCATTTGTTGTAAACGCCAATATTGACGTTTGCCTGTCGCACGGAATTCAAAGGTGCCATTTCGTGTACATGCATTGCCATTGTTAATATGGTCAACACGGGTGACAATTTCCCCTGTAAAAAGAAAGGCTTTTTCGTCGATCACCATAATTTTGCCAAATAAAGAGACAAAATTCCCATTTACCTTTTGCATCCCTTCAATGCTTAACCCCTCAGCATCTCTTAAAATATCCACTGAACCAAACGTTTCCCAACTCACCCACTGCAAAGAAAGTTTGTGTTCCCCGATCAATTTATTTTCAATTTTAGTCATCTTATCTGGCGTGAATAACTGAGATTGCGCATTAACACTTAACCAACAAAGACTTCCCAAAAGTGCAACGCCGAGGGATTTGAAATACTGAAGTTTTCTCATAAAGACCATCCTAATAAAAGTGAAAATAGCTTATTTATTATACGACAGTATTGATTAAAAAACTGTTATATCTGAAATATGTTGTTGATCGCGGTTGTTTATGTTGTGGTTTGTGATGAGTATTTAACATTCTGGAGGAAAGGAAAAGGCACTTGTGAGGATACAAGTGCCATCGTGGTGAAACACGAGTGTAATCAGGGGGAAGATGTTATTTAATACTGCTGCATAAAGAAGATAACTTCTTACCAACATTAGTCTGTAGAAACACTTCTTTTTCTAAAGATATTCTTAGCATAAGTTCAATATCAGATGCATCCTCAGTTTCTTTCTTGATTAATTTTCCTTTAGTGTTATTAATTAGAAATTCCTTCAAAATTTTAGATAAATCGTGACCGTGACTTAACTCCCACTTACAACACACTTTTCTAAAATTTTCAGCTTCAGAAAATAGTTCTTCTATGTCATTTTTCCTAGGAGAAGATAAATTTAATCTATCCCTTAGATCTTCATACTTAAAATCCATATCCCATTCTGGTGTATATGTAAAATTAACAAAATCAAATAAATTAACTCCATCTAATATACTATGTTGGTAATCATAACACTTCAATTTTGCATCAGAAGCTCTAAAAGAGCCTAATATTCTAGAAAACTTCTCTAGCTTATCTTTTACTATTAAAAGATCTACATCTTCAATTACTGGCCCTAAATTAAAAAACAATTTCTCTAACGCTAAAGATCCTTCACCATGTATAAGGAAATTCTCTATGTCATTAAAATAAAATTTTTTTTCATCATTACAATAAAATGCATATATTATTAGATCATCATTCTTTATTCTACCTAAAAGTGAATCAAAATCAGTATCTATTAGAAAATAAATTCCTATCTGTTTAGAATTAATTGACTTTAAAAATTCATAACATTTTATTACATTTTTTTTACCTCTACACTCACGAAAAAAAATTTTATTGTTAAATATAGAAGATAGTAATTCTTTATCTGAAACACCTTCAACTAAAACGGAGATCTTCTTATAAGACTTAAATGCCATAATCGCAGAGTTGATAATACTTTTAGGATTTTCAGATATTTCTCTAATAGTTCTATTTTTCATCTAAATAAGCTCTGCCAATTCTATAACACATTCCCAATTACCATTAATCAAGTAAGGAGAGTGAGTT
>JBLUWJ010000005.1:0-112274 GCA_049888895.1 Bisgaard Taxon 45 | reverse complement strand
TCACTATGTATGGTTATAAATGAAAATGGTTTTAACGATAGCATAGCAGAGCAATTATCTTTATCTCTGAGAGCCTCTAAGGCGATTAAAAAAAATGATTTCACAGAGTATCCATCTCATCTTGAGCATATTGATGGTAGAGGAATTTCATTTTTCTCAAAAATACCAGAGCAAAAATATAATTTTCAAAGGCAAATCATTTTATATTCTTTAGCGTATTCTTACTTATCTGCAATTGAAATGATTAGTAATGAATTGGCTCAAATGGTAAATTGTACAAATTGTAATATTGATACATTAAACCAACTGTATATAGAAGCTACAAAATTCAATGCTATTTTCTTCTTTCATCAGCCAGTATTAATCAAAAATCCAAGTCTTACCGAAACTTGGAAATATATCGATAAAGTTCTCGAGATCAATAATTCATCTAATGAATTATTAGAACAACTATCGAATGTCCATTATATTTTAAATTTAGATGCTGAAAATAAACGTAATATTCAAGAAAAGAGAAAACAAGATAAACAAAACTTTTGGAATATTCTTTTTGCTATTATTGGTATTGCAATAGCAATAACTGAGATTCTTACATCGAGGTAATATGGAAAACATCACCATCATCAACACCCGTTGCGCGAACCTTTCCTCAGTCAAATTTGCTGTTGACCGCTTAGGGTATTGCGCAGAAATTACCGATAATATCGAAAAAATCCAATCTGCCGAGAAATTGATTTTGCCCGGTGTGGGCACGGCAAAAGCAGCGATGCAAAATTTGGCGGATTTAGGCTTAATTGAGGTTATCCAAAACCTAACGCAACCTGTTTTGGGGATTTGTTTAGGGATGCAATTAATGACCGACTATTCCGAAGAAGGCAATTTGGACTTATTAAAATTGATGTCGGGCAAAACCGAAAAATTACCGGATTGTCAGTTACCGTTACCGCATATGGGCTGGAATAAGGTGCATTATGTCGCCGATCACCCGTTATTTGCAGGCATTGAGCAAGACAGCTATTTCTATTTTGTGCATAGCTACGGCGTGTTGCCCAATCCACATACTGTTGCTACTTGCGATTACGGCGTGCCATTTTCTGCGGTAATCCAACATAACAATTTTTATGGCGCACAATTCCACCCTGAGCGTTCTGGCAAGGCAGGCGCGTTATTTTTGCGTAATTTTGTGGAGCGAGTTCGCTAGCAGATCGTCCTTAATCCCTAGGGTAATAAATTACCCTAGGTTACACAAAATCGTCCCCCTTTGGGGTACTTGGAAAAACAAATCTACCCCAAAGGGGTAGGTTGATGACTAACCTAAGGTAAGTCGTTACTCTAGGTATATAGAGACATAGGTATAAAGGAACCCCAAATGAGCTACACACGCTTGCTGTATCACATCATTTTTAGAACGAAATATGGCGAGCCAACCATTACAGAACAATACGAAGCTGATTTATATCGTTGCATTTGGAAATTTACCCAAAACTACCATTGCATTTTACATCGGGTAAATGGTATGCCTGATCATATCCATCTCTTTGTCGATATTCATCAAAGCATGGCTGTTGCTGAATTTATGAGGAAATTAAAGAAAACCACACATCTCTTTTTAGAAAATCACCCAGATAAATTCCCCTATTTTAATGCGTGGTCAGTGGGGTATTGTGCGTTAACGTATAACGAACATGAAAAAGAAAAAATTATCAACTATATTAAAAACCAAAAAGAGCATCACAAAACTGCAAATTTTAAAAATGAAATAAAACAATTATTTACCGAAAACAAAATCCAATTTGACGACACGTTCTTTGAACGAAATTTATAATAACCTCTTTTACCCCGTAGGGGTAAGTTGATGATTAACCTAGGGTAATTTATTACCCTAGGTATAAAAAACAAGGAAATATTATGCAAACATCCCAAATTATCCCCGCCCTTGATCTGATTGATGGTCAAGTGGTACGTCTTTATCAAGGCGATTACGGGCAGAAAACGCTTTATTCTGATAACCCTATTACTCAATTTCAAGATTATGTAGCACAAGGGGCGAAACAGTTACATTTGGTGGATCTGACTGGTGCGAAAGATCCGACTAAACGCCAAACAACACTCATCGGTGAAATCATCAACGCAGTGAATTGCCCAATTCAAGTGGGCGGCGGTATTCGTACTGAGCAAGATGTGGCGGATTTACTGGCGGTGGGGGCAAATCGCGTAGTGATTGGTTCAACCGCAGTCAAACAACCCGAAATGGTCAAACAATGGTTTAAAAAATACGGGGCAGAAAAATTTGTTTTAGCGTTAGATGTCAACATTAACGCACAAGGTGAAAAACAGATCGCAGTGAGCGGTTGGCAAGAAAACAGCGGGGTGTCTTTAGAAGACTTAATCGCCGATTTCCGTGAAGTCGGTTTGCAACACGTGTTATGCACCGATATTTCGAAAGATGGCACTCTGCAAGGTTCTAATGTGGTGCTATATCAAGAAATCTGTACCCAATTCCCGACAATTCAATTCCAATCATCAGGCGGGATTGGTTCCCTTGCGGACATTCAAGCCCTCAAAGGCACGGGCGTGGCTGGCGTGATTGTGGGACGTGCTTTATTGGAAGGCAAATTTAACGTACAGGAGGCAATCGAATGTTGGCAAAACGCATAATTCCTTGCTTAGACGTACGTGATGGGCAAGTGGTCAAAGGCGTACAATTTCGCAATCACGAGATTATTGGCGATATCGTGCCACTGGCACAACGCTATGCAGAAGAAGGGGCAGATGAATTAGTTTTCTACGATATTACCGCCTCCTCTGACGGCAGAACCATTGATAAAAGCTGGGTGGAGCGTGTGGCACAAGTGATTGATATTCCATTTTGCGTAGCAGGTGGAATTAAAAGCGTGGAAGATGCGGAAAAATTATTTGCCTTTGGTGCGGATAAAATTTCCATCAATTCCCCCGCACTTGCTGACCCAAACTTAATCAATCGCTTAGCAGATCGTTTTGGTGTGCAAGCCATTGTGGTAGGGATCGACAGCTGGTTTGAAAAAGAAACAGGAAAATACTGGGTTAATCAATATACGGGCGATGAAAGCCGCACTCGCCAAACCAACTGGCAATTACTCGACTGGGTAAAAGAAGTGCAACGTCGTGGTGCGGGCGAAATCGTGCTGAATATGATGAACCAAGATGGTGTCCGTCAAGGTTATGACATCGCCCAATTAAAACTCGTGCGTAATGTCTGCCATATTCCCCTGATTGCCTCAGGCGGTGCGGGTGAAATGGTGCATTTCCGTGATGCCTTTATTGAAGCCAATGTGGATGGTGCGCTCGCTGCCAGCGTGTTCCATAAACGTATTATTGATATTGGGGAATTAAAAGATTATTTGAGAAAGGAAAAGATTGAGGTGAGAAAATAATGTGGCAGGGCATTTTCAGCCAACTTAGCTCGCTTTACCCTCTCATTGGATTAGCTATTTTTATTTTTATCTTTAAAGTCATTATGATCATATTGACTAAAAAGCGAAAAAACAAAAATAGATATACTTATTCGGATTTCAAACAGTCAAATAAACTAGAAATACTGTCAAAAGCTGAGTTTAGAAAATCGAATTTAATGAATAAAAGTGAATACGCACTTTTTACTCAGTTAAAAACATTATTAGATACACAACAAAACGGAAAATATTTTCAATTATTTAGTCAAGTTGCAATGGGTGAGTTTATCCAAGTCAATGATAGCAATGCATTTCACTTGATTAACCAGAAAAGAGTGGATTTTTTAATTATTGATAAAGATTGTCAACCGATTGTGGTAATTGAATATCAAGGTAGCGGACATTACCAAAATAACGCAGTAGAACGTGACGCAATCAAAAAGGAATGCTGTCGCAAAGCGAAGATTGACTATCTGGAATTTACAGTAAACTATGATGAACTTGACTTACAACGTGTTGTAAAAATAATAAACGAACACGCTCATCGTTTTATAAAAAATGAGGAAATTTATGCTAAACCCAACTCACATCAACTGGCAAAAAGTCGATAATTTATTGCCCGTCATTATCCAAAATGCGGCAACTTGTGAAGTGTTAATGCTTGGTTATATGAATCAAGAGGCGTTAGAGAAAACACTGGCGGAAAAACGGGTGACCTTTTTTTCGCGGACCAAAAACCGTTTGTGGACAAAAGGCGAAACCTCAGGACATTTTTTAAATGTGGTAGATATGAGCCTAGATTGTGATAACGACACTTTGCTGATTCTAGTCAATCCGATTGGCGAAACCTGTCATACCGGTGCAGAAAGCTGTTTTTATCAGTTTGAAAACACAACACAGCCGGATTGGATTTTCTTCAGTAAGTTAGAACGTTTAATTGCCAATCGTAAAGGCGCGGATCCAGCCAGTTCTTATACTGCGCAACTGTATGCCAAAGGCACAAAACGCATTGCGCAAAAAGTCGGGGAAGAAGGGGTGGAAACGGCCCTTGCCGCAACGGTGAAAAACAGAGAGGAAACCATTTGTGAGGCAGCCGATCTCGCCTACCATTTGACCGTTTTGTTACAGGATGCCGATCTAAGCTGGGCGGATGTCATCGCGAAACTCAAAGAACGCCACGCCAAATAACAACAAGAACCGCACTTTTTCTCCGTCTACCGAAAGTGCGGTTTATTTTTTAATAGGTTATTTCGCCAATCGGATTTCACTCTAGGAGATTATGGGCTTTTATGCTATTTTAACGCCAAAATTTCCTTCACTCATTAGGTCAATCTTATGGAAAAAATCATTATTGATGAAAACCAATTTCTGCGCACCATTTCCCGAATTTCACATGAGATTATCGAAAAACATCAGCGTTTAGACAATATTGTGATTGTCGGTATTAAACGACGTGGTGCCGAAATTGCAGAATTAATTAAGAAAAAAATTGCCGATCTCGCTAATGTTGACTTACCCTCTATTGATCTTGACATCACCTTTTACCGCGATGATTTAGAATATGCGGAACCAGACTCCAAATCCCCAACTTATAGTGGCGCATCCAATTTTATTAGCATTCATAATAAAGAAGTGATTTTAGTCGATGATGTACTTTATACCGGTAGAACGATCCGTGCTGCACTCGATGCGTTAGTGGATTTTGGGCGTGCAGCAAAAATTGAACTGGTTATTCTGGTCGATAGAGGACATCGAGAACTGCCAATTCGTGCCGATTATGTGGGTAAAAATGTCCCGACTAGCCGCAATGAAGAAGTGCAAGTCCGTACAATGAAATTTGATAATTGTTATGAAGTGGCATTACTTTCGCCGACAAAATAAAGTTTGTGAACCTTTTGTAAAATTGATACTCTAACAAATGTAATTTTTAACCGACATAATGGAATAGATGATGAAAATTATTAATGTAAGATCTATTTTCTGGGCAATGCTTGGGCTTTTTATCTGTGTGTCGAGCGCACAGGCTACTGAGCGCGTTGTGGCAACCGTGAATGGCGTGCCCGTATTAGAAAGCCAAGTCAAACAAACTATGGGAAAAAAAGGGCAATATCAAGTTGCCTTAGACAAAGTGATTGATGATATTTTAGTGCAACAAGCTATTCAAAATTCAGGTATTAAAGTCAATTACGCGCAAGTTGAGCAAATTATTGAAGGTATTGCCGCCCAAAATGGTTTAACTTATGGGCAATTATTGGATGCATTAGATTATCAAGGCATTAGTTATAATGCTTATCGTCAACAAATTGCCAATCAAATCTTAATGGGTGAAATCCGCAATCAAGCGATTGGACAAAGTATTGATGTGACTCGAGAGCAAGTTGAAGCATTAAGTAAACAACTGCGTAATCACGCAAAGCAAGCAGGCACAGAAAAAACCGTTTCTGCGCCACAATATGAAGTCAGACATATTCTATTGAAATTAAACCCACTCTTAAATGATGCACAAGCGAAAGCGCAGTTAACTCAAATTCGTGCAGATATCATTGCAGGTAAAATCAGTTTTGCGGATGCCGCATTAAAATATTCAAAAGATTATCTTTCCGGCGCCAATGGTGGGAGCTTAGGTTTTGCGTTTCCTGAAGCCTATGTTGGACCATTCCAAAAAACATTGCTTTCAACAAAACAAGGCACGATTTCTGCACCATTTAAAACGGAATTTGGTTGGCATATCCTTGAGGTGACGAATACGCGTCAAGGAGATAAAACCATTGATGTCTATCGCCAAAAAGCCTATGAACAATTGGTCAATCAACAAGTTAAAGCATTTGAAAACGATTGGGTCAAGGCATTACGTAAAAATGCAGATATCCGTTATTTTAACTAGCAAATCAATTAAACGAAAAATCCCAGCCCATATGCTGGGATTTTGCTTTATAATAGACCGCACTTTTGATACGCCATAGTGCGAACCCACAATCGAGAAAATATGAATTCAAAAAAACATTTAGGTCATACTGCCCGCAAGCGTTTTGGGCAAAACTTTTTACATGATGATAATGTCATCCAAGGCATTGTTTCCGCGATTTATCCACAAAAAGATCAATTTTTAGTGGAGATTGGTCCTGGTTTAGGCGCATTAACTGAGCCTGTGGGCGAATTGGTCGATCATTTAACCGTAGTGGAATTAGACCGTGATTTAGCCGAGCGCTTACGCCACCACCCTTTCTTGCACCATAAAATCACAGTGATTGAAACGGATGCGATGCAGTTTGATTTTGGTCAGCTTTATCAGGACGCCAAACTGGCAGAAAAAAAGCAAAAAATGCGGGTGTTTGGTAACTTACCTTATAATATTTCGACGCCATTAATGTTCCACTTGTTTAAATACCATGATTGCATTCAAGATATGCACTTTATGTTACAAAAAGAGGTAGTAAAACGGTTATGTGCAGGACCCAATAGTAAAGCGTATGGGCGCTTAACTATTATGGCGCAATATTTCTGTCAAGTGATGCCTGTACTTGAAGTGCCACCAACAGCATTTAAGCCAGCACCAAAAGTGGATTCTGCCGTGGTACGTTTAGTGCCACACAAAGTATTACCGAATCCAGTGAAAGATTTATATTGGTTAAACCGTGTGTGTAGCCAAGCCTTCAATCAACGCCGTAAAACCTTACGTAATGCGTTATCGACCTTATTTAGCGCAGAACAACTCACCGATTTAGGCGTTGAATTAACCGCTCGAGCAGAAAACTTGTCTATCGCAGATTACGCTCGTTTAGCGAACTGGTTAGCCGATAATCCGCCCGTGGATGTCAATAAAGACGATATCATGGAACCTTTAAACGATTAATGCAGGGAATAAGTGTGGTGTAAGATGGCGACATATTTGGTTGGTGATTTACAAGGTTGTTATGATGAACTACAACTTTTACTTGAGAAAGTACAGTTCGATTCGTCGCAGGATCAACTGTATCTCGTCGGTGATTTAGTCGCTCGTGGGGATAAATCTCTCGAATGCTTACGTTTTGTCAACTCCCTCGGCGAATCCGCCAAGACCGTGTTAGGCAATCACGATTTACACCTGATTTCCACCGCACTTGGCATTAAAAAAGTGAAAGTGAAAGATCGTGTGGATGCCATTTTTAATGCCCCTGATTTCGAAGAATTAATCGATTGGCTACGCTGCCAACCTTTACTTGTACACAATGAGCAACAGAACTTTTTAATGACCCATGCCGGCATTTCGCCCGATTGGGATCTGGCCACGGCAAAACAATGTGCGCACGAAGTGGAAGCAGTGCTGCGTCATGGTGATTACCACTATTTAATTGAAAATATGTACGAAAACCAACCTGATCGTTGGCGTGATGATTTACAAGGTTTGGATCGTTTACGTTACAGCATTAATGTGTTCACCCGTATGCGTTTTTGCTATTGGGATCATCGCTTAGATTTTGATTGTAAACAACCGCCTGAATCCGCACCAGAAACTCTCACCCCTTGGTTTAATTTAGCTAACCCACTGTATCGAAGCATACCAATTGTCTTTGGGCACTGGGCCAGTCTGGTGAATACGCCTACCCCTCAGAATATCTATGCCCTTGATACAGGCTGTGTCTGGGGCAACCGTATGACGATGCTCCGCTGGGAAGATAAACAGATTTTTAGCCAAAATGCGGTGAAAAATTACCAAGATTTTTAATTAATCCTGTTTCTTTTCTAGACGTTTTCGGGTAACCTGTGTCACGTTTATTCGACTTGCAAGGCGAATAAACAAGATGCATATAACATGTTATGTTTATCTATCTACATAGGACAATTCAATGAAAACACTGCTTACCGCACTGATCGCGGGCTATTCTACCGTTGCATTTGCAACATCTCTACCAAATACCCTGACTGAAACTCACACTTACGAACTGACCAAATCCTTCGATTTGGTTGTACCAAAAGGGTCGCATGGTGAAACCAACTTGTGGGTGCCTTTACCCTTTAATGCCGATTATCAAACTGTCAAATCCATTCACTTTGAAGGCAACTACAACACGGCCTATATCACGGAAAATAACCGTTATGGCGCGAAAACCTTGTTTGCTAACTGGGATAAAAACGCTGATAAACGTGCTTTAACAGTGAAATTAGTATTAGAAACGCAAGACCGTGAACCGATGTTGCAAGGTGCCTTACAAAGTTATCAACCACCTGAAAAAATCCATTATTCCGTTGATGTATTGGAATACTTAAAACCCACTGCCCACATCAAAACAAACGGGATTGTGAAAGATTATGCGGATAAGATTGTAGGGAAAGAAACCAATCCGCTGAAAAAAGCCGTCTTCATTCACCAATGGATCGTCAACAACATGGAACGAGACAATTCTGTTTTAGGTTGTGGTGACGGTGATGTGGAAAAAATCTTAACCACCGGCGTGTTAAAAGGGAAATGTACCGATATTAACTCGGTGTTTGTGGCATTAGCCCGTGCTTCGGGTATCCCTGCTCGTGAGATCTTTGGGGTGCGTTTAGGGCAAGCGGTGAAAATGGGCAAGTATTCCAAAAGTGCCTTTGGCACTGCCGATGATAATCGTGTCGCCAATGTGAGTGGAGGACAACATTGTCGTGCGGAATTTTATTTAGCCGGTTTTGGTTGGGTGCCCGTGGATGCTGCCGATGTGAGCAAAATGCGTTTAGCAGAAAAGAAATCGGTGAATGATCCTGATACACAAGCCGTATCCAGCTACTTATTTGGTAACTGGGAAATGAACTGGATTGGTTATAACCACGCCCGTGATTTTGATCTTTATCCTATGCCAGAAATCAGCCCATTGAATAACTTTGGCTATCCCTATGCGGAAGTGGGGGGTGATCCATTAAACTCGTTTGATCCTAAAGCGTTTGGTTATGAATTCAAATCAAAAGAACGCTAACAAAACTTTCCTTGCAACTTGTGTTACTGCAGTGCTTGCTGCAGTGACCTCCACACTATGTTGCATTGCACCATTCATTTATCTAGTATGTGGTGTCTCTTCCTCTTGGTTAGTGAACCTCAATGAGCTGGACTATCTGCGTTGGCCAATGCTACTCGTCGCATTAGTGTCTTTTGGCTATGGTTTTTGGTTACTCACCTTTTCTAAGAAAATGATCTGCACCCAATACCTCTCACGTAAAGGCTTTATTGGGTTATACAGCATTGTGTTTGTCATCATGTTGTTTTTCTTATTTTACCCCACCCTATTGCCTTACTTTTTAGAATAAAGGAACGGAAATGAAAAAAATTTTCTGTGCATGTTGGCTTATTTTCGCATTGATTCATCCAAGTTATGCCACCACATCGAGCCTGAATCCAGACGAAAAACAGGTTGCAATCCATATTAAAGAAATGACTTGCCAACTTTGTGTGTATTTAGTTAACAAAGAATTGCGAGAAATTGAAGGCGTAGTTTCCACTAAAGCCAATTTTAAAGATCGTGTCGTCACTATCGTGGCAAAGCAATCGGTGGATAATCAGCAATTTATTGACGCCATTTATAAGTTGAAATACACCCCTGAGATAGTGAATCCATAATCTGAAAAAACATCAAAAATCCACCGCACTTTAGGTGGATTTTGTTTAAGAGCAGAAAAACAATCCCCTTTTTCTAGCCCCAACAATCCCCATTCGGCTTTATTTGAGCTCCCCTCACATTGCCAAGGAAATAAATCACTTTTCACCCGTTTTCTCTTGCTTTTCACTGTCAATTTTTGCGATTTTAGGCTATCCTATATCACATTTTATTAAGTAAATTCGTGCCGCAACGTGCGGTTAAAATCAAAGGTAACATTATGCAAGAACAATACCGTCCCGATTTGATTGAACCGGAAGTTCAACAATACTGGGCTGAAAATAAAACATTTAAAGCGATTAAAGATACCAATAAACCGAAATATTACTGTCTCTCGATGTTCCCTTACCCATCAGGTCGTCTGCACATGGGGCACGTGCGTAACTACACCATTGGCGATGTGGTGTCACGCTACCAACGTATGAACGGCAAAAATGTGTTACAACCAATGGGATGGGATGCCTTTGGCTTACCCGCAGAAGGGGCGGCGATCAAAAACAAAACCGCACCCGCAAAATGGACCTACGAAAATATTGATTACATGAAAAACCAGCTCAAAATTTTGGGCTTTGGTTTTGACTGGGATCGTGAAGTCACTACCTGCAAACCTGAATATTACAAATGGGAACAATGGTTCTTCACTGAATTGTACAAAAAAGGCTTAGTTTACAAGAAAACCTCGACGGTGAACTGGTGCCCGAATGATGAGACGGTTTTAGCTAACGAACAAGTACATGAAGGCTGTTGCTGGCGTTGTGATACACCGGTGGAACAAAAAGACATTCCACAATGGTTTATTAAAATCACCGATTACGCTGAACAATTATTAGGTGATTTGGACAATTTACCATTATGGCCAGATCAAGTAAAAACCATGCAACGTAACTGGATCGGGCGTTCTGAAGGGGTAGAAATTACCTTCAAATTAGACCAGTCTGACGACAGCTTAACGGTATATACCACACGTCCTGATACTTTCTTTGGTGTCTCTTATGTGGCGGTGGCCGCCGCACACCCTTTAGCAGAAAAAGCGGCGGAGAATAATCCTGAATTAGCCCAATTTATTCAAGAATGCAAAAATACCAAAGTGGCTGAAGCTGAGCTTGCCACAATGGAGAAAAAAGGCATGGCGACGGGTGTATATGCCATTCATCCATTAACGGGAGAAAAAGTGCCGGTTTGGGTGGCTAACTTTGTGTTAATGCACTACGGTACAGGGGCAGTAATGGCTGTACCGGGACACGATGAACGTGATGCTGAGTTCGCTCGTAAATATGGTTTACCACTGCTTAATGTCATTAAGCCGATTAATGGTGAGCCTTTACCTGAACATGAATTACCTTATTGTGAGCATGGTATTTTGTTTAATTCGGGTGAATTTAATGGCTTAGACTTTGATGCCGCATTTAATGCGATCGCAGACAAATTAGAAGCGCTTGGCAAAGGAAAACGTCAAGTGAATTACCGCTTACGTGACTGGGGTGTGTCTCGTCAACGTTACTGGGGTGCACCAATTCCAATGCTGACGTTAGAAAATGGCGAGGTGGTGCCAGCTCCTTTACAAGATTTACCGATCGAATTGCCAGAAGATGTAGTGATGGACGGGGTGAAAAGCCCAATTAAAGCCGATCCAGAATGGGCAAAAACTACCTATAACGGTCAACCTGCATACAAAGAAACCGATACCTTTGATACCTTTATGGAATCCTCATGGTATTACGCCCGTTATACGTCACCTAAATTTGCGGAAGCCATGTTAGATGCGGACGAAGCAAATTATTGGTTACCGGTGGATCAATACATTGGTGGCATTGAGCATGCGACGATGCACTTGTTGTACTTCCGTTTCTTCCACAAATTATTGCGTGATGCAGGTTTTGTCACTAGCGATGAGCCCGCAGATAAATTATTGTGCCAAGGCATGGTATTAGCCGATGCATTCTACTACACCTCACCAACCAATGAGCGTATTTGGGTTTCCCCAACGGAAGTGACCCTTGAACGTGATGAAAAAGGGCGTATTTTAAAAGCTTACGACAAAGAGGGACGTGAATTAGTGCATTCTGGCATGACCAAAATGTCAAAATCCAAAAACAACGGGATTGACCCACAAGAAATGGTGGAAAAATACGGTGCGGATACCGTGCGTTTATTCATGATGTTTGCCTCACCCGCCGAAATGACCCTTGAATGGCAAGAATCGGGCGTAGAAGGGGCAAAACGTTTCTTAGGGCGTTTATGGAATTTAGTGTTTGAATATAACAAAAATCCAGCCGAAACTGCTGTAGAACCGACCGCACTTTCAAGCGCTCAAAAAGCCTTACGTCGTGATGTGCACAAAACCATTGCCAAAGTGAGTGATGATATTGGTCGTCGCCAAACTTTCAACACTGCGATTGCAGCGATCATGGAGTTAATGAACAAATTAACCAAAGCGCCATTAGTGGAAGCCCAAGATCGCGCGATTATGGCAGAAGCATTAAATGCAGTTGTGCGTATGCTTTACCCAATTACACCACATATTTGTTTCCAATTATGGAAAGATTTAGGTAATACCGACACCATCGACTTCGCACCTTGGGTGCAAGCGGATGAGCAAGCCATGATTGACGATGAAAAATTAGTTGTGGTGCAAGTCAATGGTAAAGTACGTGCAAAAGTTATCGTACCGGCAGACATGTCAGAAGACGATATCAAGCAAGTGGCATTAGCTGATAGCAATGTCAGTAAACACTTAGAAGGTTTAAACATTGTGAAAACCATCTATGTACCAGGTAAATTATTTAGCTTTGTAGCCAAATAATGCCTTATTTATCTTCATGTTTCCCTCTTTTGATAAGAGGGAAATTAAGGATTAGACCATGTTAAAACAACTTAAAGCCCTGTTTATCAGCACTCTATTTTTCGCCTTAAGTGCTTGCGGTTTACAATTTCAGCATGGCGGACTCATTCCGCCTGCCTTACAAACGCTCACCCTTGAAAGTAGCGATCCTTATAGTGAAATGGCGATTGTGTTAAGTAAGCAATTACAACTCAATAACGTTAAATTAGTGGATGCACAACCAAACATACCTGTGCTACGTTTAAACAAAATTAGCACCAGTGATAAAGTGGCCTCGATTTTTAAACATGGGCGAGAAGCCGAAAAAATGTTGTTCTTAGAAGTCGAAGCCAGTGTGAGATTACCGAATAACCGCGTCTTCCCAATTTCGGCCAAAGTCAACCGCACTTTCTTTGACAACTCGCGTGCTGCCTTAGCCAAATCGGCAGAAAAAGACGTCATCTGGCACGATATGCGTGAACAGGCTGCTCGCCAACTGATCACTAAAATGGTTGCCTTACAACATCAAGTCCAACATCAATAATGAATCGTATTTTTACTGAACAACTTGGATCTTCTCTCACTCACTCTCTCGCTAAGATCTATTATTTGGTGGGACAAGATCCGTTATTGTTAAGTGAAAGCCAAGATCTGATTTGCCAATCTGCACTGACTCAGGGGTTTGATGAAAAAACGGCGATTTCCGTGGACAATCAAACGGATTGGAACGCTGTTTTTGAACGCTGTCAATCCATCGGACTTTTTTTCAATAAACAGATTTTATTGCTCCATTTACCCGAGAACCTGACTTCAACGCTACAACAGTATTTACACACACTCATCAGTTTACTGAATGACGATATTTTGCTGATTTTACAGCTCCCTAAATTAACTAAAACCACAGAAAAGCAAACATGGTTTACTCAAGCGCTACAATTCGATCCACAAGCTGTGCTGATTAATTGTCAGACACCAAGCATTGACCAATTACCACGCTGGCTCACTTTACGTGCTAAAAGTATGGGACTCTATATCGAAGATCAAGCTATCCAATTGCTTTGCTACAGCCATGAAAATAACCTCTTCGCACTGAAGCAAAGTCTACAGCTCCTCGCTTTACTGTATCCAGACAACAAAATCAGTTATGCTCGGGCAGATGCCACCATTGCACAGGCTTCAACATTCACGCCATTTCAATGGGTTGATGCCTTATTAGACGGAAAAAGTAAACGTGCACAACGGATTCTTGAAGGATTAAAAGCAGAGGACGTCGAGCCGATTATTTTATTACGGACTTTGCAACGTGATTTAATCACGTTACTCACGTTAGCGAAACCCTCACATTCCGTGACACTGGATACCCCACTCCCTACGCAACAATTGCGAGAACAATTTGATCGCTTAAAAGTATGGCAAAATCGTCGTCCATTCTTCACGCAAGCCTTCAAACGATTAAATTACAAACAACTCTATTTGATTATTCAATCACTTGCAGACATCGAACGCTTAGCAAAACACAGTTTCAGCCAAGATATCTGGGATCGTTTAGCTGAGCTTTCTGCTTTAATTTGCTTACCCTATGAGCAAAATCCGCCATTATTGCAACCCATTTCCCCTCATTCGATCCTTTAAAAAACCTATTTTTTGCCACTTTCTTCATATTTTATTTTCTAAATAGAGTAATTGTCCGCTATAATGAATTGCCTTTAGGCTATTTTTTATACACAACACTTTATTAAGGACTTGCTATGAAAAAATTATTCGCAATCATGACATTTTCTGCATTCTCAATGACCGTTTCTGCTGCGGATCTTGTGCCAGCATGTGAAAAATACTTTGCTGACTACGATGCGTTCCTTAAAAATGTCCCCGCAGAACAAGCTACGATGATCAAGCAACAATATGAAACAACGAAACAGCAGCTGTCCACATTACCAAAAGAGATGCAAGAACAAACCTGTAATCAAGCAGCTGAACAATTGAAACAAATGCAAGATATGATGGGTAAAAAATAATTACGCCCCCCAAAACGAAAACCCCTGTCAATGCAGGGGTTTTTATTAATATACGCTCGATCTCGCTACCGACTTTCGGCCAATAAACGCTGGATTAATTTTGCATTCGCAGGTGGAAATTGTCCCGCATCTAATTCATTTTGAGCTAACCAAAATCCCACTTGTCCTTCACGCCCAAAAGGTTCACCCACCCACTCATCAACCAGATAGAAATAAAAAGAAATCACTTTAGTCGGATATTCAAACTGAAAACGCTCATAAAGCGTTGCATTTAAAATATGAATCCCTATTTCCTCTTCTAACTCACGTTTTAACGCTTGTTCAGGTTGTTCTCCACGGTCTACTTTTCCACCTGGAAATTCTAAAGCTTGTGCAAAATCTTGTCCCTCTAAACGTTGCGTTAAGTAGATCTGACCAAATTCATTACGAATAATGCCCGCTGCAACTTGAACTAAAGGTTTTGTCATACTCTATCCTTAAAAAAAGTGCGGTTCGTTTTAAACATTTTTTCAAAACAGACCGCACTTTTTAGCGACTTAAATTACCTAATACACAAAATTAATATTTGGCTTTACTACCATGGCAATGTTTATATTTCTTACCTGAACCACAAGGACAAGGTTCATTTCTGCCCACACGATGTGTACGCTCCTCACCATGGGCCTCATCCGCATTGTATTGCATACCTGCCGTTTCTCGTTTTGCCATCTCTTGCCGTTGCTGCTCCGCTTGTTCCACTTCTTCTTGTGTGCGTACTTGCACACGACTTAAGGTGGTAATTACGCTTAATTTTAGTGCATCTAACATATCCGTAAACATCTGGAAACATTCTTTCTTGTATTCCTGTTTTGGATCTTTTTGCGCGTAACCGCGTAAATGAATACCACGACGCAAATGATCCATCGCGGATAAA
The DNA here is from genome assembly GCA_049888895.1 of Bisgaard Taxon 45. GTDB lineage: Bacteria > Pseudomonadota > Gammaproteobacteria > Enterobacterales > Pasteurellaceae > Pasteurella. The sequence goes on along the minus strand of JBLUWJ010000005.1, from coordinate 96,489 downwards.
TGTTCTTTCCAGAGTTCATCCAAGGTTTGCAACATCACGCCTTTTTCAAAACTACGCATGGTTGCCTCACCTACGATACTTTCTTTTTGTTTATATTCGGCAATCGCGGCATCTACTACACGCTGACGTAACGCCTCTTCATCAAAATGATTATCTTCTTCTAACCATTTTCCAAGCGGTAGATCCAATGCAAAGTCTTGTTTCAAACGTTGTTCTAAGGCCGGAACATTCCACATTTCTTCTAACGATTGTGGTGGAATATATTGGTCAATCACCTGATTAAAGACATCAGCACGAATCACATCAATCGTATCCGAAATATCATCGTGATCTAACAAAGTATTACGTTGCGCATAAATCGCATGACGTTGATCGTTTGCCACATCATCAAATTCAAGTAAATTTTTACGACCATCAAAGTTATGCGCCTCCACTTTAGCTTGAGCTGAGGCGATCACTTTAGTCAACATTTTAGATTCCATTGCTTCGCCTGCTGTACTGAACGCTTTACGCATTAAATTCAGTTTACCTTCATTCAAATAAATGCGCATCAATGCATCATCTAAGGATAAATAGAAACGTGAAGAACCCGGGTCACCTTGACGACCAGAACGACCTCGCAATTGATTATCAATACGACGTGATTCATGACGTTCAGTCCCAATAATATGTAATCCCCCCGCCGCTTTCACGATTTCGTGACGTTCTTTCCAGGCTGTATGAATCGCCTCAATTTGTGCCTCTGTCGGATTGTCTAGTTTAGCAATTTCCGCTTTCCAGTTACCACCTAAGACAATATCCGTACCACGCCCAGCCATATTCGTCGCAATAGTCACCGCGCCTGGGTAACCCGCATTAGCCACGATTTCTGCTTCCTGTGCATGGAATTTCGCATTCAGTACATTGTGTTTAATACCCGCTTTTTTCAATGCATTGGAAAGTAATTCCGATTTTTCAATAGAGATCGTCCCGACTAGCACCGGTTGATTACGCGCAACACAATCTTTGATATCTTCTATGATGGCATTAAATTTATACTCTTCATTTTCAAACATCACGTCGGTACGATCATCACGAATCATTGGACGGTTAGTTGGTACAACAATGGTTTCTAGCCCATAAATTTGTTGAAATTCAAAAGCTTCGGTATCGGCTGTCCCCGTCATACCCGCTAATTTCTCGTATAGACGGAAATAGTTTTGGTAGGTGATTGAGGCAACAGTTTGGTTTTCGCTTTGAATACGTACGCCTTCTTTTGCTTCAATCGCTTGGTGTAAACCGTCAGACCAACGACGCCCTGCCATAGTACGTCCAGTGTGTTCATCAACAATCACGATTTCACCGTCTTTCACGATGTAATCCACATCACGCTCAAATAAGGTATGCGCACGTAATGCCGCATACACATGATGCAACAATGAAATTTTTGACGGCGAATACAAAGATTCCTCCGCACTCATTAATCCTTGTTCAGTCAGCCATTGCTCGACTTTCTCTTGACCTCGCTCGGTTAAATGTGCTTGCTTAGTTTTTAAGTCTAAAGTGAAGTCACCGTCACCTTGATATTCTTCTGAATCTTCTTTGTCTTGTTTGATTAAATTTGGAATCAATTTATCAACCGTCATATACAGTTCTGAGCTGTCTTCCGCTTGACCCGAAATAATCAATGGTGTTCTCGCTTCATCAATTAAAATGGAATCCACTTCGTCCACTAACGCATAATGCAAGTAACGCTGAAAACGCTCTTGTGCAGTATGGGCTAAATTATCACGTAAATAATCAAAACCTAACTCACTATTAGTGGCATAGGTCACATCTGCCGCATAGGCTTCACGTTTTTGCTCTGGTGATAACCCCGGCACATTCACCCCTACCGTCATCCCTAAGAATTCAAACAGTGGACGGTTGGTTTCTGCATCTCGACGAGCCAAATAGTCGTTCACAGTCACGACATGCACGCCTTTGCCCGTCAACGCATTTAAATAGCAAGGTAAGGTGGCGGTTAATGTTTTCCCTTCCCCAGTCCGCATCTCCGCAATACAACGATTAGTTAATACCATCCCGCCCAATAATTGCACATCAAAATGACGCATACCTAATACACGCTTACTTGCCTCACGCACCGTTGCGAAGGCCTCAGGTAAAAGCTGTTCTAATGTTTCACCTTGTTCCAAACGTGCTTTAAAATTTGCGGTTTTGGCTTTTAGCTCATCATCGCTTAAGGCTTCAAATTCAGGCTCTAAACTATTAATTTTTACAACAACTTTATTTAATCGACGTAAAATCCGATCATTACGGCTACCAAAAATTTTTGTGAGAATACTTCTAAACATAATTTTTTTCTTTCTTATAAAATGAATAACGGATCTGCTTTGCCGTTCAATACAAAACAGAGTAAATAAGTCAACGAGTTAAGTTAGACGCTAATCGGACCCGCACGAATAGGTGGCAGTGAATAAGTAAGGATTGACGCAAAAAATGCCTGATTTTGCCTCACATAAGGCTTATTTTGAGGTGGAACAATCAGATGATATGATTGTTGTTGAACATGTTGCGCAATTGCAACCGCGTGTGGGATTTGCTGTTGAATCAGCTGAGAAGGGCGTGAATTTTCTTGAGGTAAGTTTGTTGGTGTACTTAATTCTTGTGACTGTGGTAAGGCAAAAATCGCAATCATACTCAAGAGTAATTGCGACCAAAAATTATGCTTACCTTTCGCTAGACCCATCATCACACCTACAATAAAAAAATCTCTCGTATTGTAGCGGAAATTCGCTACAATGTCATAAATATTGAGGTAAAAAGTGAGAAAACAAGCCCATGCGATATGAAAAACCCGTTAATGTTGTTGAGTTATTAGAAAACACTAATTTAGCGAAAATCATGAAAAAAGGCTTGTTTTTAAATGCGCTGAATCAACAGTTGCAACAACGTATTCCGCAGCAATATCAAGGGCTGTACCAAGTAGCCAATTTAGAACAGGATACTCTTTATTTACAAGTTGCTAATGCCAGTGTACGCCAAGCCCTATTATTTGAACAAAACACAATATTAGCGCTCATCAATCAAGATTACCCAGAAGTGAAAAAAATCACCTTCAACATCACACCCAATTTATTTGCTTGAATGTTTCATCATTCAGCTGAATGGGCGAGAAAATGAATGCTATGCTCGTTTATTTAGCAAGCCGTTTTCCTTTAAAGACGGCTATTAATTCTGCCACTTTAATCCGACGTGCGGATTGGTGACTAATCGAACGCTGTACTTTAAGGGATTTAATTTTCGCATTGCGATAAATTTGTCGCGTAAAGGGCGTATCATGATTAGAAATCACCACTGAAATATGTCGTTCTTCTGCTGTTTTTCGCGCTAATTCCGCAAGCATTTGTTGATGCAATGCAGAAAACGCATTACCCGCATAGCTTGTAAAATTACTGTCCTGAAGGAGTGGCGCATAAGGTGGATCGCAATAAATAATTGATTTTTCATCCGCTAACGAAAACGTCTGCTGAAAGTCCGCACAAATAAATTCTGCCTGTTGTGCTTTTTTTGCGAAATAACGTAGTTCATTTTCGGGGAAGTAATGCCTTTTGTAGGTACCAAATGGCACATTAAATTCATTTTTGGCATTGTAGCGACAGAGTCCATTAAAGCCAAAACGGTTCAAATATAAAAAAATGACTGACCGCTCAAAGGGATCTTGAGAAAGGTTAAACTGTTCACGCTGAGCGTAATAAAATGCGCTAGTATTGGCTTGTGGATGAGAAAAAAGGGCTTTGCTCGCATTGATATAATGCTCTACATCGTTTTTAACAAAATTAAACAGGTTGATTAAATCTGGATTAATATCCGCCAAAATATAACGCTCAAAATGGGTGTTCAAAAAGACTGCACCTGCACCGACAAAAGGCTCAATTAAGCATTGATGTCTTTTTGGCAAGAGTTTATTAATTTCATCTGATAGACGATATTTACCACCTGCCCATTTTAAAAATGGGCGGTGTTTAACCGCGATTAAGTTTGTTTTTTTCTGACCAACAGCAGAGGCACTCTTAACGGCACATTTTCGACGAGGTGGCATGAACTAATTAACCTGTGTGCAACAACGAATAGCATCTAACACCAACTGTGGATTGGTATCTGTTGCAACATAGGCCTGCCCTAAAGACATTAATAAGACAAGACGTAATTTTCCTGCTAAAACTTTTTTATCACGCATCATATGGGGTAAATAATCGTCTGGTTGCATACTATCTGGTGAGACGGTCGGTAAATTGGCTCGCACAAGTAATTTTTCAAGACGAGCCACCTCTGTGAGAGTTAAATGCCCTAATTTTTCTGACAGAACGGCTGCCATAAGCATCCCAACTGCGACGGCTTCACCATGTAACCAATGACCATATCCTAAATGCGTCTCGATGGCATGGCCAAAGGTATGCCCCAAATTAAGCAAAGCGCGGTCGCCTTTTTCAGTCTCATCTCGCGCGACAACATCAGCTTTAATTTGACAACAACGTGCAATACAGGTTTGTAAATATTCCGGCTCTAATGCCACCAAACTGTCGATATGTTGTTCTAACCAAATGAAGAAAGGCAGATCTAAAATCGCACCATATTTAATCACCTCAGCCAAGCCGGCATTGATTTCTCGTTTTGGTAAACTGTTTAGGGTTAACGTATCAATAATGACTGCACAAGGTTGATAAAATGCACCAATCATATTCTTGCCTAGCGCATGATTGACCGCGGTTTTTCCCCCAACTGAGGAATCGACTTGGGCTAAAAGTGTAGTTGGGATTTGAATAAAACGTACACCACGTTGATAACTCGCTGCGGCATACCCTGCCACATCACCAATCACCCCACCACCAAGCGCAATAATCGTGGTATCTCGACCATGATTTCCTTGTAACAGAGCCGTAAAAATAAGATTTAACGAGTCTAATGTTTTGTATTGTTCGCCATCTGGTATAACGACATGTTCTGTCTGACAACCTTTTCTTGTTAAAGTCTCAGTGACCTGAGAAAGGTAATGTTGTGCAATCGTTGGATTCGTCACAATCATGACTTTATCGCCAGATTTTAAAGGATAGCATTCTTCATTTGAAAGTAACCCTGCACCAATATAAATTGGATAACGACGCTCTTTTAACTCAACATTTACACACAACATGATTTACCTTACTTACTCTAGCCGTGAAGATTATCAATTAAATCGACAATTTGTGTTGCCATTACCTTAGCGCTTTGTTCGTCAGTAGGTAATGTGATATCCGCAATTTCTTCATACAACGGATTACGAATTTTTGCTAAGTCCTCAAGGACTTGGCGAGGATCCGCCACTTCTTGTAAAAGTGGACGCTTTTTATCACGTTGTGTACGTTGATATTGTTTATCGACCGTGGTTTCTAAATAAATCACAATACCTCGTGCAGACAAATGATTGCGATTCTCTTTCGATAATACCGCACCACCACCAGTCGATAAAACAATCCCTTGTCTTTGTGTTAATTCATTAATAATGCGTTCTTCACGCTTACGAAAACCGTCTTCACCTTCAACATCAAAAATCCAACTAATATCAGCACCCGCTCGTTGTTCAATTTCATTATCCGAATCTACAAAGTCCATACTTAATAGCTGTGCTAATTGGCGGCCAATCGTACTTTTACCCGCCCCCATTGGTCCAATTAAGAAAATATTACGTTTTTCTGCCATCTCTAGTTTTTCTTCTTTTCATTAATACATTGATAATCATGATCTTTTACAAAATAGAGAAACGACCGTCATCGGTCGCAGAAAGATCACCCAAAAAATAATTGAGATTATCGCAATAAATTGCCCTCTTTTTCAACCTCAATGCTCATTTATTTCTGAGATTTACTTGAGATGAACAAAAGTCATCTCTATTTTGCGGATTTTTTAACACGTTGTAGCTTTTGTTCATTCGAGGCTTGACTCGGTTTAATAATATGAGGGGTGACAAAAATCACCAATTCGCGCTTTTGATGACGTTCAGTTTCCTGACGAAATAAATGTTTAAGCAAGGGTAAATCACCAAGTAATGGTACTTTATCGACCCCTTTTGTCATCGCATCATGAAATACGCCACCTAAAACGATGGTTTCACCATCTTGCGCGACTACTTGAGTATTAATTTCCTGTTTATCGATGGAAACAATTTCCCCTTTATCGTATACCACAGGCGCCCCGAGTGTGTTTTGAGTAATGACTAAATCTAATAAAATAGTTTTATCTTTTGAGATGTGTGGTGTCACATCTAGACCAAGTACCGCCTCGCGAAATTCTACCGATTCACTTTTCTCTTTCCCACGTCGCATCACATAAGGAATTTCAGTCCCTTGTTTGATACTCGCGCTTTTTTTATTCGTTGTTAATAAACGAGGGCTTGCGATAATGTCAACATGCTTTTCTCGTTCTAATGCCGTTAATTCCAAATCTAATAAACGCCCATTTATTTTGGCTAACTGTAACGCAACGGACCCCACAGGGGTACTGTTAGTCGCGAAATTCACATTTAATTGACTACTGATATTGGTGAAACCATTCGCGGCTAAACTCCCTGCGATAGCTTTTGCCTGTTCTGTGGGCTGAAATAACCCCCAACGCACCCCAAGTTCTTGTAAACTTTCATCAGTCATGGTCACAATTCTGGCTTCAATCGCAATTTGTTCAATTGGTTTATCCATTTCTGTCACTAAGCGTTTTATACGCTGTACTGATTGCGGATCATCTTGAATCAGAAGTAAGTTAGTCCGCTCATCAAAGCTCAAACTTCCGCCTACCGATAACAAACTACCTTGTCCTGACGTTAGGGATTTTACGACATCTGCCACTTTAGCAAAGTCTAATTTAATGGTCGAGGTCATCAATGGCGTCTGATGCACACTCTCGTTTTGTGGCAACACAGAAGCAGGACTTAAATAGTAGCTTTTCCCGTCTTTGTGTAATTCAAGTTGTTTCATTTTTGCTACAGATTGTAAGAATTGCTCAAAGGTAGTCTGCTTCAGTTGTAAGGATAATGTGCCGTCTAAATGATCATCGATGAGTAAGTCCTGATGTTGTACTAACGCTAATTGTTGTAATACCTCGACCAAAGGGGCTTGTTTTAAACGTAAATAAAAAGGCGCTGGCTCTTGTGCTTGGAGACCACCAATATATCCCAATCCAGATAACAGGTACGCGCAAAATATGTTTCTGAGTGTTCTCGACATAGTTTTTCCTTAAAATTTAAGTGAGATTATCCCTTCATCCGTACAAGTCTGTTTATTTCTCCAATAAGACAATTGAACCCCAAATTGATCGATCTGTTGGACTTTCAGCGCATCTGATGTGACAAACTGCCCTACGGTGACCGTTTCTATTTGTGCGTTATCATTCACAAAAAATGCCTGCCACACTGTATTCTGTTGTAACACACCAACTAGTCTCAATGCATTTAAGGGATGTTGTGCAAAGACTACGGGAATAGCTTGATGACACAAAGGCGTTTGAGGCTGATCCTTCTCTCTTTTATGTTTATCAAAAGGATCCGCCAAAACCGTTACACTGAGCACACTTAAGATCAACATTATCTTGATTCGCATCATTCACTCTCCTCATTTCGCTGTAATTGGCTGTAATTGAAAGGATGCCTCAGTGAGGATCGAGCCGATGTCTGTCTCCTCATTTTGGCTTATTTGTAATGAAAGTAAGAATAATTGTGGATATTGCGTTAACAATTCCGTTAGCAATAACTGACATTGCTCAAAATTACTCTTGAAATGCAAAGTTAATTGAGGCAATGACTGAAATGTCCATTGTGACGCGTGGTCGGGTAAATGCGCGAGTTGGGTTGCAATAAATTGATTCATCTCCGTTAATTGAGCAGTTAAGTCTGGCGTAATTTGCTGGCTCAAATGATTTCGCTCTAAGCTCGCTAAAATGTGTTTTTGATGCTGTAAAATTTGTTGCTGCTGTTCTACATCTTGCTCTAACTGACGTAATGTTTCTCGCGTTTGCCAATAGCTTGAAAGCGGGAAAATGAACAAGAAACCGAATATCACTACACATACGGTCATTCGTTGAAGGAGAGATAAGTGAAACCAACGTTCTAAGGTTGCCTGTAATTCTTTGCTTAACATCATGATGCCTTGTTTATCGTTAATGCCATTTCAAAAACAATCTGCTCCGACTCGGACCTTATTTCAGCTAACTCTACCCGTGCAAAAAGGGGTTGCGCCAAAAGATATTGATGTAGTTGTTCAAATGCCTGTTGTTTCTCCATCTGCCCTTGTAATAACAAAACCTGATTGTCTAACTGTAGCGATGTTAATTCACCTTGTTCCAAAGGTAAGCTCGATAAAATATTGAGAACAGTAAGCACATCAGCCGTTGCTAAACGCGCGGTGTCAGGTAACTCCATGATGTGTTGTTGTAAATGCTGAATCTGCTGAGTCAGTGCCTGTTGCTCAAGGCGGATTTGCTCTTGTTTAGCTCGCTGTATTAGGGCTTGTCGCTCAAGTAAAGCCTGCTGTTCAAAACAATAAACATAACCTATGCTCGTCAACAGAATAAGCACAATGAGTTGTATACTTATTTGCTTAAGACGATGTTTCGCGCTTTTTTCTCGCCAAGGTAATAAATTGATTATTTTTGTCATATGCTTATTTTCTGCTTATGAATAAAATGACTACGTATCTAATTTGCCTTGCCATAAAGCATTGCCTAACGCAATCAAAGGAATATCCGTTTGTAACACAGTCCAATCCGATTGAAGTGGCACTATTGACTGACCTTCTCGATAAACAACAACAGCGTCAATTTCAGTAGAATAGTGTTGGCAGAATTGTATATAGACTTGCTTCAGATCTGGTATAGGACGCTGCAAATGTAGTACCTGATGACCTTTTTCTTGAATAGCAATACAACCTTGTTCATCTTGGTACAGAAATAAGGTCTTTGAATACTCTGCTTTTGCTAACAAAAATTGAAATCCCCGTAATAAGGCATAAAGCACACTATCTAACACACGAACATTCAAGTCCATTAAAGGTGCTAGAGCCTGTTTCGCAATATTACGCTGCAATGCTAACACCGTGAGTTTACATCCTTGTTGTAGTTGTTCTGTGTAATAATCAAACCACAACTCAGATAGAGGAATCGGTAATTCTTGTGCCAACAACAAACGTGCTTGGCAATCCAATTCCTTATCCGAAAGAGAATGAGGTAATAAAATTGCTTTACTCCAAATATGATGAGGAGAGATCGCGCTAACAAAATAATGTTTACACCGATGAAGTTTATATGGGATCAATGTCGCCTTAATTAGTTGATCAAGTGTAGAAAGCTGATTGAGAGGACAAAATAATACGTGGGGTTGGTGCATTTTATCTAACCAAACCAACTCGAGGTTATCGTTTTTTTGCCATATACCAATTTGAATCAAACCAGATGAGAACTTAATCATTTTGCTGTACTACTTTACTGAGTATTTACATTTTTACTGCACTTTTAGCTTTGGATTTAGCTTTGTTATCTTTATACTGTGTACAATTTTTCGAGTTTTTAATAAACAAACATTAAACTAAAGAGAATTTCCCGATGCGGATCGCAAAACTAATACTCAGCTCCCTGCTCACGCTCATCGTACTCGGCTGTCTCGCGCTAGGTGCGATCTATGTTTATTTAAAGGCTGACTTACCAGATGTTGAAAGCCTAAAGACAGTGGAATTACAACAGCCAATGCAAATTTACACCGCGGATGGTAAATTGATTGGTGAAGTCGGTGAACAGCGTCGTATTCCTGTACCGCTAGACAAAATACCAAAACAGTTGATAAATGCAGTTTTAGCGACTGAAGATAACCGTTTTTATGAACATCACGGTTTAGATCCCATTGGGATCGCTCGTGCGATCACCGTTGCGGTAACCAAAAAGGGGGCTTCACAAGGTGCCAGTACCATTACACAACAACTTGCCCGAAACTTTTTCTTAACCCCGGAAAAATCCCTCGAACGTAAAGCGAAGGAAGCCGTTTTAGCCATTGATATTGAAAATACGTTAACGAAAAACGAGATTTTAGAACTCTACCTCAACAAAATTTACTTAGGCTACCGCTCTTATGGTGTTGCGGCGGCCGCCAAAACCTATTTTGGTAAAGAACTCGACCAACTTAGCTTGTCAGAAATTGCGATTATTGCCGGTTTACCTAAAGCGCCTTCCACAATGAACCCGATTTATTCATTAAAACGGGCGCAAGAGCGTCGCAATATTGTGTTAGGGCGGATGTTAACCACTCAATACATTACGCAAGAAGAATATGACGCGGCAATCAAAGAGCCTATCGTGGCGCGCTATCATGGCGCACAAATTGATTTTCGTGCGGACTATGTCACTGAAATGGCTCGTCAAGAAATGGTCAAACGTTTTGGTGAAGAAAAAGCCTATACAAGCGGTTTTAAAGTCTATACCACCGTGCTGTCTAAAGATCAGGCAGAAGCACAAAAAGCCTTACGCAATAACTTACTCGATTACGATATGCGTCATGGTTATCGTGGTGGTGCACCACTGTGGCAAAAAGACGAGGCGGCTTGGGAAGATGATCGGATCATTGGATTCTTAAAAAAACTTCCCAATTCTGAACCGCTCTTACCTGCTGCTGTACTCAGTGTCAATAAAACGGGGGTTGAACTCCTGTTAGCATCTGGTGAGCGTATGGCATTATCAAACAATGCAATGCGCTGGGCGGGTAAAAAAACACCTAAAGTAGGCGAGCAAATTTGGATTCGCCAAAAACAACAAGGCGAATGGATTCTCGCACAAGTCCCCGAAGTCAATTCGGCGCTCGTTTCATTAAATAGTGACAACGGTGCGATTGAAGCTCTAGTCGGTGGATTTAGTTTTGAACAAAGCAAGTTTAACCGTGCTACCCAATCCTTAGTCCAAGTTGGTTCTTCAATTAAGCCGTTTATTTATGCGGCCGCATTAGAAAAAGGCCTGACCCTTTCCAGTGTGTTGCGAGACTCACCACTGATAATACAAAAAGCAGGGCAGAAACCTTGGCAACCGAAGAATTCGCCAAATCGCTTTGATGGACCAATGCGACTACGTGTTGGGTTGGGATTATCAAAAAATATGATTGCTATTCGTGCAATGCAAATGGCAGGAATTGATTTTACCGCGGAATTTTTACAACGTTTTGGCTTTAAACGAGATCAATACTTAGCCAGCGAGGCCCTCGCTTTAGGTGCGGCTTCTTTTACCCCACTTGAAATGGCGAGAGGTTATGCCGTCTTTGATAACGGTGGATTCCTCGTCGAGCCTTTTATTATTAACCGTATTTTAGATAATACTGGCAAAGAGATTTTCTTAGCCAATCCAAAAATTGCCTGCATTCACTGTCACGATATCCCTGTGATCTATGGTGAAACAGAGAAACTGGATGCGTTCAAAAACTACGACTTAAGCTTGACAGAAAATTTTGATGCCAATATCAGCGGGGAAGAAGACAATGATGTAGGCGATCTCATTCCTGACTTACCGGAACTCCAGCCAACTACCCAAACACAGTTGGATGAGAATAATCTCAGCTTTATGGCGGCAGCAAAAACAGACAAGACAGAAACACAATATGCCCCTCGTGTGATTAGCGGTGAGCTAGCCTTTTTAGTGCGTAGTGCACTAACTTCTGCCATCTATGGTGAGGCAGGTAAAAGCTGGGTGGGAACAAGCTGGCGCTTATCGAAAGCCTTTAAACGGCAGGATATTGGTGGCAAAACCGGTACCACCAACAATTCTAAAGTAGCTTGGTATGCTGGTTTTGGGGCACACTTAACGACGGCTGTGTATGTCGGCTTTGATGATAACAAACGTAACTTGGGGCGAGGTGAAGCGGGGGCAAAAACTGCGTTACCTGCATGGCAAGCCTATATGCAAGTGAGCTTAGAAAATATCCCGGAACGTAAACTGGCTCCACCACCGAATATTATCGAAAAACGGATTGATACAGGTTCGGGACTACTCACTCATTCTGGTGGTCGTATAGAATATTTCATCAACGGTACTGAACCTAAACGAAGTTATGTAGAAGAACAAGGCTATTACCTCCCTTCAGACGACAGCGATGAAAATACTCCTGTCCGAGAACGAGAAGAACTGTTCTAAAACAAACCGCACTGACGACGCTATTCATTTTGAATAGCGTCATTTCCAAACCAAACATTCAATAAGCAAGCAATCCCGTCCTCTAATTGTGTTTCGCTTAAATCAGCAAAGCCTAAAGAAAAGAGTTTGCGTTCTTCACAATCCACAGGATACACCTTAACTCCATTTTCATCAGCCAGTTGTGTTAATGTTGTGAGACTTCTTGATTCGGCAATCAGTTCAATCAATAAATAAAACCCGGAATGCTCACCATAATAGTTAATCTTGTTGCGATAAGGTAATAATAAGGTACACAGTCGTTCCATTTTACGCCGATAAATTTTACGCATACGATTAATATGTTTTTCAAATTCACCTTGTTGCATAAAATGAGCTAAGCGCTGTTGCTCAAAACGCGAAACAGAACATTTCATAAAACCACAATATTGCTGATAAGGCGGTAATAAGGGTTTAGGCAGCACCATAAAAGATAAACGCAAAGACGGCATTAAGAGCTTCGAGAAGGAGCCCAAATAAATCACGCTATCATGTTTATCTAAGCTCTGTAACGCTGGAATAGGTTTACCTTTATAGCGAAATTCGCTGTCATAATCGTCCTCAATAATATAACGATGTGGTTTTTCCTTTGCCCACGCTAAAAGCTGCTGGCGTTGTGTAATCGAAAGTACATGACCAAATGGGTATAAATGTGAAGGGGTGACACAGGCAATATTAATCAAGCTTTCTTGCAAAAAATCCAAATCTAATTGCTGGCTATTTTGCTTCAACGGCAATTTGATAACCGTCTTATGATACCGCTTTAATAACGCTTCCAAAGTAGGATAACCATATCGCTCCATACCATAATGCACGGATTGATCTTGGTAGAGATGATCAAATAATAAAATCAGCTGCTGAACCGCACTTTCCAACCCCGCACAAATCACGATTTGTTCGATCTCACATTTCACCCCCCGAGAAGAAAACAAATAATCACAAATTTCATGTCGTAATTGATGTTCTCCTTGATTCTCCCCCAAGCTTAATAAGGTTTGCTGGCGATGTTGAAACAACGTCTTTCCTGCTTTACGCCAACGAGAAAGAGGAAAATTGTGAGTATCAATAGAGTGAGGATTAAAATCAAAGTGAATCGGTGTTGTCTTAGGAGACAAAGGGCGTGTTTTTTTCGCTTTCTGGCCTGAAAAAAAGAAAGCTGGCTGAAAACACACAAAAAAACCTTGCCGCGGTTTCGATTCAATATAGCCTTCCGCCAATAGCTGTGCATAGGCAGCTTCAACCGTATTTTGGCTAATTTGTAAATATTCGCACAGATTTCGCTTAGAAGGTAATTTCTCACCACAAGCTAATTCTTGGGCATAAATTAACGCTCGGATTTGTTGATAAAGTTGTAAATACAAGGGTACTTTCAAACGCTTATCTAATTGATAATTCATTTTCTTCATCATCTGACCCCATTAAATTTATTCATTTTGACACTTTTAATCATACCTGAATAAACGCCAAAATAGCACCCTCTCAAACACAATAAAATAGTTATAAAAGGAGACAACACATGAACACTATTTTAGGTTCGGATACCGTCAAACGCGGTATGGCACAAATGCAAAAAGGCGGTGTCATTATGGATGTAGTTAATGCGGAACAAGCCCGTATTGCAGAAGCGGCGGGGGCGGTTGCCGTCATGGCACTTGAACGTGTCCCATCCGATATCCGTGCGGCAGGGGGCGTGGCCCGCATGGCAAACCCTAAAATTGTCAAAGAAGTGATGAATGCGGTTTCGATTCCTGTGATGGCAAAAGCTCGAATTGGGCATATCACCGAAGCCCGCGTGTTAGAGGCAATGGGTGTCGATTACATTGATGAAAGTGAGGTACTGACTCCTGCTGATGATGAATTTCATCTGTTAAAACGTGAATTTACTGTGCCTTTTGTCTGTGGTTGTCGTGATTTAGGCGAAGCCTTACGCCGTATCGGAGAAGGGGCATCAATGTTGCGAACCAAAGGTGAACCGGGTACGGGAAATATTGTGGAGGCAGTACGTCATATGCGTAAAGTTAATGCACAAATTCGCAAAGTGGTGTCAATGAATCACGATGAACTCATGACCGAAGCCAAAAATCTAGGTGCTCCTTTTGAATTACTCCTACAAATCAAAGCATTAGGTAAATTACCGGTAGTGAATTTTGCGGCTGGTGGGGTCGCCACGCCCGCTGATGCGGCATTAATGATGGCATTAGGGGCTGATGGCGTCTTTGTCGGATCTGGGATTTTTAAATCAGAAAACCCAGAAAAATTTGCCAAAGCGATCGTGCAAGCCACTACCCATTACCAAGATTACGATCTGATCGCGCGTTTATCGGAAGAATTAGGTGACCCAATGAAAGGGATTGAAATTTCTCGCCTACAACAACATGAAAGAATGCAAGAACGTGGTTGGTAAGCATGAAAGACTATTCTCATTTGCATATTGGCGTGTTGGCATTACAAGGTGCTGTCAGTGAGCATTTACATCAAATTGAACAACTTGGTGCCAAAGCCAGCGCAATCAAAACAGTCTCACAATTGACCGCACTTGATGGCTTAGTGCTTCCCGGCGGTGAAAGCACCGCCATTGGTAAATTAATGCGTCAATATGGCTTTATCGAAGCGATTCAAGACGTTGCCAAACAAGGGAAAGGCATTTTCGGTACCTGTGCCGGCATGATTTTGTTAGCCAAACAGTTAGACAATGATCCTACTGTGCATTTAGGTTTAATGGATATTTGTGTCCAACGTAACGCTTTTGGACGACAAGTGGACAGCTTTCAAACCGCACTTGAGGTGGCAGGATTTGATTCACCTTTTCCCGCAGTCTTTATTCGTGCACCTTATATTCAACACACCAATCATCCGCAAGTTCACCCCTTAGCGAGCTTAAATGGTCATATCGTGTTAGCCAAGCAAAACAATTTATTGGCGTGCGCCTTTCACCCTGAATTAACTCCCGACCTCCGTATTATGCAACTCTTCTTAGAGATGTGCTAAACGGCTTGAGGATGTGACCACCCACACATCCTCTTTTTTAAAACCGGTTTAAAATCTACCGCACTTTTCCCCAATCTCGGCAAGTTTTGTATCTTTAATGGCACTTCATAAAAAAAGCTTTATAATACTGATTTACTTACTTGTATTTGAAAGGCGCGATTATGCTGAGTTATCGTCACAGTTTTCATGCGGGCAACCATGCTGATGTGTTAAAACACATTGTCTTAATGCTCATCATCGAAAATCTGCAACAAAAAGAAAAAGGCTTTTATTATTTGGATACCCATTCAGGTGTCGGGCACTACCGTTTATTTAGCGAAGAAGCCGAAAAAACAGCCGAATTTGAAGAAGGCATTGCTCGCCTTTGGCAACGCGATGACTTACCCGAAGAAGTCGCACGTTATATTAAATTAATTAAACACGTGAATTCTGGCGGAAAAGCACTCCGTTATTACGCAGGTTCGCCGTTAATTGCAGCCCAGATGTTGCGCCCACAAGATCGCGCCTTATTCACTGAATTACACCCAAGTGACTTTCCACTCTTACGCAATAATTTTAAAGCATTTGACAATGTCACAACGAAACGTGATAACGGTTTTCAACAGCTCAAAGCCACCCTGCCACCAAAAGAACGACGTGGATTGGTGCTCATTGATCCCCCTTATGAATTAAAAGAAGATTATGATTTGGTGGTCAATGCGATTGAGGAAGGTTATAAACGTTTTGCGACGGGTATTTATGCGATTTGGTATCCTGTGGTGTTACGCCAACAAACCAAACGTATCATCAAAGGATTGGAAAATACAGGAATCCGTAAAATCTTACAAATTGAATTGGCTGTACGTCCCGATAGTGATCAACGAGGGATGACTGCAAGTGGAATGATCGTCATCAATCCACCTTGGACACTCGAACAACAAATGAAAAAAATCCTGCCTTATTTGACGGAAACACTGGTTCCAGAAGGCATCGGCAGTTGGTCGGTCAAATGGATTACACCAGAATAGAAAACATCACCGATAGAATTGATTTACTATGCCACTTTGCCTCTGTTGTCTTTAGTCAGCAAAATGGTATGCATCTTTATCGTCATAACTTTAATTGAGAAGGAATTACACGATGACCAGACATTATGATTACATTGCAATTGGTGGCGGAAGTGGCGGTATTGCCTCCATCAACCGTGCCGCAAGCTATGGCAAAAAATGTGCCATTATTGAAGCCAAACATTTAGGGGGGACTTGTGTGAATGTTGGCTGCGTACCCAAAAAAGTGATGTGGCACGGAGCACAAATTGCCGAAGCTATTCATCTTTATGCACCCGATTATGGTTTCGATCTTCAAGTGAATAACTTTGATTTCGCCAAACTGGTAGAAAGCCGTCAAGCCTATATCAGCCGTATTCATACTTCTTATAACAATGTGCTCACAAAAAATAATGTCGATGTCATTCAAGGTTTCGCTAAATTTGTCAACACTAACACTGTTGAAGTAAATGGGGAACAGATCACCGCCGATCATATTCTGATTGCGACAGGTGGTCGTCCAAGCCGTCCGGCCATTCCTGGGGCAGAATATGGGATTGATTCAGATGGCGTCTTTGCGTTAAATGCCCTACCAAAACGAGTTGCCGTAGTCGGTGCAGGTTATATTGCGGTTGAGCTTGCTGGTGTCATGAATAGTTTTGGTGTCGAAACCCATTTATTTGTACGTCAACATGCGCCATTGCGTAATTTTGATCCATTAATTGTGGAAACCTTATTAGACGTCATCCAACAAGATGGGATTCAATTACATACTCAAGCCATTCCACAAAAAGTGATCAAAAATACCGATGGCTCACTCACGATTCAATTAGAAGATGGTCGCAGTCAAGAGGTGGATTGCTTAATTTGGGCAATCGGTCGTCATCCTGCGACTGACACAATTAATTTAGAGGCGGCAGGCGTAGAAACCAACGCACGTGGTTTTGTTAAAGTGGATAAGTACCAAAATACAAATGTGCCTGGGATCTATGCAGTAGGCGATATTATTGAAGGCGGTATCGAACTCACCCCCGTTGCGGTTGCGGCAGGACGTCGTTTATCTGAGCGTTTATTCAACAATAAACCAAATGAACATTTAGATTATAATCTAGTGCCAACCGTTGTATTTAGCCACCCTCCTATCGGCACTATTGGTTTAACCGAGCCAAAAGCGATTGAACAATACGGTGAAGAAAATGTGAAAGTGTATAAATCCTCTTTCACCCCAATGTACAGTGCCGTGACGCAACATCGCCAGCCTTGCCGTATGAAATTAGTTTGTGTGGGCAAAGAAGAGAAAATCGTCGGCTTACATGGTATTGGTTTTGGGGTAGATGAAATGATCCAAGGCTTTGCCGTGGCAATCAAAATGGGGGCGACTAAAGCCGATTTCGACAATACTGTGGCTATTCACCCAACAGGGTCTGAAGAATTTGTCACCATGCGTTAAGCGTAACAAGGAAAAAGGCGGTCTTACACCGCCTTTATTATTGCCAAACTTGTTGAAAACCAACCGCACTTCTTACCGAAACAAGTTAAAGTGCAATCTTCTCTTTGTAATGTAAACGACAAACTGACAGATAACTGTCATTCCCACCAATTTGAATTTGTGCACCGTCTCGCACCACCTCACCTTGTTGATTTAAACGCAACACAAAGTTAGCTTTACGTCCGCAATAACAAATGGTTTTCAGTTCTTCTAATTGATCAGCCCAAGCTAAAAGATACTGACTGCCCTCAAATAATTCTGCTTGGAAATCCGTGCGTAAACCATAACACAACACAGGAATATGTAATTTATCCACCACTTCGCTAAGTTGATAGACCTGCTGCTTGGTTAAAAATTGCGCTTCATCCACTAAAATACAATGCAAAGGTTGTTGTTGAAGATGCTGCTCAATTTCGCTGAAAAGATCACTTTCTTTATGAAAAAGTTGGGCATCTTGACTAATACCAATACGCGACGTCACCTTGCCTACCCCAAAACGATCATCAATCGCAGCGGTATACACTAACGTATTCATCTCACGTTCTTGGTAGTTATAGGAAGATTGTAATAAGGTTGTCGACTTCCCTGCATTCATGGTTGAATAGTAAAAATAAAGCTTTGCCATCTTACTTTAATACCCATTTCCAAAAATAATAAAAAATTGCCCCTGTCAAAGGTGGTAATGCTGCCAACATTAAAATACCAAAAGTGGTTCCCCCGCCTACCCAGGTTCCCGCTAGCGTTAAATAATCAATGAGTGCGCCTGTTGGTAACATAAACACCAATAAGGCAATCAGGATTAGCATTAATACGCACCCCACGCCTGCGGCGCGCATGGCCTGTATTTTTACTTGTTCATTCATGGTAGGTTCCTTTTTAAACTTAACTAATCGCAGATAATTCTGTCATTGCCCAACGTGGTTTCACTTCAATCGCAAGAGGTTGTGACTCCCCTTGTTTCAGACGTAAAAACCCCGTATAGGCAATCATTGCGCCGTTATCTGTACAAAATTGGGGCTGCGGATAAAAGACTTCACCCTTTAATTGTTGCATTAACTGTGACAAGTCTTGGCGAAGCTGCTTATTGGCACTCACCCCACCAGCAATCACCAAACGGTTAAACCCTGTTTCTTTTAAAGCACGCCGGCATTTGATGACCAGTGTTTCTACCACCGCCTGTTGGAAAGCGTAAGCAATATCAGCCTGAGTTTGTTCTGTTAATTCACCTTCTTCTTTTATTGCTTGTTGAAGGGTATTTGCAGCAAAGGTTTTTAAGCCTGAGAAGCTAAAATCTAAGCCGGGACGATCGGTCATTGGACGAGGAAACTTAAAGCGGAGTGGATTCCCTTTTTCCGCTAAACGCGCGAGTGCCGCGCCCCCAGGATAATCTAAGCCCAATAATTTGGCAGTTTTATCAAATGCCTCGCCTGCCGCATCATCAATGGATTCGCCCAGTAATTGATAACGCCCCACACCATCCACACGCACTAATTGGGTATGCCCTCCTGACACTAACAAAGCAACAAAAGGAAAAGTCGGTGGGTTATCCTCCAACATAGGGGCTAATAAGTGCCCTTCCATATGATGTACACCAATGGCGGGCACATTCCAAGCATACGCTAAGGATCGTGCAATGGTAGATCCCACTAACAACGCCCCCACTAAGCCTGGTCCTGCAGTATAGGCGATCCCATCAATATCTTCGGGGGTTAAGTTGGCTTGTGCTAAAGCGGCTTGAATCAAAGGGGCTGTTTTGCGAATATGATCGCGCGACGCTAATTCCGGTACCACACCACCATAATCCGCATGTAAGGCTATTTGTGTGTATAACTGGTTTGCCACTAGGCCTTTTTGTTCATCATAAATCGCTACACCTGTTTCATCACAGGAGGTTTCAATGCCTAACACGCGCATTTTGCTCTTCCTTTATCATCATTATTGGGGCAGAATTCTACCCTGTTTAGCGCATTTTCACCAGTTTGAGTGCGCATTTTTACACAAAAGATCAAACTTCCCTTTGCTTTTAGCTGAAAAGTAGATTAAAATTGCGACCTTTATTGAATAAGCCGTTTATTCCAAACGGTAAAATAAATGAGCAATTGCAAAATTAATTCCATTGAGGTGATTGGCTTATGCCTGTAATTAAAGTACGTGAAAACGAATCATTTGACGTTGCATTACGTCGTTTTAAACGCTCTTGCGAAAAAGCTGGTATCTTAGCAGAAGTTCGCAGCCGTGAGTTCTACGAGAAACCAACTACAATCCGTAAACGTGAAAACGCAACGCGTGCTAAACGTCATGCGAAACGTGTAGCGCGCGAAAACGCACGTAATACACGTTTATACTAATACTCAATCAGTATTTTTAACTCGAGTTATACAAACCGTGAAGCCGATAGGTATCACGGTTTTGTTTCATTCAATCGCGCCACATTTTAATTTGAAAGCAAAGGCATATACTTGATGAAAGGCTCAATTCCACGCACATTTATTGATGATCTGCTAGCTAAGACAGATATTGTGGAGCTTATCAATTCAAGG
Source organism: Bisgaard Taxon 45 (assembly GCA_049888895.1). Classification (GTDB taxonomy): domain Bacteria; phylum Pseudomonadota; class Gammaproteobacteria; order Enterobacterales; family Pasteurellaceae; genus Pasteurella. The sequence continues at coordinate 76,246 of JBLUWJ010000005.1, read as the reverse complement.
GTAAAGCTCAAAAAAGCAGGGCGAGATTATCAGGCTTGTTGTCCATTCCATCATGAAAAAACGCCCTCTTTTACAGTGAGCCCCAAAAAACAGTTCTATCATTGTTTTGGTTGTGGTGCACACGGTAATGCGATTTCGTTTTTAATGGAATATGACAAACTTGAGTTCGTTGAAGCCATTGAAGAACTCGCGGGTATGCTTGGTTTGGATATTCCGCGCGAAAATAAACCGCACGTTCAAGGTAAACCACTTAATTTCCAAACCAAGCGTAACTTATATGAATTGATGCAAGAGATTGCCCAGTTCTATCAACAACAATTACAACAACATATTCCCGCACAACACTATTTACAACAACGTGGACTTTCACCCGACGTGATTGCACGTTTTCAAATTGGTTTCGTACCGAATAGTTTCGATACCATTTTACAACGGTTTGGTCAGCGCAAAGAAGATCAGCAAAAGCTGTTCGATCTCGGCATGCTTTCCCGTAACGAGCAAGGATCGATCTACGATCGCTTCCGTCATCGGATCATGTTCCCGATTCGCGATCGACGTGGCAGAACCATTGCGTTTGGCGGACGTGTGCTTGGTGATGAGAAACCTAAATATTTAAACTCCCCCGAAACCGTGACTTACCACAAAGGTAATGAGCTGTACGGGTTATACGAAGCCTTACAAGCGAATGAATCGCCTGATATGTTACTAGTAGTCGAAGGCTATATGGATGTGGTGGCATTAGCTCAGTTTGGGGTGGACTATGCGGTTGCCTCACTGGGTACCGCCACCACCGCAGAACAAATACAATTACTTTTTCGTGCCACAGAACAAGCCATTTGTTGCTACGACGGTGATCGTGCAGGACGTGAAGCCGCTTGGCGGGCGTTTGAAAATGCACTGCCTTATTTAGAAGATGGGCGTCAATTAAAATTTATTTTCCTGCCTGATGGGGAAGATCCTGATTCCTTTATTCGTCAATATGGAAAAGCAGGCTTTGAACAATATATTCAAAAAGCACAATCACTAAGTGACTTTTTATTTGCCAGTCTTACACCACAAGTTGATTTTTCAAGCAAAGAAGGGAAAACTAAATTAGCCGCCTTAGCCGTGCCATTAATCAAAAAAATCCCGGGAGATATGCTACGTTTATCTTTACGCAATACACTCGCACAAAAACTCGGTATTTTAGACCAAGCGCAATTGGAAACGCTGGTTCCGACTTATGCAGAAATCAAAATGACGCTCTCGCCTCAGCCAGTCAAAAGAACACCAATGCGCATATTAATTGGTTTGTTACTACAAAATCCAGAACTGGCTCAATTAGTGCCAGACTTATCACCGTTACGCACGCTCAATGAAGCGGGATTAGATTTATTCGAAAAATTGACCGCACTTTGCCAAGAAAAAGTGGGTATTACGACCGGCCAAATCCTCGAATACTGGCGTGATACGGAACACAGTCAAGCCCTTGAAATTTTGGCAAGTTGGGATCATTTAGTGGAAGACACACAAATTGAAGAAACATTCAAAAGTACACTACGTTATTTGTATTTGCAGCTGATTGAACGTGAAATTGATTTGCTGATTGCGAAAGATCGCTCAGAAGGACTAAATATGAACGAGCGGAAAAAGTTGACACAATTATTAGTGAAAAAACAACAAAAGGCATAGTTAATCTATCATAACAGTGATAAAATCAGTCGTATTTTATCTTCATAACTACTCAAGCAAGGCGGATATTACATTATGGATCAAAATCCACAATCTCAATTGAAATTGTTAATCGCACAAGGTAAAGAACAAGGTTATCTTACATACGCAGAGGTCAACGATCACCTGCCAGAAGAGCTTGTTGATGCTGAACAAATTGAAGATATTATTCAGATGATCAATGACATGGGGATTCAAGTACTCGAAAGTGCGCCTGATGCGGATGATCTGATGTTAAATGAAACGATTACTGATGAAGATGCGGTTGAAGAAGCGACGCAAGTATTATCAAGCGTTGAAGCCGAAATTGGCCGCACAACCGATCCTGTGCGTATGTATATGCGTGAAATGGGCAGCGTTGAATTACTGACTCGCGAAGGCGAAATCGATATTGCTAAACGCATTGAAGAAGGGATCAACGAAGTCCAAAGTGCCATTGCGTTCTACCCTGAAGCCATTTCTTATCTCCTCGATCAATACGCATTAGTCGAAGAAGGTGGCGTCCGTTTAGCTGATTTAATCACCGGTTTTGTTGATCCAAACGCGACGACAGAAGGCGATGTTGCAGAAATTGAAGAGGCTTTCGATGAAGACGAAGAGAGCGATGCGGTCACGGCTACGCTCAGTGAAGAAGAGGAGGAAGAAGAAGAGAGCGAAGAAGCGAGTACAACAGACGACAGCGATTCAGACAACTCTATCGATCCTGAAGTGGCACGTGAGAAGTTTCTCGAACTCAAAACACAGCATGCAAAAGCGGTTGCGATGATCGAAAAACATGGTCGCACCAGCAAAAAATCAAAAGACCAAATCCAAGCCTTAGCCGATGTTTTTACCCAATTCCGTTTAGTGCCAAAACAATTTGATACGCTAGTCAATTTAATGAGCAATATGATGAAATCTGTTCGTTTACAAGAGCGTAGTATTCAAAAAATTGTGGTTGATAAAGCGAAAATGCCAAAAGAACAGTTCCAAAAAATCTTTATTGGACATGAAAACAAAGATACTTGGTTAGTAAAAGCCTTATCATCAGGCAAAAATTGGGCCGAAAAATTAGCCAAACACGAAGAAGAAATTCGTTATTACATGGACAATATTCTGGAAATTGAACGTCAAACCAATTTGACCGTTTCTCAAATCCGCGAAGTCTGTGAACGCATTTCTGCCGGTGAACTCAAAGCGCGCCGTGCGAAAAAAGAAATGGTGGAAGCCAACTTACGTCTTGTGATTTCAATTGCCAAGAAATACACCAACCGCGGTTTACAATTCTTAGATTTAATCCAAGAAGGAAACATTGGCTTAATGAAAGCGGTAGATAAATTTGAATACCGTCGTGGTTACAAATTCTCTACTTATGCGACATGGTGGATCCGCCAAGCGATCACGCGTTCTATTGCAGACCAAGCTAGAACGATCCGTATTCCAGTACATATGATCGAAACCATCAATAAACTGAACCGAATTTCACGTCAAATGCTGCAAGAAATGGGTCGTGAAGCCTCACCAGAAGAATTAGCAGAACGTATGGGGATGCCGGAAGATAAAATCCGCAAAGTGTTGAAAATTGCCAAAGAACCGATTTCAATGGAAACCCCAATTGGTGATGATGATGATTCACATTTAGGGGATTTTATTGAGGATTCAACCCTTGAATTACCATTAGACTCTGCCACAGCGCAAAGCTTAAAAGTGGCGACACACGAAGTACTAGAAGGATTAACGCCACGTGAAGCGAAAGTCTTACGTATGCGTTTTGGTATTGACATGAACACCGACCATACCTTAGAAGAAGTGGGTAAACAATTTGATGTCACACGTGAACGTATTCGTCAAATCGAAGCGAAAGCATTACGTAAATTACGTCATCCAAGCCGCTCTGAAACCTTACGTAGTTTCTTAGATGAATAATCTCACACCGTGCATAACATTGAAAGCCGTTAGTATATTAACGGCTTTTGTTTAAATTTAAACCAGACAAAAGCTATCACCTAGACTTTATGCCAAGATTTCTCTATAATCGACAAACTTTTACATTCCTGATCGCCCCCATAGCTCAGTCGGTCAGAGCAGTCGACTCATAATCGATTGGTCACAGGTTCAAGTCCTGTTGGGGGCACCAAAAAATCCTCTTCTTCAAAACGCTTGCCAAGTAACAGCCTGTCACGCTATTCAAGGTTACTCAACTAGAACACCAACCTAGATTTAAATCTCCTCGGCATCCCTAGCCCTATTTGTTATTTTTATACTGACTTGAAATGGAGCCTCACCAGATATCAGATGTCATCAATGTGAAATAAGGCATGCGTAGAGATCCATTAATGAAATAAGCCATTTATTGATAACAAAAACACTGAATAAATATTTTCAAATCAAGTCAATTCGATTAAATAAACACCATTAAGGATAATTATTGTACGAAAAACACATGATTTTGTTGAAATAATGTAAAATTCTGCTATGTTATTTTTATATAAGAAATCAGTTTATACAGGTCAGCTTGTTTTAACTTTATCTTATATATCTTTTTTAAAGTCAGAAAGTGATTTTAATTTTTTATATATAAACTACTCATAAGGAGAACAATATGGGTTGGATTTCAGCTATTATTGTCGGGGCTTTAATCGGTTGGATTGCAGAACAAGTCATGAAAAGTGACATGGGTCTGTTAATGAATATCATTATCGGGATTATTGGCTCATCACTTGGTCGTTGGTTATTTGGTGATGTCCTCGAAATTGGATCAGCACATGCCGCTGGTAGTTTCTCATTAGCAGGCTTACTCTTTGGTGTATTAGGTGCTATTGTACTGATCTTTATTTTAAGATTCTTTAGAATCATGAGTAAATAATACAGTAAAAGTTATTCCCACTCATGATGTAAAAAGCCGAGTATCACTCGGCTTTTTTGATCGTATTATAAGCACTAATCTCTAAAATTATTAAATTGGAAAGGTTGGCCTAATTCTGCGCCTTTCACTAATTGAATTACCGCTTGTAAATCATCCCTTGATTTACCTGTTACGCGTACTTGCTCACCTTGAATCTGGGTCTGTACTTTCAGTTTTGAGTCCTTAATTAACTTAGTCAATTTCTTCGCCATCTCTGACGCAATTCCTTGTTTTAGCTTAATTTCTTTACTGTAAGTTTTTCCACTATGCTCATACTCTGTTGGAATGTCTAATGAGCTAGATTCAATCCCACGTTTAATACAAGCATTACGTAAAATATCGACCAATTGCTCAACTTGGAAATCAGATTCGCTTGATACTTTAATACTTTCATTTTTTTCATTTAACTCAATCGCGGCTTGTACATTACGAAAATCCCAACGATTAGTTAAATCACGATTGGCATTCTCTACCGCATTGCGCACTTCATGTAAGGTAATCTCAGAAACAATATCAAAAGAAGGCATAAGTTATTACTCCTTATTTGTGTGAATTAATTTATCATTTGCACTCAGTAAACATAACAGTGCGCTAAAGTCGGCAAAGTTTACCACAACTTTTGCTTGTTGTTGTACTTTCGGCTTGGCATGCAATGCCACCCCCATGCCCGCAACTTCAAGCATAGCCAGATCATTGGCACCATCACCAATCGCCACGGTATACGGTAAATCAAGGTTAAATTTTTCAGCTAATTCGCTTAAAGTGCGTGCTTTATATTGTGCATCCACTACTTCACCAGCCACTTCCCCCGTTAATTTTCCCTCTACGATGGCAAAACGGTTCGCTACAGTATAATCCAGCTTCAAATATTGTTTTAAATGATCAGTAAAGTAAGTAAACCCACCAGAGGCAATTGCGGTTTTCCATCCATGCTGTTTTAATACGGCTAACGTGTCTTCTAAACCGGGCATTAAAGGTAAATTATCACGTACCGTTTGCAAAATTGTTTCTGGCGCCCCTTTTAAGGTAGCGACACGGCGACGTAAACTTTGTTCAAAATCTAATTCACCTCGCATCGCTTGTGCGGTAATAGAAGAAACAAGCTCCCCTGTTCCGGCTAATTTAGCAATTTCATCAATACATTCAATTTGAATCGCCGTTGAATCCATATCCATCACTAATAAGCCCGCTTGCGTTAGGCGAGGAACAAAGTCTAATAATGCACTATCAAGACACAATGCATGTGCATAATCAAGCCACTGTGGTTGCCAATTTCCTCGCAAGAGCACGACTGTATTGTGTAACACATTCCAAGCCTCTAAAATAACAAAATTTTCACCGCACTTTTGTTGGAATTGACTAAGCTTGAGCTGATTTAAGGTTTCTCCATAGACAACAAAATGAGCTTGTCCTTGCGTTGCGGGTTCGTTAATGGCAATTGGACAAGGAAAAGAAGAAAAAAACTGCATAATCGTTGCAAGGTTTTGTGTTTGCATAGAAAATCCTGTAAATTGTCGAGCTGAAAATAAAGTGTCGGTATTCTAGCCCATTTACGTCTCTTTAGGAAAAAATAACTTGCATTTAACCAAAGAAAAATTCATTAAATTAAGTATGATTTCAGCGATCATGATCTTATGTATTGTGATTGTTTCGGTGATCTTATTTGGTGTTCAGCAATTCAAAATTGGTTCACAACTGGCGAGTGTTAACCAAGTGTCTAACTTGTCACATCTTTTAATCCGCCAACAAGCCAATTTACTCTCTATGTTATTGGTGAATAATGCCAATACGGAACAATTAACCGACAGTCTGAATACCTTTGCAAAAGAGGAATTTGTGTTAGATGCGTCAATTTATTCAAACCGAGGGGAACTTTTGGCGCAAACGAGTCACTTTCAAAACTTGCGCTTAACACTTGGTTTAAACAGTCAAAACCATCCCAATGAAGAAAATACACAACAAATTGTCGAACCTATTTATTCGGTTAACGGTATTGAAGGTTTTTTACGTGTCACCTTTGATTCAAAATACGGCAAAACCACGCAAAGTAAGATCGATCAGTTATTTCATCAGTTGTATGGTGAATTAATTATTATTTTTCTGGCGGGGGTATTATTAGCAAGTTCCGTGCATTATTTCCTGAGTCACTACCGAAGAGCCTACCGTAAAGTCACAGAAACACAAACGGTCAAAGTGCTAAAAACCAAGCAACATGTCGGCCACTATCATCGACGTCGCAGACGCCTGAACAAATGACATAAAAAAACCGCATAATATAATGCGGTTTTTTAATTTGCTTAGAATCGAAAAATTATGCTAATTTTTTGATTTGTGCAGATAAGTTTGCTTTGTGGTTAGCGGCTTTATTTGCGTGGATTAAGCCTTTAGAAGCCATTCTGTCCACCACTTTTTGCATTTCAACAAATGCTTTTTCTGCGACTGATTTATCACCTGCTGCGACTGCTGCGTAAACTTTTTTAATGTAAGTACGCATCATTGAGCGTTGACTTGCATTGTGCTGACGGCGTTTTTCTGATTGAATCGCACGTTTTTTAGCTGACTTGATATTAGCCAAGGTCAAACTCCTAAAATTATTTGTTAGTAAACGAGATAAATTAAAGGCGTAAAATATGCCTATTTTCTATGCTTTTGTCAATGACTAATTGAATTTGGTCACTGAACATGGGTTATTGATTTCGGTGAGACACAACCGAAAGTTAAGCATCGTTATATCAATCAAGCGCTTTCAAGATAGGCTCACCAAACGATGTGGGCGAGATTTTAGCAGTTTTTTCACGTAGAATATAGCGTAAAAACAAAATTTCTATACAATTAAGCAAATTTTCCTCATTTTATCCAAACAAAACCTATCGAGTATATTATTTTGAGCAAAGGATTATTAAAATCGGGCATTGTCGTCAGCACCATGACGTTGTTATCACGCATTCTAGGGTTAATCAGAGATATTGTCATTGCCAACTTATTAGGTGCAGGCGTGGCAGCAGATGTCTTTTTATTCGCCAACAAAATCCCGAATTTCCTGCGTCGCTTATTTGCTGAAGGCGCCTTTTCACAAGCCTTTGTGCCTGTTTTAGCGGAATATCAAAAAGCCGGCGATATTGATAAAACGCGCGAATTTATTGGTAAAGTCTCGGGTACATTAGGCGGATTAGTATCCATTGTAACGATTTTTGCGATGGTCTTTTCTCCGTTGATCGCGGCACTATTCGGTACAGGTTGGTTCATTGATTGGGTCAATAATGGGCCAAATGCGGAAAAATTTGAACAAGCCTCTTTCCTACTCAAAATCACTTTTCCTTATCTCTGGTTTGTGACGTTCGTTGCCCTTTCTGGTGCGATATTGAATACCATTGGCAAATTCGGGGTCATGTCATTCTCACCGGTTTTACTGAATATTGCGATGATTGCTACCGCTTTGTTCCTCGCCCCCCATATGGATAGCCCCGATTTAGCCTTAGCAATAGGGATTTTCACTGGTGGATTATTGCAATTTTTGTTTCAAATCCCCTTTTTAAAACAAGCAGGCTTGTTGGTCAAACCAAAATGGGCATGGCATGATGCCGGGGTAAAGAAGATTCGCACGTTAATGATACCGGCCCTATTTGGTGTGTCAGTCAGTCAGATTAATTTATTATTAGATACGTTAATCGCTAGTTTTTTGATGACGGGCTCCATCAGCTGGCTATACTATTCCGATCGATTATTAGAATTTCCACTCGGTCTCTTTGGGATTGCCATTTCCACCGTGATTCTGCCTACACTTGCGCGTCACCATGTCAGTCGACATGATAACTCAACGCAAAGTGCCATTGATTTCCGTCGTACGCTAGATTGGGGCATTCGCATGATTCTGCTGTTAGGGGTACCGGCCATGATTGGTATTGCGATTTTAGCACAACCTTTACTGTTAGTATTATTTATGCGCGGCAACTTTGGCTTAAGTGATGTGCAAGCCGCATCACTTTCACTCTGGGCATTCAATGCTGGCTTACTCAGTTTTATGTTGATCAAAATTTTAGCGAACGGTTATTACGCTCGCCAAGACACCAAAACACCGGTTAAAATTGGGATCATTGCCATGGTCAGTAACATGGGCTTTAACTTGCTCGCGATTCCATTTAGTTATGTAGGATTAGCCATGGCCTCAGCGATGTCTGCGACCCTCAATGCTTATCTTCTTTATCGCGGTTTAGTGAAAGAACAGGTTTACCAGTTCAGCCGTCAAAGTGCGGTGTTTTTTGGCAAAGTTTTACTGTCTGCTGGTGTAATGGGCGGGGTCGTTTGGTATTACACCCCAACATTGCTTGAGTGGCATGCCATGACCTTCCTCACTCGCATACATTGGTTGATTTGGTTAATTGGCTTTGCCGCCATCATTTACTTTACCATGCTCGCACTGGTTGGCATTCGCAAACATCACTTAACAACCAAGGGATAAGCATAAAAAAATATCGCCTATTTGCCTGATTTATGCTTATAATGTCCGAATTATTTTGCTTATAAATTTCGAACGGATAACGATTTCAATGCGACTGATTCGTGGCATTCACAATTTACCTCAAAATTTATCGGGTTGTGCGCTGACTATTGGCAATTTTGATGGCGTACATTTAGGTCATCAAGCCATTTTACGCCATTTACGCCAAAAAGCAGATGCATTGCATTTACCCGTTGTCGTAATGCTATTTGAACCACAACCGCGTGAATATTTCACTGGTGAAGCCATTCCTGCGCGCCTTATGCGTTTACGCGATAAATTGCATTATCTCGCACAAGCTGGGGTGGATTATGTGCTGTGCATTCGTTTTAACGACAGTTTTGCCAAGCAACCCGCCGACGCATTTATTGAAGACTGGCTAGTAAACAAGTTGAATGTCCAATTTTTAAGTATCGGTGATGATTTCCGTTTTGGTGCGAAACGACAAGGCGACTTTGCACTATTACAGTCATCTGGCAAGACATTTGGCTTTCTAGTGGAAGATAACCACAGTTTTTACTGTGATGAGTTACGCATCAGTAGCACAGCAATTCGAGAAGCATTAGCAGAGGATAAGTTAGCCTATGCCGAAAAAATGTTAGGTAAACCTTACCGCATTTTGGGGCGTGTCGCACACGGCAATAAATTAGGTCGCACCATCGGTTTCCCGACAGCCAATATTCTATTACATCGTCAAGTTAACCCTGTCAAAGGGGTTTACGCAGTGAAAGTGCGGTTAAAAAATCAAGAAATTTATCACGGTGTTGCAAATATCGGTAAACGCCCCACCATTAATGGTGCAGTACAGCTATTAGAAGTCCATATTTTCGATTTTAATACGACAATTTATGGACAATGTTTAGAAGTCGAATTTTGCCATAAAATTCGTAATGAGTTTAAGTTTCCGAGCGTTGAGGCCCTCAAAGAGCAAATTGCCCAAGATGTCGAAACAGCAAAAACCTTTTTCAGAACACAACAAATTCAAAATTAGTTAATTTTATTCATTGGGATATTAAGATGACAGTTGATTATAAAAATACGCTTAACCTGCCAGAAACTGGTTTTCCTATGCGTGGGGATTTGGCAAAACGTGAGCCAAATATGTTAAAAGGTTGGTATGAAAAAAATCTTTACCAAAAAATCCGTCAAGCCTCTAAAGGCAAAAAATCCTTCATTCTTCACGATGGCCCTCCTTATGCGAACGGTACGATTCATATCGGTCACGCAGTGAATAAAATTCTGAAAGATATTATTGTTAAATCCAAAACCGCTTTAGGTTATGATTCTCCTTATATCCCAGGTTGGGACTGCCATGGTTTACCCATTGAGTTAAAAGTAGAAGGTTTAGTCGGTAAACCAAACCAAAACATCAGTGCAGCACAATTTCGTGAAGCATGTCGTCAATATGCCGCTGAGCAAGTGGAAGGGCAGAAAAAAGATTTTATCCGTCTTGGTGTATTAGGGGATTGGGACAATCCTTACTTAACCATGAACTACCACACTGAAGCCAACATTATTCGAGCCTTCGGCAAAGCGGTTGAAAATGGGCATTTATACAAAGGTTCAAAACCCGTTCACTGGTGTTTAGACTGTGCGTCTTCATTGGCAGAAGCGGAAGTAGAATATGAAGACAAAGTCTCCCCATCTATCTATGTGCGGTTTAGTGCGGTGGATTCTGAAGCAGTTTTAGCCAAATTCAATGCAGAAGGTAAAGGACATGGCAAAATTTCAGCCGTTATCTGGACAACCACACCTTGGACCATTCCGTCTAACCGCGCCATTGCAATTCATGAGAAGCTTGATTATCAATTAGTCCAATTTAATGATGAGCGTGTGATTTTAGCCAAAGATTTAGTGGAAGAAGTGGCAAAAGCCGCGGGTATCGAAACCTTTGATGTGCTTGGTGAAGCAAAAGGTCAAGATCTTGAATGGTTGCATTTTAATCATCCTTTCTATGACTTTAGTGTGCCTGTCATTTTAGGTGACCACGTGACCACTGACGGTGGTACTGGTTTAGTGCATACTGCGCCAGACCACGGTCATGACGACTATATTATTGCACAGAAAAATGGTATCGAAATGGCAGGTCTCATTGGTAACGATGGTTTATTCAAAGCCGATGTACCATTCTTTGCAGGCAAAGGGGTGTTTGAGTCCAACGATCTTGTAGTGGCAAAATTACAAGAAGTGGGAGCGATGCTGAAATTCAGCAAAATCAAACACAGTTACCCACATTGCTGGCGTCATAAAACGCCAATTATCTTCCGTGCCACACCACAATGGTTTATCGGCATGGAAAAACAGGGATTGCGTCAACAAGCGTTAGGCGAAATTAAAAAAGTACGTTGGATTCCAGATTGGGGTCAAGCTCGTATTGAAAAAATGGTGGAAAATCGCCCAGACTGGTGTATTTCCCGCCAACGTACTTGGGGCGTACCTGTTGCCTTATTTATCCACAAAGAAACCGAAGAATTGCACCCTCGCACCGTTGAGCTGGTAGAAGAAGTCGCAAAACGTGTTGAACAAAAAGGGATTCAAGCATGGTGGGATTTAGATGCGGCAGAATTATTAGGTGCAGATGCCGATAACTACATCAAAGTACCTGATACCCTTGATGTGTGGTTCGATTCAGGATCTACTTATTATTCCGTGGTGAAAGATCGCCCCGAATTTAACGGCAACGAAGCGGATATGTATCTTGAAGGTTCAGACCAACACCGTGGTTGGTTCATGTCTTCACTGATGTTGTCTACGGCGACGGATAACAAAGCGCCGTATAAACAAGTGTTAACGCACGGTTTTACCGTCGATGGTCAAGGCCGAAAAATGTCAAAATCCATCGGTAACATCGTGACCCCACAAGAAGTGATGGATAAATTCGGGGGCGATATTTTACGTTTATGGGTCGCTTCTACAGACTATACGGGCGAGATTTCTGTGTCGGATGAAATCTTGAAACGTGCAGCCGATGCTTATCGTCGTATTCGTAACACTGCACGTTTCTTACTGGCGAACTTAAATGGTTTTGATCCAAAACGTGATCTGGTTAAGCCTGAAGAGATGATGGTGCTCGATCGTTGGGCGGTGGATTGTGCACTTCGTGCACAAAATGAAATAAAAGAGGCTTACGATAACTATCAATTCCATGCGGTAGTGCAACGTTTAATGAAATTCTGCTCTATCGAAATGGGGTCATTCTATTTAGATATTATCAAAGACCGTCAATACACCACGAAAGCCGATAGCCTTGCTCGTCGAAGTTGTCAAACGGCCTTATGGCATATTGCCGAAGCGCTTGTTCGTTGGATTGCCCCTGTTCTGTCTTTCACTGCAGACGAAATCTGGCACTATATTCCGGGTGAACGTGGTGAATTTGTGTTTACTGAGGAATTTTATGATGGCTTATTTGCGTTAGATACGAACGAACAAATGAACGACGCTTATTGGCAACAAATCATCACCTTGCGTGATGAAGTCAACCGCGTGTTAGAGCAAGCCCGTAACGATAAAATTATCGGTGCCGCGCTAGAAGCGGAATTAACCATTTATGCGAATGACACTTATACTCAGCTCCTAACAAAATTAGAAAATGAATTGCGTTTTGTGTTAATTACCTCAAAAGCAGAAGTGAGACCATTAGCAGAAGCCGATGTAGCTGAAGGTGAAGTGAAAGGATTTGCGGTCAAAGTGGTACGTTCTGCTAATCACAAATGCCCTCGTTGCTGGCATTATTCTGACAGCAAAGATGCCGAGTCGCTTTGCTCACGTTGCGATGAAAACGTCAACGGTCAGGGTGAAATCAGACAATTCGCATAATTTGTACAAAGGCAGTTTACCCTGCCTTTGTTGTGCATAATTGAAGTTATTCTCACAGGCGAACATAAACGTTCGCCTCTGCAATATTGAAACGATGTAAAGGTTATTATGACAAAATCGAAAAGTGGACTTTCATTTCTTTGGCTAAGTGCGGTGACATTTTTATTAGATTTAAGCAGCAAATATTTCGTCGTAAAAAATTTTGAACTGTATGAAAGTATCAATATTCTCCCTGTGTTTAATTTGACTTATGTGCGGAACTATGGCGCAGCATTTAGTTTTTTAGCCGATCACGATGGTTGGCAAAAATACTTTTTTATTCTTCTCGCCATCGCGATTTCACTCATGCTGTGTTATTTTCTCGCGAAAAATCAAGTTACACAAAAATTACAAAATATCGCCTATGCACTAATTATTGGTGGGGCATTAGGTAATATGATTGATCGTTTATATCATGGTTTTGTGGTCGATTTCTTTGATTTTTACTGGGATATTTATCACTATCCCGTGTTTAACGTTGCTGACATTGCCATTTCTCTTGGGGCAGCGTTGATGATTCTTGATGCATTCAAAAATCGTCATGATGCTGAACAACATACAGAATAATAGAGGACAATGATGAAAATTATTTTAGCCAATCCACGTGGTTTCTGTGCAGGCGTTGATCGAGCGATTAGTATTGTGGAATCGGCGTTAGCGATTCACGGTGCCCCTATTTATGTGCGTCATGAAGTCGTGCATAACCGTTTTGTAGTCAATGGGTTACGCGAACGTGGAGCCATTTTTGTGGAAGAATTACATGAAGTACCCGACGGCGCGATTGTGATCTTTTCTGCTCATGGTGTGTCGCAAGCTGTTCGCCAAGAAGCCAAAAATCGCAGCCTCAAAGTGTTTGATGCAACCTGTCCTTTGGTGACCAAAGTCCATATGCAAGTCGCGCGAGCCAGTCGTAAGGGCACCAAAGCGATCTTAATCGGGCATGAAGGCCACCCCGAAGTGGAAGGCACGATGGGCCAATATGACAACCCCGAAGGGGGTATTTTCTTGGTGGAAAGTGTGGAAGATATTGCTAAGTTAGGGTTAAGACAAGAAGATGATCTCACCTTTATGACGCAAACAACCTTGTCAATTGACGACACCAGTGAAGTGATTGAAGCACTCAAACAAAAATACCCTGCCATTCAAGGTCCGCGTAAAAACGATATTTGTTATGCCACCACCAACCGCCAACAAGCTGTGCGTGAACTGGCCGAACAATCTGATTTGGTCATCGTCGTCGGTTCTAAAAATTCCTCCAATTCTAACCGCTTAGCTGAATTAGCCTCTCGTATGGGCGTTGTCTCCAAACTGATTGATGATGCCAATGACATCGATCCAACTTGGCTAGAAAACGTCAATACTATTGGCATTACTGCCGGTGCTTCAGCGCCTGAAATTTTGGTGCAATCAGTGGTCAAACGCCTGCAAGAATTAGGGGTCACCAGTGTGGAAGAACTACAAGGTTGTGAAGAAAATACCGTATTTGAGGTACCAAGAGAATTACGCATTACTGAAGTAAATTAATCCCCGCTCAGCTTTCCCTAATTACTTGGTTTACCTAGCAACGATGAAAACCATGGCTGTTCAACTCATGGTTTTCTGATCACTTGGCATTATTCAATGTCATTACACAACGCGTTTCTACACAAACGTGAAAAATGCTGACAATAATAATTTTCTTTTTCGAGCTACCTCTCAAAAAAACGACCCATCTTAATTAAGTTGCTTTCTAATGAGTGAAAATCGTCTCTGTTGAATCTGTTCAACACCTTCTTCTTATTTAATCTCAACTTTTTTAAGGAAGACTTATGAAATTAAAATCTCTTTTACTTTCTGTTTTTGTCTTTGTTTCTCTGTCTAACACTAGTCATGTATGGGCTGACCCAATCAGTCTGACAAAAGCAAAAACAGAACAGGCTGTCATGCAAAACACACAAAGCAAACAACAGGCGATGCTCAATGAAAAAGTGAATGTCAATACCGCCAGTGCAGCTGAATTACAACAAAAGCTACTTGGTATTGGTGCCAAAAAAGCTGAGGCGATTATCCAACACCGAGAAAAGCATGGCCCGTTTACCGATATTGAGCAATTACGTGATATTCCCGGTATTGGTCCGTCAATATTGGAGAAAAATAAAGCACATCTTCAACTCTAATCCTCATCCGCCCTCATTTTATTCCGTAGCGGGATCTTAGGATTCCGCTTTTGTCATTTGGCTTTATCTCACAGAAAAGCGTATAATTTCCTCACGTTTTCTTCAATATAAGGTCTCAAATGAAACAAAAAATCGTCTTAGCAACCGGTAACTTAGGTAAAGTCAAAGAAATGTCAGATGCCCTAACGGATTTTGGCTTTGAAGTCATTGCCCAAACAGAATTAAGCATTGAAAGTCCTGAAGAAACCGGCTTGACCTTTGTGGAGAATGCCTTATTAAAAGCTCGTTATGCGAGTAAAATATCAGGATTACCCGCTATTGCCGATGATTCCGGTTTAGTGGTTAAGGCTCTGGGTGGTGCCCCAGGCTTATACTCAGCGCGTTATGCCGGTGTCGATGGTGTTGAGGCAGATGCAAAAAATCGTGAAAAATTACTCAGCGAATTACATAATGTCGCTCAGGCAGAGAGACAAGCAAAATTTGTCAGCTGTATCGTGATGTTACAACATGAACATGACCCTTCTCCGATTATTGCTGAAGGGGAATGTTATGGCGAAATTGGTTTCGAAGAGAAAGGGGAAAATGGCTTCGGTTATGATAGTTTGTTTTTTAGCCCTGAAGTTAACTGTACCTTTGCAGAATTAGAAACCAGTGAGAAGAAAAAAATCTCGCACCGTGCGAGAGCCTTGTCCGTTTTACAAACGAAATTAGCTAAAAAAGGAGCTTAATGATGTGGAAAAAATGCGGTCTATTTTTAATGAGTCTTACCTTATCTCAGGCTGTGTATGGGTTAGATTACCTACCTGAGCAAATCGACTTACTGAAAGAGGCACAAAAAGGCAATCCAGAAGCGCAGTATGATTTAGCCATGAGTTTGCAAACCACTACCGATATGGCGTACTTAAAACAAAGTGATTTTTTCTACTGGCTAGAACAAGCTGCCAACAATAAATACGGGGCGGCACAAGACTTATTAGACGATATTCTGGCAGAGTATCAGCCTAAATTACTGCAAAGCTTAGCGCCAAATGAAACACAAAAAATCTTAGATGAAGTACATCAATTAGATAAACAACAACCGAAAAATTACGCCGTGATTGTGAGCAAATTGAAACAAGCCGCAGAATTAGAAAACTATACCGCCCTTGCGCAATTAAGTTGGATTTATGGTGATAGCAGATTAGCTAAAAATTATGGTGTGGAATTTTCGACCATAAAAGCCTGTACACTCGCGACCTATAACAATTTGCGTCATGGTGATATCAATAAAGAAGATATGGAATATTTATGCAGTGGTGATGTACTCAACCGCGCTGATTGGCCACAAGCCCAAAAATTGGCGGACAAGACGGCTTTAGAAATAAAACAAAAACCAACCGCACTTTTTTCACTATTAGACAAACTTAAATAAGGACGGCCTATGCTGATTACCACCACCCCAAATATTGAAGGAAAACAAATCATTGAATACAAAGAAGTTGTATTTGGTGAAGTGGTTGCGGGTTCAAACTTTATCCGCGACTTTTTTGCTGGAATCACCGATATTATCGGTGGGCGTTCTGGTGCTTATGAATCAAAAATTGCCCGTGCGCGCAAAGAAGCCTTAGACGAGTTGCAACAAAATGCCAAGCGCTTAGGGGCCAATGCGGTTGTTGGTATCGAAGTCAATTACACTTCAATCAATGGTGACGGAAAAAGTATGTTTATGATTGTGGCAAGTGGTACAGCCGTGGTGGTACGTTAGTGAACCTACGTCGTCTTCCCCCACTGAGTTTATATATTCATATTCCTTGGTGTGTACAAAAATGCCCTTATTGTGATTTTAATTCTCATGCACAAAAAGGGCATATTCCTGAGCAAGATTATATTCAACATTTGTTGCAAGATCTCCAACGAGATCTTGCTCGTTTTCACGACACTATCCAGTCGCGTGCGCTCCATTCCATTTTTATTGGAGGCGGGACACCCAGTCTTTTTTCGGCTGAAGGTATTCACACACTGTTGTCTGGGGTTGCCCAATGTATTTCTTTTCAACCTGACATTGAAATTACGCTCGAAGCCAATCCCGGTACAGCCGAAGCAGAACGTTTCAAAGGTTATGTCCAAGCAGGTATCACCCGCATTTCAATGGGTATTCAAAGCTTCAATGATGATAAATTAGTACGTTTAGGTCGGATCCATAATGCACAAGAAGCCAAAAGTGCGGTTGGTTTTGCCAAACTTTCTGGGCTAAAAAGTTTTAATTTAGATCTGATGCACGGGCTACCTAACCAAACGTTAGAAGAAGCGCTCTCTGATTTACAACAAGCGATTGCACTCGATCCCCCTCACCTTTCTTGGTATCAACTTACGATTGAACCCAATACGATGTTTGCCTATCGTCCGCCCATTTTGCCTGATGATGACGCACTTTGGGATATTTTTGAACAAGGTCATCAACTGTTAACGGAGGCAGGCTATGTGCAATATGAAACCTCCGCTTATGCGAAACCCGCTTTTCAATGTCAGCATAACCTGAATTATTGGCGTTTTGGTGATTATTTAGCAATTGGTTGTGGGGCACATGGTAAAATCACGCAACTAAACGGCGAAATTAAACGTTATTCGAAAACCAAACATCCAAAAGGTTATATGCGAGGGGACTACTTGTACGAAGAAAAAACGGTGGCGACAGCAGATTTGCCATTCGAGTTTTTTATGAACCGTTTTCGTTTATTAGAGGCGGTGCCGAAAGCAGACTTCACCCATTTAACAGGACTGAGTGAATCTTGTATTCAATCACAAATTGAATGGGCATTAACCAAAAACTACATTAGCGAAACCCCAACTTCCTGGCAAATTACCGAACAGGGGAAGCTATTTTTAAATGAATTATTAGCAGAATTTTTACCAAAATAAGCTTGTTAATCGAACTGAATAGGATTAAAGTAGAGCGTTATTGCACTATACGCAAACGATTACGCAACTAATTTAATCATCAAAATACGTTGTGTGGCATAGCCTATTCATGACGTGAAAGCAGAGTATTTGCAATCAAAGGAATCAACATGGATCAACTTGAAATGAAAAAAGTGGCGGCCCAAGCCGCACTACAATACGTGAAACCCGATTCAATTATTGGGGTAGGCAGTGGCTCAACCGTCAATTGTTTTATCGAAGCCTTAGGAACGATGCGCGATCAAATTAAAGGGGCAGTTGCGGCCTCAAAAGCCTCAGAAGACTTATTAAAAAAACAAGGTATTGACGTATTTAGTGCCAATGAGGTCTCAAGTCTTGATATCTATGTAGATGGTGCGGATGAAATCAACCCACAAAAAATGATGATCAAAGGAGGCGGTGCCGCATTAACGCGTGAAAAAATTGTGGCCGCACTCGCAAAAAAATTCATTTGTATTGTGGATAAAAGTAAACAAGTTGATGTGCTAGGCTCAACATTCGCCTTACCGGTTGAGGTAATCCCAATGGCACGCTCTCAAGTGGCACGTAAATTAGTGACCTTAGGTGGCTCACCAGAATATCGCGAAGGTGTGGTCACCGATAATGGCAATGTGATCTTAGATGTGTATCACTTCCCCATTATGAGTCCCGTTGAAATGGAAAAAGAATTGAATAACGTTGCAGGTGTCGTGACTAACGGTATCTTTGCCTTACGTGCCGCAGATATCATTATTGTCGGTACCCCTGATGGTGCCAAAGTCATTGAATAAAATAAGGAAAGCAAACATGACAGCAAAAGTGTCGTTAGACAAATCTAAAATTAAATTTTTATTGTTAGAAGGTGTCCATCAAACTGCGTTGGAAGTGCTACAAAATGCAGGCTATACCAACATTGAATACCATAAAAAAGCATTAGATGACGAAGAATTAAAAGAAGCCATTAAAGATGCGCATTTTGTGGGTATTCGCTCTCGTACTTTCTTAACCGAAGATATCCTTGTGCATGCACAAAAATTAATCGCCATTGGTTGTTTCTGTATTGGTACCAACCAAGTCGATCTGAACGCAGCTAAATTACGTGGTATCCCCGTATTTAATGCCCCCTTCTCAAATACCCGTTCTGTGGCAGAATTAGTGTTGGGAGAAATTTTGCTGTTAATGCGTAATGTGCCACAAGCGAACGCAGAAGTGCATCGTGGAATTTGGAATAAATCAGCAAATGGATCACATGAAGTGCGCGGTAAAAAACTCGGTATTATCGGTTATGGTCATATTGGTTCACAATTGAGCATTATCGCAGAATCACTTGGGATGCATGTTTTCTTCTACGATATCGAAAATAAACTGCCATTAGGCAATGCACAACAAGTACGCACACTAGAAGAATTACTCTCTAGCTGTGATGTCATCTCACTCCATGTCCCCGAAAATGCGTCCACCAAAAACCTCATCAGCGCAGAACGTATCGCTCAATTAAAACAAGGTGCTATTTTAATTAATGCGGCACGCGGTACCGTGGTAGATATCTATGCCTTAGCTCAAGCATTAGATTCAGGCAAAGTCCGTGGTGCGGCTTTAGACGTTTTCCCACAAGAACCCGCCTCTATCCAAGAAGAATTTGTTTCCCCATTGCGTGCGTTTGATAATGTTATCCTCACCCCACACATTGGTGGTTCAACGTCCGAAGCGCAAGAAAATATCGGTGCAGAAGTTTCGGGGAAATTTGTCAAATACTCCGATAATGGCTCTACGCTGTCCGCAGTCAACTTCCCCGAAGTCTCTCTGCCAGAACATACTGGCACCAAACGTCTATTGCATATTCACCACAATAAACCGGGTGTATTGAATAAAATTAACCAAGTGTTTGTGAATGCTAACGTAAATATTGCAGCGCAGTATTTACAAACGGATCCCACTATCGGTTACGTGGTGATTGATGTGGAAACGGAAGACACCCACACGTTATTAAGCCAATTAAAAGAGATCGAGGGCACGATTCGCGCACGCGTCTTGTTCTAGTCATCGATTTCCTCTCATACAAAATGCGGTCATTTAGATCGCATTTTGTCTTTTCAACTTCAGTGCTACTTTATGTTATAATCGCCAAATGTCGACCTTATTGAGAATCCCTAATTTGTCTTTATGAAAAAGTGGCTAACTGTATTTTTTGTACTCATTCTGATTGGTTTAGGTAGCGTATTTGTTGCTTACCAATATATTCAAAAATTTGTGCACTCCCCTGTCAATGTCAAGCCTGATCAACTTTTAACGGTTGAGCGTGGCACAACAGGTCATAAATTAGCGACGCTTTTAGAACAAGAACAGATCTTAGAGAATGCAAGCCTACTCCCTTACTTGCTAAAATTCAATCCGCAACTGAATAAAATTAAGGCTGGCACCTATTCCATGCAAGGCATCAACACTGTCGCAGATTTGATTCAGGTCCTCAACCAAGGGAAAGAAGCCCAATTCAGTATTCAATTTATTGAAGGTGATAACTTCGCGAATTGGCGAAAAAATCTGGAAAACGCACCGCACTTAAAACATACCTTACACAATAAAAGTGAAGCGGAGATTTTTGCCTTATTAGATTTGCCCCATGATGTGAAACAGATTCAAGAATGGAAAAAAGTGGAAGGTTGGCTTTATCCAGATACATATCACTACACCCCCAATTCCACTGATCTTGCTTTACTAAAACGTGCGGCTGATCGGATGAAGAAAGCACTGGCACAAGCATGGGAAAGTCGTGATCCAGATTTACCTTTGGCCAATGCTTACGAGATGTTAATTCTTGCCTCTATTGTGGAAAAAGAAACCGCAATAGAAGCAGAGCGGGGAAAAGTTGCGTCGGTGTTTATCAATCGTTTAAAACAAAATATGCGCCTGCAAACCGATCCAACGGTGATCTATGGTATGGGGGAAAAATATGATGGCAACATCCGCAAAAAAGATTTAGACACCCCAACGGCGTATAATACTTACCTCATTAACGGCTTACCGCCCACACCGATTGCTATGCCCAGTGAAAGTGCCCTGTTCGCCGTAGCAAAACCGGAAAAAACCGATTATTTATACTTTGTTGCAGATGGGTCTGGCGGACATCAATTCAGTAAAACTCTTGCCGAACACAATCGCGCTGTACAGCAATATTTACGTTGGTATCGTAGCCAAAATGGAAATTAATATGACAACAGGAAAATTTATTGTACTTGAAGGGATTGAAGGTGCGGGTAAAACCACCGCACGCGAGAGCATTGTGCGCGCCTTACATGCCCATGGTATCCGAGATATTGTGTTTACTCGTGAACCCGGAGGCACCCCTTTAGCAGAAAAACTACGCCAACTGATTAAACACGAAACGGAAGAACCCGTCACGGATAAAGCCGAGCTTCTTATGCTTTATGCGGCTCGAATTCAATTAGTCGAAAATGTAATCAAACCCGCCTTAGCACAAGGAAAATGGGTGATTGGCGATCGTCATGATATGTCATCACAAGCCTATCAAGGTGGGGGACGCCAACTCGATCAGCATTTGCTATACACCCTCAAACAAACTATTTTAGGGGAGTTTGAACCCGACTTAACCCTTTATTTAGATATTGATCCCGTCCTCGGCTTAAGCCGCGCAAAAGGGCGTGGTGCTTTAGATCGTATCGAACAACAAAATTTGGATTTTTTCCACCGCACTCGTCAACGCTATCAAGAATTGGTGCGTCATAATCCTAAAGCGGTCACGATTGATGCTTCTCAAAGCATGAGCAAGGTTGCTGAAGAGGTGGAAAATGCGATAGAAACTTGGTTGGTTTCACAGTAAGCAGATGATAACCTTATACCCTTGGCTTTTGCCTTACTACCAACAACGTATTGATGCCTTTCAACAAGGATATGGGCATCATGCACTCTTATTCCAAGCTGAACAAGGCTTAGGTGTCGAGCAATTGTTGTCTGCCTTAGGTCATTGGCTCATATGTCAACAACCGCAACATCAGCAACCTTGTCAACAATGCCACCATTGTCATTTGTTCCAAGCACAAACCCACCCCGATATCTATACACTCGCCCCCATTGAAAATAAAGATATCGGTGTGGATCAAGTACGTGAGGTAAACGATAAAATTAACCAGCACTCACAACAAGGTGGTAATAAAATCATTTATGTACAGGGTGTGTCACGTTTAACCGAAGCGGCCGCTAATGCAATGCTAAAAACCTTAGAAGAACCGCGTCCGAATACGTATTTTCTGCTCTCCGCTGAAGCCTCTGCGCCTGTGATGCCGACTATTTATAGCCGGTGCCAAACACAAAAGTTAGCCATTCCTAGCCAAGAATCTGCCATTACTTGGTTACAGCAGCAAACTGCACAAGCTAGTAGCGATATTCAGACCGCACTTCGTATTAGCTATGGGCGACCACTTCATGCATTGGCGCTATTAGAACAAGATTTATTAGAAAAACGTCGCGAATTTTTACGCCAATTTTGGTTGTTTTATCGTAAACGTTCCCCTTTAGAATTGTTGCCTTTTTTTGATAAACCTCTTCTCTTCCAACAACTCGACTGGCTACTGGCCTTTTTGAGTGATGCGCTGAAAGCCAGATTACAGATTCATACCCATTGGTTGTGTCAGGATCTTGCTGCTGGTGTGCAACAATTAAGCCAACAACAAAATGCGCAAGCGTTATTGCGTGCCACCGAAATCATACAAAAAGTACGTACCGATTTAACCCAAATTAATGCCGTCAACCAAGAACTCATTTTATTAGACGGTCTCACTCAATTAATTACTGATGTATTTGAAGGATAAAATATGTTTATTGTCGACTCCCACTGTCATCTTGATGCACTAGATTATGAAAACTTACACAACAGTGTTGATGACGTGGTGAATAAAGCCCTCGCAAGAGACGTCAAACATTTACTTGCCGTGGGGGTCACCTTAACGCGTTTTGAGCAAATTTATGCCACGCTTGCCAAATTCGACAATGTGTCTTTGGCTTGTGGTGTCCATCCACTCGATCTGGATGATGAACCCTTTGATGCCGATCGCCTGTTACGCTTAGCCAATGATCCAAAAGTGGTTGCGATTGGCGAAACAGGATTGGATTACTATTACAGCGCAGACAATAAAGCGATCCAACAAGATATTTTTGCCACGCAAATTCAGATTGCCAACCAACTGAATAAACCCATCATTGTGCATACTCGCAGTGCCCGAGAAGATACCATTCGTTTGCTGGCTGAAAACCATGCGGATAAGTGCGGTGGCGTATTACATTGTTTTACTGAAAATTGGGACATGGCGAAAAAAGGTTTAGATTTAGGACTGTATATTTCGCTGTCGGGTATCATCACGTTTAAAAATGCAGAAGAAATTCGTGATGTGGCACGTCGTGTACCTCTTGACCGTTTATTAATCGAAACAGATTCCCCTTATTTAGCCCCTGTTCCTTATCGAGGTAAACAAAATCAGCCCGCTTATGTGCGCGAAGTCTGTGAATATGTTGCCACACTAAAAGGCCTCTCTTTTGAACAATTTGCCCAAATCACCACACAAAACTTTGAACGTTTGTTCAAAATTAATGTACAATAAATCAACTGTATGCTGGGTAGAGAATACTTATTAAGGAAACTACGATGCGGAAATTTTTTAAATACTTTTTTCTGACGGTGATGTTTGTTTTTCACCTCTTCTTATTTGCAACCGTGAATTTTGTCACGCCAAGTTATGAAGTGACCAAAGTGACGGGGGTAGAAGTGAAACGAGTGGATAAAGATGGTCCCATCACTAAAGCCAATCCGGCCGATGGCCCAACGCGTGATGTTTACTTTATTAATACCCAAAACGAAGACGGCAAAATTATGGTTTACCGCAATGAGGACACCCGTTGGGGTTTCCCATTCTATTTTAAATTTGGTTCAGCCAATTTACATGCTGAGGCAGAATCATTAATTAAAGAAGGACAAAAAGTACAAATTAAATACTATGGATGGCGTTTAGTGATGTTTGATGAATTCCGCAATGCGCTCAATATTAAAGCGGTGGAAGAACATGCCTCGCCTGCCCACCCAATCCTGGCCTACGTTTTGTATTTTATGTTACTGATTACACTTTTCTTTTCAGTCCAATTCATTCGTGGTTGGTTTGATAGCGAAAACTAGCGCCTCTTTTCTCTCACGTGGTTTAATCTCACATTAAGCCACGTTTTGTTTCTTCCTAGCCTCCCTTACCGTTCAAAAACAGAGATATTTTATGAGTTTATTTGAAGCAATGCTAAGTTTAGGCATACTGATCATTATCAGTGCGGTGATTTCAGCCGCTGAAATGTCACTCGCCGGTGCGCGAAAAATCAAACTACAAAGTTTAGTCAATGAGGGCGATACACGCGCACAATTGGTGCTTGAGTTACAAAATCAACCGGGGCGCTTTATTACCGTTGTCCAAATTGGCTTAAATATGGTCGCCATTTTAGGCGGCATTATTGGCGAAAGTGCGATTCGCCCCTACCTAGCCCGCATGTTAACCCAATATATCAGTGCCGAATGGCTAGAGAGTGTCGCCTCTTGGCTAGCGTTCGCTTTCGTCACGACCTCTTTTGTATTGCTAGCAGATTTGGTACCAAAGCGTTTAGCCATGATTAACCCTGAAAAAGTGGCACTGCGTACGGTACGTATTATGTCGGTTTGTATTTTTTTACTCAAACCGCTAGTGATGCTTTTTGACTCCATCGCTAATGGCTTTTTTAAGTTATTCCGTATTTCAACCATACGTGAAGAAAATATGACCCCAGAAGATATCGTCGCGATCGTTGGAGCCGGGGCAGAAGCCGGGGTAGTGAATGCTCAGGAACATTATTTGATCGAAAACATTTTTGATATGCAACAACGTACCGTCACCTCAACCATGACGACGCGTGAAAATATTGTGTTTTTAGACCGCTCTTTTGATCGCCAAGCCGTGCTGGATACCCTCACACACAATTCCCACTCAAAATTATTGATTTGTGATAATGGGTTGGATCGCATTCTCGGTTATGTAGAATCACATACTTTACTGACCCTGTACCTTCAAATTGAAAAAGGAGTATCACTGACAGACAGTCGTTTATTACGTAAAGCTCTTTTTGTGCCGGATACACTCTCGCTATTTGAAGTGCTTGAATTATTCAAATCGACAGGGGAAGATTTTGCCGTGATCGTCAATGAATATGCACTGGTGGTCGGCATTATCACCTTAAATGATGTCATGAGCATTGTGATGGGCGAATTAGTATCAAATGAGGAAGAACAAATTGTACGTCGTGATGAAGATTCTTGGTTAATAGATGGTGCGACCCCTTTAGAAGATGTCATGCGCGCCCTTAATATCAATCATTTCCCAGGCGAGGAAAATTACGAAACGATCGGTGGATTTATGATGTATATGTTACGTAAAATCCCGAAAAAAACTGATTTTGTTCTGTATGACAAATACAAATTTGAAATCATCGATACGGAAAACGTAAAAATCGACCAACTGTTAGTTTCTCTCAGAAAGGATCTTGACCCCGCAGTTTAAATGCTGACATTCCCACTGCAACAGAAACAACTAGATCATAATGCTTATCCGACCTACGCGTTTTGTTGCAGTGCTCAGGACGAAAGGCGTAGATTCGCGAAAAATCCCCTTACCAAATGTCTTTCCCCCCATTTCCTGATAGCAATCCCTTCCGCCTATTTCGCAATTGAAAAGGAAAACTCACCAACAAAGTATAAACGTGTCTTTTTATAACACGACAATTTTTTCATGTTGTTATGATCACTATCATATTCAAATAGCCGTTCTCTTTGTATGATAAATCCATTTTCTCGGATTGAGGTAGTCATGCAAACGCCTTTTCAATTAATGGCAAAGCCAACGGGTTCCCTTTGCAACTTAGATTGTCAATATTGTTTTTATCTTGAAAAACCGCACTTACAACAACGTGCGATGAGTGATGACATGCTCGAAGCGTATGTCAAAAACTATTTACAGCTTGCCCCACAAAAAGAGGTAACCTTTCTTTGGCAAGGCGGAGAGCCGACTCTTGCTGGTATTGGGTTTTATCAAAAAGCGGTTGAATTCCAACAAAAATATGCTAACGGTAAAACAATCTATAATGCCCTACAAACTAACGGTGTCCTCTTAGATAAGCAATGGTGTCAATTTCTACAACAAAACCAGTTTTTAGTGGGATTGTCTATTGACGGACCTGAACATTTGCATGATGTGTACCGCGTAACTAAAAGTCAAAAAGGCACCTTTCATCAGGTCATGCATGCACTAGAAAATCTGATTGCCTTCAACGTGTCTTTCAATACCCTCACTGTTGTCCATAAACAAAATGTGTTACATGGTAAAGCGGTCTACCAATTTCTCAAACAGATTGGTTCAACCTATATGCAGTTCATCCCTTTAATGGGTGAATGGGAACAGCAAGCGGGGGCGAAAGAATACGGTCAATTTATGATTGAGATTTTTGACGAATGGTATGCGCATGATATTGGTAAAATTGGCGTGCAGTTTATTGAACAGTGGCTCATGGCATTTTTAGGCATGCAACCGAGTTTATGCATTTTTCGTAAAACCTGTGGTGATCAGATGATCGTTGAACAAAACGGCGATATTTTTAGTTGTGATCACTACGTGTATCCTCACTATAAAATCGGTAATTTAATTGAAACCCCTCTCAAACAAATTGTTTATTCCGCACAACAACAAAAATTCGGCGAAGACAAACAAAAGGTGTCCCATAAGTGTCAACAATGCCAATTCTACTTCGCTTGTCATGGGGGCT
Source organism: Bisgaard Taxon 45 (assembly GCA_049888895.1). Lineage (GTDB taxonomy): Bacteria > Pseudomonadota > Gammaproteobacteria > Enterobacterales > Pasteurellaceae > Pasteurella. The sequence goes on along the minus strand of JBLUWJ010000005.1, from coordinate 49,392 downwards.
GTCCTAAGCATCGTACGGTGCAAGGTTTTGGTGAAGCACATAATATTTTATGTGAGTCTTACTACCGTGCATTAAGCCATATGTCACCTTACTTAAAAAAATTAGCCATTTTTTTAACAAAAAAACAAAGATTGTTATGATTTTGTGATCCAGTTCACTCTACAGATATGACAATAATCATATTCATTCTGTTGTTTCTTTTATATGCTATTCACAACTTTTCAAAAATACCCTCTTATTTAACCGCTCATCATATAAGGAGAAGTGCAATGAAAACGTGGAAATCCGCAATTAAAGCGAGCTTAATTGGCTTATTCGGTCTTGTTTCGATCAATGCGATGGCACAAACAAATTGGCCAACGGGCCCCGTCACAATTATTACGCCTTGGGCGGTAGGTGGACTTGCAGACCAAATTAACCGTGCGATGTCAGAATATGGTAAAGCCGAATATGGTCAACCCTTATTGGCGGATAATATTCTCGGATCAGGGGGGGCGGTAGCATTAACAGAATATACAAAAGAAAAACCAAACACACATAAATTAATTTTAGGGGGTGAAGGGAGCTTTGCCATTGCGCCTTTAACAATGAAAGTGGCCTACAAATTTGAAGATTTTGTCCCTGTCATTAACATCTATTCTTCCACCTTTGTGTTAGTGACCAATCCAAGAACCAAAGTAGACAGTATCCCAAGCTTAAAAGAGTACATTGCCAAAGGGAAAAAAATCAAAATTGCCACCAACGGTACAAACTCCTCTGAAGCCTTACAATCTGCTGCCTTATTCAATGAAATGGGAGCCAAATACCAAATCATTCCTTATGACGGTGCAAATGAAGCCTTAACCGCGGTAATTTCGGGTGAAGTCGATTTCGCCACCACTCACGCCTCTTTAGCGAAAGAGTTCGTCAAAGCAGGCAATGCAAAAGCGGTTGTCGCCTTTGATGAGAAAAAGTTGGTTGATGATGTGTATAACTTAGATAGTGTTGTGGATCATGGTTATGATACTTGGATGATCAATACATGTGCGGTGTTTATCCGTGCGGGAACAGATCAAGCAATCATTGATAAAAATTATACCGCACTTAAAAATATCTTAGAAAATCCAAAACTACAACAAACCGCGAAAAATATTGGTATCCGTTTAGATATCAAAGATGGCGCAGCAGTCAAAGCCTACATTGACTCCACCATGGATAAAGCCGCTAAATATTCTAAACTCGTTAAATAACCCACGCTAACCAACATAGTGTTGACTCTCCCACTATGTTGGTTATTTTTTGGAGATATTGTGATGAAAATAACTTTTCGCCAGGATTTGGTCGGTGCAGTGGTTTTCCTTATTTTATCCATCACATTATGGTTGCTCGTCCCCTTACAAATTGTCATTGATGAAGATGAGGGTATTACGGCACAAACTTTTCCTCGCCTGATCATTGGTCTGATGGCAATTTGTAGTGCTATTTTACTTATCAAAGAAATCATCAAAATGATTCGTAAACAACCTAGCAAGATGGTGACGTTCACCTTAAGCGAGGAGCGCAATGCAGCGATCGTTGTCCTATTGTTAGTATTATATTGGTTTATGTTGTACTGGTTACCTTTTATCGTTTCCTCCATTATTTTTGCTTTCTTAATGTTACTGTTTTTCCGTTGCCGGAATTGGCAATACTACGCCATTGTTGCCACAGTCATTAGTGCAGTTTCTTTTATTTTCGAGTATTTACTTAATATTTCGTTACCGTAGGAGTGTTTATGTTTGATCAAATCATGGCGGGATTTAACGAGTTCTTTACTTGGGGGAGCTTTCTTTATATTAATCTAGGCTTATTTTTAGGCATCATCTTTGGTTCAATTCCCGGGCTCACAGTGATGCTTTGCTTAGTCCTTTTTCTCCCCATTACGTATTCTTTAAATGCAATTCATTCTTTTATGTTTTTATTGGGCATTTATTGTGCAGGTAGCTATGGCGGCTCCATTTCTGCGATTCTGATCAAAACGCCAGGCACCCCACACGCTGCCGCCACCATGTTAGATGGTAATCCATTAGCGAACCGAGGTATGGCACAAAAAGCCTTAAACGTTGCCTTGTACGCCTCATTTGCTGGGGGCATTGTCAGTGCGTTGGTGTTACTCTTCTTAGCGCCTGAGGTAGCAAAAGTTGCACTCAAAATGGGCTCGCCTGAATACTTTCTAATTTGTGCCTTTGGCTTAACCATTATCGCTGGCGTCAGTGGAGAAAGTTTATTAAAAGGGATTATCTCGGGCTGTTTAGGCTTATTCCTCTCCTTCATTGGTATGGATCTGATCAGCGGCAGTACCATGCGCTTTGCCTTTGATAACATTAATTTATATGGCGGTTTTGATCTGGTTGTAGTTCTCATTGGGTTGTTTGCATTGATTGAAATTATCAATAAAGGGCGTGACCTCAAAACGCATGGCAATAAATCCGTTGAACCACCAAAATTAGATAAAGGGACGCTGTCAAAAAGTGAATGGTGGCGTTTACCTAAACCCCTTGCCATTGGTTCATTATCGGGCATTTTAGTCGGTATCATACCAGGCACGGGGGCCTCTATTGCCTCTTTCCTTAGCTATGACTTTTCGAGAAAAGTGTCTAAAAAACCTGAAGAATTTGGCAAAGGCTCTGTTGAGGGTATTGCTGCGGCGGAATGCGCCAATAATGCGATCACTGGTACCGCACTCGTTCCCTTATTAACCTTAGGCATCCCCGGTGATGCCGCGGTGGCCTTAATGCTAGGCGCATTGATGATTAATGGCTTAACGCCCGGCCCAAACTTATTTCAGAATCATGGTACTGCCGTTTATGCCATTATGATTGGACTGATTTTTGTGAATATTTTCATGCTTATTCAAGGCAAATATTTACTGAAATTCTTTGCCAAAGTGGTAAAAATCCCGCAACACATTTTAATCCCTATTATTGCCGTCTTCTGCTTTGCGGGTGCTTACTCTCTCAAAGAATCGATGTTTGATGTCGGTGCAGCACTGGTTTTTGGCATCATTGCTTACATTATGGATAAGCTAGGTTTCTCTGCCGTACCAACCTTACTTGGTCTGGTATTAGGCGCCTTGACTGAAAAAAATCTCCGCCGTGCCTTACTCATTTCTGACGGAGACTGGACTCTCTTTTTAGAAAGACCGTTCTCACTGGCGTTTTGTATTTTAATCTTAGTCACCATCATGAGTATTGTATTCAATAATTACAAAAAAGCGAAAAAGGGCTATTAAACGAGGAAGCATTATGACTAGACCTAATATTATTTTTTATTTCACTGACCAACAACGTTGGGATACGGTGGGTGCTTATGGGCAACCACTGGATATTACACCAACATTAGACAAATTAGCTGAGGATGGCGTGGTATTTGAAGAGGCCTATTCTTCACAACCCGTTTGTGGTCCTTGTCGTTCCATTTTCCAAACAGGATTATACCCAACCGAAACGGGCTGTTTCCGTAATAATATTGCTCTTCCAGAAGGGGTGAAAACCATCGCGGATTATTTTAATGAAAATGATTATGACACTGCTTATATTGGCAAATGGCATTTAGCCAGTGATGGAGAGCTTGAAGAAGAGCCAACGATTGATTACACCACCAGTGCGATTCCACCAGAACGTCGTGGCGGATATAAAGGCTTTTGGCGTGCCTCAGATGTTTTAGAGTTTACCTCTCACGGCTATGACGGCTATGTTTTCGATGAGAATATGAACAAATGTGAATTCAAAGGTTATCGCGTTGATTGTATTACCGATTTTGCCTTGGAATACCTCGATCAGTATCAAGGTGATAAACCGTTTTTCATGACCATTTCACATATTGAACCGCATCATCAAAATGACCATCATTGCTATGAAGGCCCCAATGGCTCTAAAGTGCGTTTCAAAGACTTCGTGCTACCAACAGATTTAGCCGAATTAAAAGGGAATGCGGCAGAAATGTATCCTGATTACCTTGGTTGTTGCCGTAGTTTAGACGATAATCTCGCGCGCTTAATTGAGAAATTAAAAGAAAAAGGGCTGTATGATAATACGATTATCGTCTTCGCTTCAGATCATGGTTCGCACTTTATGACTCGCAACACCGATGAAAACCTCAATGGTTATGATGACTATAAACGTTCTTGCCATTCTTCTGCGTTGCATGTCCCTCTGGTCATCGCTGGCGGCGCATTTAAAGGCGGAAAACGCGTCAAAGACTTAGTCAGTACTGCGAGTTTGCCAAAAACCTTCCTTGCTATGGCGGGCATTGATGTGGGTGAGGCGATGATTGGTGAAAACCTACAAGACGTGGTAGAAAATAACATTCCAAACCGAGTAAATGAAGTATTCGCACAAATCAGCGAAAGCCGAGTAGGTCGCTGTATCCGTACCGAAAAATATTTATACAGTGTCTTTGCACCAAACAAACATGGTGGTGTACACGCGGGCAGTGATGTGTATCAGGAAGACTTCCTCTATGATTTAGAGAAAGACCCTTATGAGCTCAATAACCTCGTGCGTGACCCTGCCTACGAGCAAGTACGTGTTGAATTACGTGAAAAACTCTGTGAGCATATGCTAAAAGCAAAAGAAGAACGTCCAACAATTCTTCCTGCCACGTAACACGATAATAAAAGAAGATCATGCTGTTCCAGAAAGCCTGATCTTCTTGTCTTTTCGACATTTCATCTCCTCGGATGTCTATCCATTTTGCGCTTATCTACAGCAAACCACACTGAAAGCGCATGGAATAAAATTGCAGAACAGAAAAAAAAGTTTAATAATACGCGAATACCTACAAAGCACAGATCTCATCTGTTTATTTTGTTCACTCCAATTCGTTAGGTTCTGTTATGTATTCAAATTCTGAAAAAAATCACCGCACTTTGCTGTTCCCTATTTTCTTTTTTATCCTCATTAATCTGTTCGTGTTCACGCTTTCTCGCGTAGGACTGTCGCTCTGGCAAGCAGAACGTGTAAGCGCGGTCAATGGTTGGCTTGAGCTGTTTGTTCAAGGCTTACGCATTGATATTGTGTCACTCTGCTATTTATTTGGTGTGCCTGCATTATTGACCGTATTGCTCTATCATCACAATGCGCTCGGTCGCGTTTGGCAAAAAATATTACGTGTTTGGTTAACCTTTGGCAGTGTCTTTATCTTGTTCATGGAAATCGCTACCCCCGCATTTATTGAAACCTATGATTTTCGTCCAAATCGCCTTTTCATCGAATACCTTATTTATCCAAAAGAAGTATTTACTATGCTATTTGAGGGGCATCTACTTTCAATGGTGATTAGCTTAGTGGTCACCACCGTTGCTACACTGTTCTATTGGAAATTAGCGGGGTGGGCGGTGAAAAACTTATCTTCACCGAGTTGGAAATTCCGTCCAGTTGTTGCTCTGTTAGTGATCGCCATTGCCTTTATCGGTGCCCGCTCAACCTTTGCGCATCGCGGTATTAACCCAGCGATGGTAGCCTTCTCTTCCGACGGTTTAGTCAATTCATTAGTCCTCAACTCAGGCTATTCTGTTATTTATGCCGCGCAACAATTTAAAGACGAAGACAATGCCGCCGCGTTATACGGCAAAATGACAGAAGATGACATGCTACGCATCGTCAAACAAAGTCGTGGTCGCCCAGAAAGTGACTATATTTCGAGTCACTATCCAACCTTAACCAGAAACCAAGCCACTTACCAAGGTAAACCAAAAAATATTGTGATTATCCTAGAAGAAAGTCTGGGGGCTCAATTTATTGGTACGTTAGGTGGATTACCGCTTTCACCTGAATTTGATAAGTTAGCACAAGAAGGCTGGTTATTTGAAAATCTGTATGCAACAGGCACTCGCTCAGTACGTGGAATCGAAGCGGTCACTGCGGGATTCACTCCAACTCCCGCACGGGCAGTGGTAAAACTCAGTAACAGTCAACATGGTTTCTTTACGATTGCAGAATTATTAGCTAAGCAAGGTTATCACACCTCGTTTATTTATGGTGGTGAAAAGCACTTCGATAATATGGCTAGTTTCTTCTATGGTAATGGTTTCCAACAGATTATTGATGAATTGGATTACACTAACCCTAAATTCAAAGCCACCTGGGGCGTGAGTGATGAAGATTTATTTGATAAAGCCCATGAAACCTTTACCGCCTTACATAAAGAAGGTAAACCGTTCTTTAGTTTAGTGTTTAGTTCAAGTAACCATGATCCGTTTGAGTTCCCTGACGGTAAAATTGAACTTTATGAACAACCAAAACAAACCCGTAATAATGCAGCCAAATATGCTGACTATGCCATTGGGCATTTCTTCAAGTTGGCGAAACAAGCGGATTACTGGAAGGATACACTATTCTTAGTGATTGCAGATCATGACTCACGTGTCGGTGGTGCCGCACTCGTGCCAATTAAACACTTCCATATCCCTGCTTTACTTCTTGGCGATCATGTCGAAGTGAAACGTGACCCACGTTTAGTCAGCCAAATCGATATGCCAACCACCTTACTGTCTTTAGCGGGCATCAGCGGTGACTATCCGATGATTGGCTATGACTTGACCAAAGAAGACAATCCAAATCGTGCCTTTATGCAATATGATCAAACGCTCGCTATGATGAAAGGTAACGAGGTGGTTATCCTTGCGCCGAAAGTCGAAGCCAAAGGTTATCTCTACGATAAACAAACTCATCGCTTTACTGAAGCCAATTTATCAGATGCACTGAAAAAAGAAGCACTCGCACATTCGCTCTTGGGCAGTTATTTATATAAAAATAGGTTATATAAATCAGAGGATAAAAAATAAACAATATAAATCAATAATAGGACAAAAAACGTCCCATATATTAAATTTTCTCTTTTAAAAAGGCTTATTAATTGAAATAAAATGAAAAATTAGCGCGTAATCGATCATTTTATTTCATTTTTCAGCACAAAAAGTGATATAAATATAATCATCATAAAAAAAAGATATATCGAGGGGAAAAATGTTAACACCAATTCAAAACTTTCTGAAACAAGAAGCAGCGGGGGGAATTCTGCTGTTTATTTTTGCAACCTTAGCCATTATTCTCGCGAATACCCCATTAAGTTATTTGTACTTTGATTTTTTACAAACACCTGTGAGTATCCAAATTGGCGCGTTCATTATTAATAAACCGCTTTTAATGTGGGTGAACGATGGACTAATGGCTGTCTTTTTCATGCTCGTCGGGATGGAAGTCAAGCGTGAATTATTAGAAGGCTCGTTATCCAGTTATCAACGCGCTATTTTTCCCGCTATTGCCGCCACAGGAGGCATGATTATCCCGGCCATTATTTTTCTTGTGTTTAACTCAACACATCCTGAATTTCAACAAGGCTGGGCTATTCCAATGGCAACAGATATTGCCTTTGCCCTTGGCGTTGTCGCCTTATTAGGTAAACGTGTTCCGCTGGCGCTGAAAATCTTTTTATTGGCCTTAGCCATTATTGATGACTTAGGGGCAATTGTAGTCATTGCCTTATTTTTCTCTCACGATTTAAGCCCACAAGCATTTATCTTTGCCGGTGTTGCCGTGGCGATATTAATCACCATGAACCGTTTAAAAATTACCGCCCTCTCTGCCTATGGTATTGTAGGACTCATTCTTTGGGCATCCGTACTCAAATCGGGTGTACACGCCACTTTAGCAGGAGTGATTATCGGTTTTTGTATCCCATTAAACGGTAAGAAAGGCGAGCGCCCACTGGATGACTTTGAACATACGTTATCTCCTTGGAGTGCCTTTGCGATTCTCCCACTCTTTGCTTTCTGTAATGCTGGGGTTTCATTAATTGGTATGGGAATGGATAACTTAACCTCTACGTTACCAATGGGGATTGCCCTTGGCTTACTCTTAGGTAAACCATTGGGGATTTTCTCATTCTGTTTTGTGGCAGTAAAATTAGGCATTGCTAAACTGTCAGAAGGCATTAATTTCAAACAAATTTTTGCCGTGTCAGTACTCTGTGGAATTGGATTTACCATGTCCATGTTCCTTGCTGGTCTCGCCTTTGGTGGAGAAAGTGATAGCGAAAATGTCACTGCACTCGCCCGTTTAGGGATTCTGATTGGTTCTGGTTTCTCCGCGGTGTTAGGTTATTTACTGTTAAAAATGTCCACAAAAGAACCCATTGAGGCATAATAAATCAAACAAAAAACACCACCAATAAACATAAGGGTGGTGTTTTTTTATCCATTATAAAAAAGAGCATTGACGACAGGCATGCTGCCAATCAGACAAGCCTTCAGTGCTTCACAAACACAGGAATAGATTATGTTACGCGTACGCTATGCACATGAAAGAGGAAAAAGCCATCCGGCAATCCACTGGCTAAGGGGATATCATAGTTTTTCCTTTGCTGATTATTATTCTCCCCAACATATACACTTCTCACATTTACGTGTGATTAACGAAGATATTATTGCCCCACAACACGGTTTTGATATGCATCCGCATCAGGATATGGAAATTTTAACCTATATCTTGTCTGGCACAATTGAACATCGAGATAGTATGGGCAATCATACCCAATTACATGCGGGAGAATTTCAAATCATGTCGGCAGGATCAGGCGTGCATCACGCTGAAATCAATCCAAATAGTGAGCATGATGTCCATTTATACCAAATCTGGATCTTACCGAAGTCAAAAGGCATTGCACCGCGTTATCAACAAGCTCGCTTTGCTGACAAAGAAGGGGCAACCTTAATTTTATCCCCAGAAACAAAAGAGGGGGCCTTTTATATTCATCAAGACATGTCTTTATGGCGTTGGCAACTCAGTTTAGAACAAAGTGCGGTCAAAACGATTCCACTTTTGCCAACGCGGCGCTATTGGCTACAACTGGTAAAAGGGCAACTCCGTGTGAATGACGTCCTACTCAACACCAGTGACGGTCTGGCAATTACACACGAAAATGCCTTACAGATTGAACTGATTCAAAACAGCGAATTTTTATTGTTCGATTTAGTATAACACAAGAAAAATAGCGGAATTCTCCGCTATTTTTTGTTATCCTTAGTCTAATTTAAGCTCAATGGATATTCGCTATGACAGATCAACACGCTTTTGCGACCGAACAAGTGCAACTCGACCCAACTTTCTCTCCCACCACAGAAGAAACCACCCATTTTGGTTTTAAGACCGTGGCAAAATCAGAGAAACAAAAAATGGTTGCCAATGTGTTCCATTCCGTCGCGGGAAAATACGACTTAATGAATGACCTCCTTTCGTTTGGGATTCACCGTGTTTGGAAACGCTTTACCATTGATTGCAGCGGGGTACGTAAAGGCCATAAAGTCTTAGATCTGGCGGGTGGAACAGGGGATTTTACGGCAAAATTCTCGCGTATAGTGGGATCAACCGGTGAGGTTATCCTCGCGGATATTAATGATTCGATGTTACGTGTTGGTCGAGAAAAACTGCGTAATCTTGGCGTTGTCGGCAATGTCAATTATGTTCAAGCCAATGCGGAAGCGTTGCCTTTTCCTGATAACACCTTTGATTGTGTGATCATCAGTTTTGGTCTGCGTAATGTGACAGATAAAGACAAAGCACTGCGTTCTATGTTTCGAGTGCTGAAACCGGGTGGAAGACTATTAGTACTTGAATTTTCGAAACCGATTTTAGATCCACTCAGTAAAATTTATCATTTCTACTCTTTCAATATTTTGCCTAAAATTGGCGAAGTAGTGGTCAATGATGGGGATAGCTATCGCTATCTTGCTGAATCTATCCGTATGCATCCTGAACAAGATGTGTTAAAACAAATGATGATTGATGCGGGTTTTGAGCAAGTCAATTACTATAACTTAAGTGCAGGTATTGTAGCATTACACCGAGGTTATAAATTCTAACAAGGGGTACGCACATGAAATATCGAGCTGAAAATCATTCAAAACTGGTCTTGATATTATTAGGACTCGATATTTTCATTCACGCACTACAAATCTGGTTAAGCCGTGAAATAATACGTGCCACCGATGTACTCTTATTAGTGAACGAAAACATCGCTATCCACGCTTTACCAAAAGACGTCGCACAATTGATCCAGTTCAATGCGTTTCTCCACACGGTAAAAATGGTTGGGTTTGTGGTATTGGGAATGACGATCTTAAGTTGGATCTATCGTGCCCACCGTTTTGTTCATACCACCGTCAATGCCTCGAATATTAAGTTTACTGATCCCGCTTGTGTGGTTTATTTTTTTCTCCCCGTTGCCAATTTATTTATGCCTTACAAAGCCATGAAGGAAATCTGGCTTGCCAGTGAACACCCTAATCTTTGGCAGAATAAACCAACGCCTATCACCTTAATTCTATGGTGGTCAATCTGGTTGCTCCGTATCAATTTTGGCATCATGTTACTTTTGGTGAGAGATGAATACCTTACAAGCGTCAAAAATATGAATGAGTTAGCGTTTCTGAGTATATTTGATAGCCTATTAGCCATGCCACTTGCCTTGTTGTTTTTGTTAATTGTCATCCAAGTGCAACAAATGCAGAATCAATATCAAACAAAAGAAACAAACCAGCACAACAAAAAAATCAGCCAGAGTTCCTTAGTGAGCTAAAGAGTATCTATGCAATTCACTTTTTTCCAACAACTGATGTTGCCACAATGTCTATGTGCCAGTGTAGAAACACTGCTTAATCAATTAATTCAACAAACCGCCTACTGCGAGCCGCATTTACGCAAGCTCAATAACAAAGTTTTGGCGGTTAAACTGCAAAAACTTGAGCTGCCAATCTATTTTTTCTTTTCACTTCAGCGGATTGATGTACTCAGTCAATATGAAGGCAAGCCTGATTGTGCAGTAGATATTGCGCCGAGTGTTTTGTTTCATTTGCCGAAAAAATCACAGTTAAGTCAATTTATTAACGATAAATCGCTCTATCTACAAGGTGACTTACAAGTGTTACAAAATTTTGTTGCCCTGATTGAGTTTTTAGAAAAAGATCCCGCAGAATTACTGTCACCTTACTTTGGTGATGTCGCAGCCCAAAGCGCAGTGGACTTTGTCACCAAATTCACGCAAATGGCGAAATATAAACTCAGGCAAAGCCAACAATTTTGGGGTGAGCGCTTAACGGAAGAATGGCAAGTGATCTCGCCCAGTCTGGCTATCGCGGATTTTTGTGATCAAGTCAATGACTTAGCCACTCAGACCACACATTTAGAACAAAAAATCGACACACTTTTCAACAAGAAATAGCTCAATACGGATAACGAATGCAACTTAACGATATTTCTCACTTATATAAAATCATTAAAACCTTTTTAATTTATGGGATTGATGAAGCACTACCTGAGCACCGTTATACGCGGGCAGTTCGTTGTTGGCGTAAGACATTATTTTGGTTACGAAATCAGCATAAAGATAAAACATTTGGTTTGCGTTTACGCTTAGCATTACAAGAGCTGGGACCCGTTTGGATAAAACTAGGACAGATGCTTTCCACGCGACGTGATTTATTTCCACCGGAGATTGCTGACGAATTAGCATTATTACAGGATCAAGTTGACCCCTTTGATGGAAAAATAGCACGAGAGAAAATCGAACAAGCATTAGGTGCGCCACTCGACACCTGGTTTGAAGAATTTGATGAAATCGCCTTAGCCTCAGCGTCCATTGCGCAAGTCCACACAGCAAAATTCAAACAAAACGCACCGCACTTAGAAAGCCGTTTGGCAGGAAAAGAAGTGGTACTAAAGGTTTTACGCCCTAACATCCAGCAAATGATTGAGGCAGACTTAAGCTTGATGTATAAAGTGGCGAGTTGGATCCCGCGCATAAAAGCAGAAGGACGCAGACTACGTCCTGTGGAAGTCGTACGCGAATATGAAAAAACCCTACGCGATGAATTAGACTTACGACGTGAAATGGCGAATGCGATTCAATTACGTGCCAATTTTGAAAACAGCCCCATGTTATACATCCCTGAAATGTATAAGCAATTTTGCCACAAAACAGTCATTGTCATGGAACGTATCTATGGGATTCCTGTATCAGATATTGAGGCACTCCATGCTAATGGCACCAATATGAAATTACTGGCAGAACGCGGTGTACAGGTGTTTTTTACGCAGGTTTTTCGCGATAGTTTTTTCCATGCTGACATGCACCCTGGTAATATTTTTGTCAATCGAGCACATCCTGACGATCCGCAATATATTGGGATTGATTGTGGCATTGTGGGACGCTTAAATGATCATGATAAACGTTATTTAGCGGAAAGCTTTGTGGCGTTTTTTAATCGCGACTATCGCCGTGTAGCGGAAATGCATGTTGCATCGGGTTGGACACCGAAAGACACCAATATTGATGATTTTGAACAGGCTTTTCGAGAAGTATGTGAACCTATCTTTGCTAAACCATTATCTGAGATTTCTTTTGGTCATGTGCTATTAAATTTATTTAATGTGGCACGCGAATACAATATGGAAGTCCAGCCGCAATTGGTCTTACTGCAAAAAACCTTACTCTACATTGAAGGCTTAGGCAGACAGCTCTATCCACAACTCGATTTATGGGATACGGCGAAACCTTTCTTACAAAAATGGCTTGATGAGCAAATGGGGATAAAAGCCTTTACCAAATCCGTCAAACAGAAATTACCTTATTGGCGTGAGCATGTCGTAGATTTACCAGAAAATGTGATGGATGCCTTGGCGCAACAAAAAATCATTGCGCAAGAATTAGCACACTTAAATCGTACCCTAACTCGAAAACGTCATCTCCCCCATCTCAGCTCGTTTGTACTGGGGTTAGGCACTGGACTGCTTATCTGGCTGTTGATTAACTTACTGAGCTGATCAAGCGCAAGAGAAAAGAAAATAATATGAATTGGCTATTGTTCAAACGCAGTAAAAAAGCTATATTCACCAACATTCATTTTTCAACATACTAAAGAAGGATAAAATATGGGTGGCATTAGTATTACGCAACTACTTATCATTGTAGCAATCGTGGTTTTATTATTTGGTACAAAAAAATTGAGAACATTAGGTTCTGACTTAGGCGAATCCGTAAAAGGTTTCAAAAAAGCCATGGCTGATGATAACAAAGAAAAAGATGCAGAATTCAAATCATTAAGTGATGACAGTGAAACTGCGGCGAAAACGGAAAAAACAAAAGATAAAGAACAAGCGTAATGTTTGATATTGGGTTTTCTGAATTATTTCTCATTTTAGTTATCGGACTGATTGTGCTTGGCCCGAAACGGTTGCCTGTCGCAATTCGTACCGTCATGGGATGGGTCGCCACCATTCGTGGATTGGCATCCAATGTACAAAATGAGTTAAAACAAGAGCTTAAGTTACAAGAACTACAAGACAGTATTAAAAAAGCAGAAGCACTCAATTTACAGCAACTCTCACCTGATCTCAGTAAAACAGTGGAAGAATTAAAAGTCTCGGCTGAAAAAATGCGCACCGCATTAGAACAAAAAGCAGCGGCAGCCAATATAACCCTGGAAGAACAGATCAAAGAGATAAAAAACTCGACAGAGAGTGCATCAGCAGTGACAGAGCAAATTAATCCGCCGGAACAGCTCACCGATACAACGAATGATGATGCACTTTCACCTGCAGAACAAGCAGAACTTGCCGAAGAAAACGATGAAATGGCCTATATCCAGCAATATTATCCTGACGACTACGATGATGAGCCGGTATTCGTGCCTAAACCTAACCCTCAAACAGAAAAAATACAAGATAAGAAAGTATAATGCGTGTTGAAGACTCTCAACCTCTGATCAGTCACTTAATGGAATTACGTGATCGCCTATTACGTGCGATCATTTTTGTTGCGGTCGTTTTTTGTGCCTTAGTGTATTTTGCTAACGATATCTACCACTTTGTCGCCTCACCACTCATTGATGTCTTACCTTCTGGCGCCAGTATGATCGCCACCAATATTGCGACACCGTTTTTCACACCGATTAAATTAACTGCTGTAGTGGCCGTCTTCCTTTCTGTGCCTTACTTGCTGTACCAAGTGTGGGCCTTTGTTGCGCCAGCACTCTATCAACATGAAAAACGGCTGATCTATCCACTGCTTTTTTCTAGCACGGTGCTATTTTATCTCGGCGTTGCTTTCGCCTATTATGTGGTCTTTCCTCTCGTGTTTGGCTTTTTAACTAAAACGGCACCAACAGGTGTTGCGATTGCCACCGATATCAGCAGTTATTTGGATTTTGTTTTAACGATTTTTTTAGCGTTTGGTGTCTGTTTTGAGGTACCTGTGGCAATCATTTTATTATGCTGGACAGGTGTAACCACTCCCGAAGATCTGAAAGCTAAACGCCCCTATATCATTGTGGCTGCCTTTATTATTGGTATGTTATTAACCCCACCTGATATTTTCTCGCAAACCCTACTTGCCATTCCGATGTGGTTATTGTTTGAAGTAGGTGTGATTTTTGCACGCTTTTATCGTCCAAAAGAGGACGAAGAAACCCAATAGTTCGTGAGGCAAACCAATGTGTTTGCCTTATTTTTCGCGCTAAGACTCGAACAAGAGGATATCCCCTATGACACAACAACTCTTTGCCCGTTTCCCTCAACGTCGCCTACGCCGTATGCGTAAACACGATTTTAGCCGCCGTTTAATGGCAGAAAATAAGCTCAGCGTAGACGACTTAATTTATCCTGTTTTTATTATTGAAGGTGAAAAACAGCGTGAACCTGTGCCATCCATGCCAGGAGTGGAACGTTTAACCCTTGATCAACTGTTAATTGAAGCTGAGCTGTTAGTAAAATATGGGGTCCCTGTCATTGCGCTTTTCCCGGTGATTGCACAAGAGAAAAAATCCTTAATGGCAGAAGAAGCCTACAACCCAAATGGGCTAGTGCAACGCGCGATTAAAGCATTAAAGCAGACATTCCCAACTGAGCTCGGTGTTTTAACCGATGTGGCACTCGATCCCTATACCACACATGGACAAGATGGCATTATCGATCAACAAGGTTATGTCTTAAATGATATGACTAGTGAAGTGTTAGTCAAACAGGCGCTTTCCCATGCCGATGCTGGAGCGGATATAGTGGCACCCAGTGATATGATGGATGGCAGAATTGGTAAGATCCGCAATGCACTTGAAGATAACGGTTTTATTAACACACTTATTATGGCCTATTCTGCCAAATATGCCTCCCATTATTATGGGCCGTTTCGTGATGCCGTCGGTTCCGCTGCCAATTTAAAAGGGGGCGATAAAAAAACTTATCAATTAGATCCTGCCAATAGTGATGAAGGATTACAAGAAGTCGCATTAGATTTGCAAGAAGGCGCAGATATGGTGATGGTCAAACCGGGAATGCCGTACTTAGATCTTGTCTATCGTGTGAAAACCCACTTTGGCGTGCCAACCTTCGCTTATCAAGTGTCTGGCGAGTATGCGATGCATCAAGCCGCAATCCAAAATGGATGGCTCAAAGAAAAAGAATGTATTATGGAATCCTTATTGTGTTTCAAACGTGCTGGCGCCGATGGGATTTTGACGTATTACGCCAAACAAGTGGCTGAGTGGCTATATTGGGAAAAACAACATAAATAGTTCTTTAAAAATAAAAAGTGCGGTCAAAATTCATCAAATTCTGACCGCACTTCATCTTTAGCGCAATGGCGTTTTACGCTTCAATGCCTTCAAATAAGGCCGTACTTAAATAACGTTCTGATGCGGAAGGTAAAATCACCACAATTAATTTCTCTGCGAACTCTGGTAATTTTGCCAAACGTTCAGCCGCCGCAACAGCTGCCCCCGATGAAATGCCACCTAAAATGCCCTCTTTTGCCATTAATCGACGAGCCGTTTCAAGTGCTTCTTCACTACTTACGGTTTCTACACGATCCACTAACGTGAGGTCTAAATTTTTCGGGATAAAGCCCGCACCAATACCCTGAATTTTATGGGGTGCTGGTTTAATTGCCTCACCTGCTAAAGTTTGGCTAATCACCGGTGATTCTGCTGGTTCCACGGCAACAGAAAGAATCGCTTTACCTTTATCCTGTTTAATATAACGGCTTGTTCCAGTAATGGTTCCCCCTGTTCCTACTCCCGCAACGAGCACATCAATTTGCCCCTCTGTATCACGCCAAATCTCCGGTCCGGTTGTTTGTTGATGGATGGCTGGATTCGCTGGGTTTTCAAACTGTTTTAACATCACATAACGTTCTGGATCACTAGCAACAATTTCTTCTGCTTTCGCAATTGCCCCTTTCATGCCCAATGCACCTTCTGTTAAAACTAAATTGACGCCCAACCCACGTAATAAACGTTTACGTTCGGCACTCATGGTTTCAGGCATCGTTAAAGTGATTTTATAACCGCGTGCAGCCGCCACATAGGCTAAGGCGATCCCCGTATTCCCACTGGTGGCATCGACGATTTCTTTATCTTGCGTCAAGATACCGTCTTTCTCTGCTTGCCAAACCATATTGGCACCAATACGGCACTTCACACTAAAACTGGGATTACGCCCTTCCACTTTCACCACAATATTGCCTTGCCCAAAATGTTTCAAGCGTACCAGTGGTGTATTGCCAATTGAATAAGAATTATCTGCATAAATCGTCATATTGTCTTCCTTCTGTGTTCAATCCATTGAATAATCAAGTCAGATCTTAGTTGTAACATAATTTCAATTCGCACAAAAATAGCCATTTGCTATATTTTATAACTAGATACTATTTTACAATGATTGGGGTAGTGGCTGGTGCATGCTTTTCATGATGAGTTGGTTTCAACGCTAAATGATCACGAAAATGCGCCACCCACATCGCCGTCGCACCACACACCGCAACAGGAATCACGACTAAATTGACTAAGGGAATAAAAGTACACAACATCACCAAACCACCAAAAGTAAGACTCAATGTTCTTTTTTCGGCCAACTCAGTTTTCATCACAAAAAACGGGACTTTATGGTTATCAAAAGGATAATCACAATATTGAATTGCCATCATCCATGCCGTAAATAATGTCACAATAATCGGAATAACACTCTGCCCTAAAACCGGCACAAAACCTAATAAAAATAAAATAATCAGTTTCGGTAAACTATACACTAACTTTTGCCATTCTCGCCCAAGCATCCGTGGAATATCTTTCATAAAATCCCATACACTGCCCTCCACCAGATTTTCACCTGTCAGCATTTTTTCGACTTTCTCCGCTAACAAACCATTAAAAGGTGCAGCAATAAAGCCTGACAAGGTCGTGAAGACAAAATAAAACAGGACTAAAATCATCAAAATAGCAAATATCAGCAAAATGCTACTCAACCAACTTAACCAATCTGGAATCGAGAGCATGAGCATTCCAATCATTTTTTCAATTTGTGTAATAAAAAGCCAAAATAATCCGCTTAGTAACACGATGTTTAGTAGGATTGGCATAATCACAAAACGGCGTAGCCCTTTCTGAGTAATTAAATGCCACCCCATCATAAAATAATGAAAGCCTTGCTTCAGTTCAGCATGCGATAACATAAGTTCTCCCGATAAATTAACAAAGCGCTAGCATACAAAGCGAACAGCCAAAAAGCAATTTTTTGCTGTTTTTTTCATCCTTGGATTACCATAACAAATGATCAACAAGCCTGAGAAAATATGGTAAGCTTATGTGAGTTTTATCCTTTTAATAATCATGAGGAATGGGTAATGGATTTGAATACAATTTTAATTATTTTAGGCATTATCGCATTAATTATTTTAGTGGTTCATGGTTTATGGGCCAACCGCCGTGAAAAATCACACTACTTCAAAAGTGCAAATACCTTTACTCGTGATTCCCGTCTAAGAGAACCCCCTACACACATCCAATCGCCCACAGGAGAACAAAGTGAAGCGAACGCCTATACGGCAACAGACGAAGTTTCTCCAGCACAACGTACTTTTGCTTTTGATACAGAAAAACCTGTAGTAGATGAGCAACAAGCCGTTGAGCAAGCGATTGAAAGTATCAAAATTACCTTGCCTAAAGAAGAACAACCCTATCAAGCTAAAATTGAACCTGAACCCACACCGGTATCGCCAGCCCTTACAACGATTGCTGAGGTGGAAAACTATGCCAATCAAGAGGAAGGAATTGATACACACTCAGAAGAATTACGTCAACAATTGGCTGATTTGGCTCAGCAGTCACCATCGATTACTTTAGCCGAATTGCACGAAGAGCAGGCCTTAGTTGAAACGCAATCCGCGCAAATAAAACCAGAAGACGTCACGCAACCAGAACCCACGACCTTCATTATGATGTATGTGGTTGCACCTGAAAATTATCAATTCCAAGGCGCAAGACTGGCTAAGATTTTAGATGAATTAGGCTTCTTATTCGGTGAACATAATATCTATCATCGCCACGCGGATTTAAGTGTAAATAGCCCTGTTTTATTTAGTGTTGCCAATATCGAGCAACCGGGGACCTTTGACTACAATATGCATGATTTTAGTACCATTGGGATTGCCCTCTTTATGCAATTACCCTCAGAAGGTAATGATCTGATGAATTTACGCATGATGATCCGTGCTGCGAAAAGTATTGCTGAAGAATTGGGAGGCTTTGTTTTAACTGATCAACAGGCTATTTTTGATGAGCAAGCCGAAAAAGCCTATCTTGATAAAGTCAGATAATGCACAAAATACTCGACTAAAAAAGGACCAGTAGGTCCTTTTTTCTTTATACATTTATAAATACATTACTCTTTTTTGCTTTTCAGCTTATTCCACACTTTATCTTCCTGCCCTCGCCATAAACGTTGGATATTGTCGTGATGACGATAAATTAATAAGCAACAGACTAATGCCACAGGGAAAGTAAATTCTGGCTTAAACCACCACACATAAAAAGGCACGAGCAATGCAGTCGTCACCGCACTGAGTGAAGAATAACCACTGACCAAAAAAATTAATAACCAAGAACCTAACATACTGGCAGCGACGCCCCACGAGATCGGCGCAATCGCCCCAAATGCGGTGGCAACCCCCTTGCCACCTTTAAATTTAAAGAATATGGGGAAAATATGCCCTAAACAGGCACCTAATGCCACCATCCCTAATTCAAAATGAGTTAAACCGAGATAATAGCCCAACCAAACGGGTAGCATGCCTTTTAACATATCAAAAATCAGCACGCTCAATGCGACCCAACGTCCACCAATACGCAACACATTCGTTGCTCCGGGATTATGCGAGCCACTCTCTCTTGGATCAGGTAACCCTGCTAAACGACACAATAAAATTGCACTGGAAACGGATCCCAATAAATACGCCAGGAACAGATAGAAAATCGCAAATAGGCTCATTTTTTGTCCTTTAGAGAGGTCGGCATGAAAAAATTTTATTCGTCTATTGTACATAAAGTTGATAGCATAAGCCTAATAAAATTTCATATTGAAAGGAATAAATGAATGATTGATCACATTTTCATTGAAGAGCTGACTGTTTTCGCTCAAATCGGTGTGTATGACTGGGAGCAACAAATCAAGCAAAAATTAGTGTTTGATCTTGAAATGGCGTGGGATAGTCGTCAAGCGGCAGACACTGACGATGTGCACTATTGTTTAAATTATGCCGAAGTGAGTGAATATATTATTGATTATGTGCAATCTAAACCTTTTTTATTAATTGAACGCGTGGCATATGAAGTGGCAGAACAATTACAGCACCGTTTTGGCATCACTTGGCTACGCTTAAAACTAAGCAAACCGAAAGCGGTGGCGCAAGCTCGCAATGTCGGCATTATTATTGAACGCGGGACACGATGACACACAAACAAGGTTATGGTTATATCTGCTTACTGTTAGCTACCCTCTTTTGGGGTGGCAACTACCTGTTTGGCAAAATACTGAGCACAGAGATTCCTCCGATTGTCTTAAATTATGCACGCTGGTTTCCAGCTGCGCTCATCTTATTCGTATTATTGAGTAAACGTACTCTCCAATTTACGCCTATTATTCGTCAAAATTGGCTGATTTTAACCGCACTTGCCCTACTTGGTATTGTCATTTTCCCTGTGTTTTTATATCAGGGTTTACAAACAACCACCTCACTGAATGCCAGTATTTATTTGGCGGTGGTGCCAATTTTTGTGTTATTTTTGAACAGATTTGTATTTGGTGATCCCATTCGTTCAGCTGGATTAGTGGGGGCATTATTGAGCTTTATCGGTGTACTGTGGCTACTCAGTCGCGGAGAGATGCAGCGTTTAACGCAATTAGCCATCAATCAAGGGGATATATGGGCGCTTGGGTCAGCGATCAGTTGGTCTATGTATTGTTGCATTATTCGTTTTAAACCAGCTGATTTACCCAATACCGTGATGCTGACCACCCTCGTCCTTATTGCGATAGTGATACTGACACCTTTGTTTATCTGGCAATATCAATACTTGCCGCCCGCTTTTTTCTCAACCTTAACCACAACACAGTATGGCATTATTGCCTATTTAATCATTGGCCCCTCGATCCTATCTTATGCTTTCTGGAATTATGGCATCTCGCTTGTAGGTGCTGAGAAAGGGGCGGTATTTACCAATGCAACGCCTTTATTTGCGGCATTATTTGGCATGTTAGTATTAAATGAAACGCTCGCGTTATATCATATTATCAGCGCTTGCTTGATCATTGCAGGGCTACTGCTCTGTAACCGAAAATAACAGTATTCATCAATACAAGTTTTCACTTCATCGCTAAAACCAGTTCTTTTTTTCTTCTCGAAATTGAGGAATTCCCCCCTGTTCATAAGGATTATAGTGATCACGATGGCAACCAAATTCTTGTAAAAAGCAGATTTGATCATGCGCAGACCATTTGATCAAGGACAGACCATCAAATGCTTCGTTTCTGCCATCTTGCATTTGATCGCAAAATGTCCACTCTACAATCGTTTGATTGCCTTTGTGAAAATACTGTTTGATTTCCCAACGCAACACTTTGCCACGACGATTCCACTCGTTAAACCAATGTTTGAGCGTTGCGCGATCAGTATATTTCGGTCCCCAGCTTTCAATATAAACCACATTTTCTGTAAAGATCTGATCAATCCCCAAATCCTGTTGCTGTAACCACATCTCAAACCATAAACGAATCCGTGCTTCTCGTTGTTGCATCGTTTTTCCTCACAAATCAACCCTTACTCTACTAACATTAACAACTGTTGCAAATCAGTAATTTCTAAGGTCGGCATTAACGTTGCCTCTGGAAAATCCCGTAGCGCTTTACCTGAAAGATTAATCCAAACCGCCTGGCAATCAGCCTGAATCGCCCCTTGTACATCGGTAATTAAATTGTCACCGACGTGTAAAATCTCGTGTGGCTGAAGACCAAATTGCTGTGCGGTTTGATGAAATAAATCCTGATGGGGTTTGGCTCTGCCCTGTTCTCCACCGCGCAACACTAAATCAAACTGTGGCAACCCAATACGTTGTGGCGCCACATTGCCGTTCGTAATCGCGACCAACGGGTATTTCTTTTTCAATAAATTCAACACCTGTTGACTTTGTGTCGGCACATTGATTTTATGGCGCCATTCCACGAATAACGCCATAGCTTGCTGGCAAACTCGCTCAATTTCACCCGCACTTTTTTGATAGTGGGCTAAGAGTTGGTGCAAGGTTTCAATACGCCAAGCGACTACATCTTCACACAATACAGGATGGTGTTTCTCAATGCGGTTCTTCCAAACTCGCCATTCCTCCTCTGAAATAGCCAGTTGGCTTTCCAGTTTGACTTTTTCAATAAAATTTTCTTCCGCGAGGCGAATCACATCACTGTTATCGTATAGCGTGTCGTCCAAGTCAAAACTGATTAATTTGAAAGGACGTAAAGTGCGGTAGAATTTCATACAATTTTCCTATTTTTTGCGTTTTGCCCGCGGATGGGCGGCATCATAAACATTGGCGAGATGTTGAAAATTTAAATGGGTATAAATTTGCGTAGTGGATAAATTGCTGTGACCTAATAACTCTTGCACGGCCCGTAAATCTGAACTGGCTTCTAGCATATGCGTAGCAAAAGAATGACGTAGCTTATGCGGATTGAGATGACTGCTTAACCCTTGGCGAATACCCCACACTTCAAGCCGTTGTTGAATGGCTCGATGAGTCAGGCGATTACCCAATTGACTCACAAACAAGGCATCATCTTTGGGGTTAAATAAAAGTCTGACTTTTAACCATTGTTGAATCGCCTGGGACGCATAGCGCCCAAACGGCACGATACGCTCTTTATTGCCTTTACCAATCACGCGCACTTCTCTCACACGCGTATTAATGCTGTTTAAATTTAAACGTTGTAATTCAGATAAACGTAACCCTGAACTATATAGTAACTCCAACATCGCTCGATCACGGAGATCAATGGGTTCTTTACTGTCATTATTGAGCAATTTCTGCACCTGTTCTGCATCAATATTTTTTGGTAAATGACGACTTTGCTTCGGTGCTGACACGCCAGTAGCAGGATTCACCTTTAATTCTTCTTGTTGGACTAAATAGGTAAAAAAACGGCGTAATGCTGACAAACGTAATGCTAGACTGCGTTCTTTCAAGCCATCTTTATGGCTCTGCGCCAAAATAAAACGTACTACACTGGGTGTCACCGCTTGCCAACTGGCGATCCCATTTTCGCTCAACATCACCACAACCCGATTCAACTGGCGCTGATAATTACTCAAGGTATGTGGACTCACTTGACGTTCAATTCGTAGATAATTCCAATATTTTTCTAGCTGTTCTTGCATTTTAACCACGCTCGACTTATTTTTTCTGTGTCTAAAAAACACTATTTTTTAAAGCTATCCACCCATCGACCTAAGTGCAACGCCACAATATCCACTAAATGTTTCAAAAAGTCAGTATCTTGTCCACGATGAAAATGGCGTTCATCTCTGGCTGAAAACAACAAAAGTGCGCTCGGTTTTTGCGACGTTTTTCCACCTAACAAACAACAAGCAACCGATCCAATCGGAAATTCTTCAGGTAAAAACAACATGGTTTTTTCTTTATGAGTCATTTGCCCGAGATAAAAACGGCGTAAACCAAACCGTTCTAAGCGCACTATCTCAAACGCTTTACGATCAAGCCACACCTCATCCGTTAAACTTTCACTTTTCTGCCACGCATCAGTAAACAACAGGATTTTGGCTTGTTGCAATTCAAATTTCTTCACCCACTGATCAAGTTTCTGAATTCCTTCAGTCAGGTTATGCGCTTGAGAAAGCTGTTGTTGTAACGGCAATAAACCCAGAAAAATGTCACTATTTTGAATGGCAAGTTGCGTGAATTTCTCCAGCTCCGCTTCTAATTCTTGAATACGATGACGTTGACGTTCAAGCTGAATTTCCACTAAAGATAAGGTGTTGTTTTGTGTGTTATGAAGGTTTAGTTCATCGAGTATTTCTGGGTGATGAAGGAAAAAATCCTTGTGTTCTGTCAGGTAGTCGATGATGTCAGAGGCCGTGAGGGATTGTTTTTGCATAGTCTGTTATTTTTTTGTTAGGAATTAATCGTACTTTCGCTCGGATAAGCGTCTTACGCATCTCTGTTACTTTTCTTTGCTTTGCCAAAGAAAAGTAACTAAAAGAAAGGCATCTCGGCAATATTGCGTTTTCCTTAGGAAAGCAATGACGGTGGCTAACGCAAAATTAATATTATTTAAACAAGAATAATGCTCAAACCATCGCCCCGTGTAAGCAACCCGAATGCAGGGCTTATTTTTAGAAAAGTTACGCCAGCGAAGCACGCAGTGCGTAGTCTGCTAACTTTTCGTTAAAAAAATAAGCACGAAATGAGGAAAAGTTGCTTAGTCGGGGTGTATTTTCTTTGCCTACTTTCTTTTGTACAAGCAAAAGAAAGTAGGTGGCTTTTGGTCACTTTTCTTTGGCGAAGCAAAGAAAAGTCACAACAACCTATAACCGAATCACCCCATCATACACGTGTGTCGCCTCGCCTGTCATAAATAACGGCTTGCCCACACCTTCCCATTCAATCACCAAGCTACCGCCGGGGAGATCCACTTGGACTTTGCTATCTAGCAGACCTTGCATAATACCGACTGCCACCGCAGCACAGGCACCACTGCCACAGGCTTGGGTTTCTCCCGCACCACGTTCATAAACCCGTAGTTTAATATGTCCGCGATTGACGACTTGCATAAAACCCGCGTTGACTCGCTCAGGGAAACGTTCATGGTTTTCCAGTAAAGGGCCTAATTGCTCAACATTGGCGGTTTGGATATCCTCCACTTGTACCACACAATGTGGATTACCCATCGACACGGCACCGCATAATACGGTTTGAATCGGTGTACGAAGAATATAATTTTTCTCGAACTTATTCGCAGTAAACGGAATTCTTGCCGGTTCCCAAATCGGTTCGCCCATATTTATACGGACTTGTTCCCCTTCTAAAATATTCAACACCATCTTGCCGGTTTGAGTGCTGACTGTCATGTTTTTTTTATCTGTCAGCCCTTTCAAGATCACAAAACGGGCAAAACAACGGGCACCATTACCACATTGCGCCACTTCACTACCATCGGCATTAAAAATACGATAATGGAAGTCTAGATCAGGATCATAAGGGGGTTCGACGATCAACATTTGGTCAAACCCAATCCCACGATGACGATCCGCCAAACGTTTGATGGTTTCTGGCGAAAAATAGACGTTTTGTGTAATCGCATCCACCACCACAAAATCGTTGCCTAAGCCGTGCATTTTGGAAAATTGCATTTTCCTGTCCTTTGATTAAAACGCTGAATGACAGGCATTATAACAGGCAAGAAAAATCAGTAAATCATTACAGCGTGATAGCTCTCACAAAAACTTATAAAAAGTAACCGCACTTTATTTGTTGTAACCTATTGAAAATCTGAGATTTAATAGGTGTTAGTTAAATATATCCGTTTTATCCTCTTGAAAATAGCCAAAAGGGGCTTATTTATTCCTTGTGAATTGAGGGGATATTTGCACATTCCCTCACCAAATTTAGTGTTTACAGGAGAGCAAATATGAATATCGAAAAGTTTACTACCAAGTTTCAACAAGCCATTGCCGAAGCGCAGTCTTTGGCGATTGGCAAAGATAACCAATTTATTGAACCCGTTCATTTACTCACTGCCTTGTTAAACCAACAAGGTGGCTCGACTGCACCGATTTTAACTGCGAGTGGCGCAAACTTACCGCTCTTGCGTAATGAATTAAATACCGAACTCAACCGCTTACCACAAGTGTCTGGTAGCGGGGGAGATATACAAGTTTCACGCAGTCTCGTGAACCTGTTAAATCTGTGCGATAAACTCGCGCAACAACGCCAAGACAAATTTATTTCCTCTGAATTGTTTTTATTAGCGGTGTTGGAAGACAAAGCACTTGGCGATGTGTTGAAAAAGTGCGGTGTGAAAAAAGACAATTTACAACAGGCGATTGAGAAAGTGCGTGGCGGACAAAATGTGAATGATCCAAATGCAGAGGAAAGTCGCCAAGCATTAGACAAATATACCATTGACTTAACCGCTCGTGCGGAAAGTGGCAAACTTGACCCTGTGATTGGACGTGATGAAGAAATTCGCCGTGCCATTCAAGTGTTACAGCGCCGTACTAAAAATAACCCTGTGTTAATTGGTGAACCAGGTGTAGGTAAAACCGCCATTGTAGAAGGCTTAGCACAGCGTATTGTCAATGGCGAGGTTCCCGAAGGCCTAAAAAATAAACGTGTCCTCTCTTTAGATATGGGGGCCTTAATTGCTGGGGCAAAATATCGTGGGGAATTTGAAGAGCGTTTAAAAGCGGTGTTAAACGAGCTTGCGAAAGAAGAAGGGCGAGTGATTTTATTTATTGATGAAATTCACACCATGGTAGGGGCAGGGAAAACCGATGGTGCGATGGATGCGGGGAACTTACTCAAACCAAGTTTAGCACGTGGTGAATTACACTGTGTTGGTGCAACAACCTTGGATGAATATCGCCAATATATTGAGAAAGATGCGGCACTTGAGCGTCGTTTCCAAAAAGTGTTTGTGGGTGAACCAACGGTGGAAGACACCATTGCAATTTTGCGTGGTCTGAAAGAGCGCTATGAGATCCACCACCATGTGCAAATTACGGACCCCGCAATTGTCGCGGCAGCGACGCTTTCTCATCGTTATGTGTCCGATCGTCAATTGCCCGACAAAGCCATTGATTTGATCGACGAAGCCGCATCGAGCATTCGTATGGAAATTGACTCCAAACCTCAACCATTGGATCGTTTAGAACGCCGTATTATCCAATTAAAATTGGAGCAACAAGCGTTACAAAAAGAAGATGATGAGGCGAGTCGTAAACGCTTAGATATGCTGGAAAAAGAACTCAGCGAAAAAGAGCGTGAATATGCGGAATTAGAAGATGTGTGGAAAGCGGAAAAGGCCGCCCTTTCTGGCACACAGCATATTAAAGCCGAATTAGATAATGCCAAAACCCAAATGGAACAGGCACGTCGGGCTAGCGATTTCGCTAAAATGTCAGAATTGCAATATGGCGTGATTCCTGCACTAGAAAAACAATTAGCACAAGCAGAATCCGCAGAAGGCAAAGAAATGACCTTACTGCGCTATCGTGTCACCGATGAAGAAATTGCTGAAGTGCTTTCGCGAGCAACAGGGATTCCTGTGGCGAAAATGATGGAAGGGGAAAAAGAAAAACTCTTACGTATGGAAGAAGAGTTACACAAACGTGTGATTGGTCAGCATGAAGCTATTGAAGCGGTATCCAATGCCATTCGTCGTAGTCGTGCCGGCTTATCAGATCCAAACCGTCCAATTGGCTCGTTCTTATTCTTAGGTCCAACTGGGGTAGGGAAAACCGAATTGTGTAAAACCCTTGCCAACTTCCTGTTTGACGATGAAAACGCCATGGTGCGTATTGATATGTCAGAATTTATGGAAAAACACAGTGTGTCTCGTTTAGTGGGTGCACCTCCGGGTTATGTGGGTTATGAAGAAGGCGGCTATTTAACCGAAGCGGTTCGTCGTCGCCCGTATTCCGTGATCTTGCTCGATGAAGTAGAAAAAGCGCACCATGATGTATTTAACATTTTATTACAAGTGTTAGATGACGGACGCTTAACCGATGGACAGGGTCGCACCGTGGATTTCCGCAATACGGTAGTGATTATGACCTCGAACTTAGGTTCACATTTGATCCAAGAAAATCAAGGTGTGGACTACGATAGTATGAAAGCCCTCGTGATGTCAGTGGTGGGACAACATTTCCGCCCAGAATTTATCAACCGTATTGATGAAACCGTGGTCTTCCACCCATTAGGCAAAGAAAACATTCGTGAAATTGCGACTATTCAGTTACAACGTTTAATCAAACGCATGGAAAGTCATGGTTATCAATTACACTTTACCGATGCCTGCTTAGATTTTATTGGCGAGGTGGGGTACGATCCTGTGTATGGTGCACGTCCGTTAAAACGTGCTATTCAACAAGAAATCGAAAACCCATTGGCACAACAAATTCTGTCTGGTAAATTGTTACCAAATCAACCAATTTCCATTGATTATGTGGAAGGTAAAGTGGTGGCGAAACAATAAATTAAGCCAATAAAACGCAGCCCAATGTGTAAACATTGGGCTTTTTTATCGCCCAAAAGTGCGGTATGTTTTGAAAAAGTGTTGTAAGGCGATCGCCCTATCATCGTCTAATTGAATACATTAGATTTTATTCCCCCTTATTACTCACTGAATAGGAGAACTCGATGAAAAAATATCTGACTTGTTTAGCAACATTATTTGTATCCGTTCAAGCTTTCGCCCTTGATTTTAAGCCTTTCGAACAACAGGCTTTTGATACAGCCTTGCAAAGTAACCAACCTGTCTTGATTGACGTGTATGCGGACTGGTGCCCAACTTGCAAACGCCAAGTAAAAGTCCTTGAACCGATCTTAAAAGAAGCACAGTTCAAAGACTACACTGTCTTTAAAGTGGACTACGATGAACAAAAAGACGCCTTAACACATTTCAAAGTTAACCGTCAAAGTACCTTAATTCTGTTTAACCAAGGTAAAGAAGTGCGCCGTAGTATTGCTGAAACTAGCGAAGACGGGTTACGTCGTTTCATCACACTACCATAAGGAAAAGACAGGAAAGAATATGGATATCAGTATCACGGTGTTAGGATTAAGTTTATTAGCAGGATTACTGACGACGCTCTCCCCATGCGTTTTACCCATTTTGCCGATTGTTGCCTCTTCTGCCATGGCAAAGCGTAAAGTGGGCTTATTCACCCTCGCCTTTGGCATGGCAATATCGTTTACGTTCGTTGGCACATTGATCGCCTCGATTGGACTCGCATTAGGCTTAAACAGTGAGTATTTACGCTATGGCGCAGCTCTATTGATGATAATGGTTGCCCTTTGGTTGCTGAGTACACGTTTACAAGCCTTCTTTAGTCGCTACACTTCCGCATTGAGCGGACGAGGCGAAGCCTGGCTAAGTGGCTTTAATCCTGAATCGGCCACGGGTCAATTTTTGGTTGGCTTATTACTCGGTATCGTCTGGGCACCTTGTATTGGACCTACATTAGGTGCTGCCATTGCGTTAGCGAGTCAAGGAGAGGCACTGGCAAGTGTGGCGATTGTCATGATGATCTTTAGCTTAGGTGCGGTGATCCCGTTAATTACCATCGGTTTACTCTCTCGCCAATTTTTCCGCGAAAAACGTGAACGCTTAGCCAATGCAGGACAAAAAGGGCGTATTTTGATGGGCTGGAGTTTACTCGCTGTTGGCTTATTGGTATTAACTGGTTTTGATAAGCAAATTGAAATCTGGCTTGTGGAATTAAGTCCTGAATGGTTGACTGACTTAACAACACGCTTTTAATCCTCAAAAAAGTGCGGTAAAAAATACGTTCATTCTGATGGGGATAAAAAAAAGGGCTGTTTATACAGCCCTAAATAAAACGTAGAAACATTATTCTACCGTTAATTTTTTACCGTCATAGCTCATGGTTTGTACCGCACTTAATGGTTTACCACCATCCGTTTCACCACCAATAAGTAAGACTTTATTATTATAAGAAACCGCTAAACCGTAACCAATGGTTGCTGGAAGTTCACCTACAATTTTCCAGTTACCGGTTTTACCATCTAACGCATAAACCGCTTTGTGATAGGTTTTTTTCAATCCACCCGTACGGTGTGCATCCATAATTCCTTTTTCATAGTTTGCTAATGCACCAGGGAAGTTCGCACCACCAGTCACGATATAATGACCATTGGTATAGCCCCCCATACCACCTGCGATACCATCTTGTTTGTCGTAACCTGTCGGTGCAGGTAAGTCACCTAATTTTTTCCATGTGATACCCTCTTTACCAATGGTGCCTAAAGCCGTGCCTGGAGAACGTAAACCAGCTTTGACTTCACCATTTACCACGAGTAATTTGCCATCTTTGATCGCGACCGCAGCACCTGCACGACCAGAATATGGGAAGTAACCTTCGTTACGCCATACGTTGTTCGCTGGCTCATAACTGATAATTTCTGGTGAGAAGAAGAAATCTTGTGCACGTAAGTTGAAGTATGGATCAAAAATCGCTTTTTCTTTCTCTTTATCGCCACCCGCAGCTTTCACATCTTGGAATAAGCCGTTCCAAATTTCATGGTTTACCCCACCAACAAAGTAGATTTTCCCCCCATCTGCGGCAACACTTGCACCAACAGAAGTAGAGCGAGGAGAACGAGTACTTAATTTTGTCCACGTATTATCTGTTGGATTGTACTCATACGCATCATTGATAATTTGGTTTTTTGCGACATCCGTATCTTGGAAACCACCAAACACATAAAGTTTGCCATTCACACCTGCTGCTACCGCTTGGTTACGTTTACCGCCAGGAAATTCTGCAATTTCTTTCCATTCTTTTGGATCTTTTAGATTTAATGAATAGAATTTTGTTGTGCCAGTACCACCTAACCCCACATAAACAGTATCACCGACCAATGCGCCCGCACCCGCTTTAATCCCTTCTGGTAAATCTGGATATTGACCTGCTTGTGCGGCAAATGCTGTTGCTGCTAATACCGTAAATAACGCTGTTTTTGTAAATTTCATTTTATTACCTCAATTAATTAGGTTAGTAAGAATGAATACCTATTCAGATCGCATAATACTGAATGGCAAGTTTTTAAATTAAAGCCAATCCAATTCGATTGGCTTTGAATGCCACGTCTTCTCGCCATTATGGCATCAGAAGATTTGGTATAAAGGTGATAATTTGTGGGAAAATCGTAATCAACACTAATGTGATAAAAATTGGCACTAAGAAAGGCAATACCCCTTTCGCCACCGTACTCACCGGCATATTACCAACACGTGCTACAACGAATAACGCCATGCCCATTGGTGGGGTTAAAATACCAATCATCATATTTAATGTGGTCATCACACCAAAGAAAATTAAGTCAATACCAAAATGTACAGCGATTGGAATTAACATTGGTAAGACTAAGAACTGCAATGCCAAGGCATCAATAAACATCCCCAGGAACAAGAGCAATAAGTTGATCATCACTAACACCATAGTCGGTGAATCTGCTACCGCAACAAAGACTTCCGCAATTTTCATTGCCACTTGTTCACGTGCAATCATGTCACCAAAGAACGTGACCGTCATCACCATTAATGCTGTTACCCCAGTAATCGCCATTGCTTCAATACAGCTTTTGAAAAGCATTTTTACATTCAACTCACGGTAAACAAACATACCGACAATAATTGAGTAAAAGGCAGCAATCACCGCGGCTTCAGTTGGTGTAAAGAGACCGGAGAAAATACCACCAATAATCAAAATTGGGGTTAACACTGCCCAAATGGCTTTTTTAAATGCTTGACAACGTTGTTCGAGGGTCGCTTTAGGTGTTCTTGGATAACCACGTTTTTTCGCCACATAATAGTTCATGGTCATTAACGCAATGGTCACGAGTACTCCGGGAATAAAACCCGCAATAAATAATTTCGCGATAGATTGATTCGAAATTACCCCATAAATAATCATCGCAATACTCGGTGGCACTAATGGACCAATGATACAAGAGGCAGCGGTAATCCCACCACAAATGTCGTCATCATAGCCAGCATCACGCATGGCTTTAATTTCTAACTGTCCTAAACCGCCTGCATCGGCAAGTGCAGAACCAGACATTCCCGAGAAAATTAAACTTGCCCCGATATTCACATGCCCCATACCACCACGGTAATGACC
This sequence comes from Bisgaard Taxon 45, assembly GCA_049888895.1. GTDB lineage: Bacteria > Pseudomonadota > Gammaproteobacteria > Enterobacterales > Pasteurellaceae > Pasteurella. The sequence goes on along the minus strand of JBLUWJ010000005.1, from coordinate 18,117 downwards.
TAATAAAGCACGTGCAAAGTCAAAAATACGTTCAGTAATCCCACCCGTATTCATTAAAATACCCGTTAAGATAAAGAACGGCACACTCAATAATGGGAAACTATTTAAACTGTCGGTGAGTTTTGTTGATGCTGAATTGACAATATTCCAACGTGTCATCGCAAAATAGAGCAAGGTTGCAATAAATAATGACCAACCTACAGGCGTCCCTACAAACATAATGATTAGCCAAATGACTAAAGTGATATACACTGCATCACTGCCAAATTTCACGTAATTGGAAATACGGAGGACTTTATACCAATCCGGCTCAACCAATAAAATCGCAAAAATAATGACCGCACTTATCACAAAAACCGTCACCGGAATATAACTTAACTTATTTCGATAGTTTTCAACTTGCGCCTGAAAAAAGCGGAATAACATTAAACAAGAAATAAAAGGCAATGCCGCATACATCCATTTTTCAGGCACGATCGTCTCACGCCCCATCAAATCTGACACGAAAGCAGTTAATGCTTCCATTTTGAAACTAGAATCGAGCCAAACTTTAAAGCCTAAATGAATGAAAATAATGATGGAAATAAAGATGAGTGTTTGTACAAAGGAGTTTGTTACTTTTCTCACTTTCTCAGGCATAAAGTTAGTTAAAAAATCAATATAAACATGCTGTTGACTACGGATACCCATACTAATACCCAGTAGCCCAACATAAATAAATAACAATCTTGCGAGTTCTTCACTCCAAATAAATGGTGACTGAAACACTTGACGAGCAATGATTTGGGCTAACAGAATTAAGAAAATGCCAATGAATAGCACGCCACCAATCCACTCTTCTAATTTATTTATTATTCTCATAGATACCTCAAGACAACCCAATAAAAAGGAACCTTATCCCTTAAGGCGCAGGGATAAGGTTACTATCTTTATTTAGTGAGATTAGAAATCTCTTCAATCGCCATTTTACCGACTTCACCATTTTTCTTGAGATATTCATCATAATATGGTGTCAGTGCCGCTTTGAATGGTTTTAAGTCAGGTTGTGTGACTGTTACACCTTGACTTTTGAAGAACTCTACTAAGCTGTTTTCGCCATCAACGAAGAGTTTAGTGTGATATTCCGCTGCTTTAGCCGCTGCGTCTTTGACCACTTTTTGTAAATCTTCTGGTAAATCAGCCAACGTATCGTTACTGACTAAGTAAAGTTGGTCATTTAAAATGTGATTAGTTAATGCTAAGTATTTTTGCACTTCATAGAATTTTTGTGCTTGGATAGTTGGTAATGGGTTCTCTTGACCATCAACAGAGTTTGTTTGAAGCGCAAGATAAACTTCAGAGAATGCCATTGGGGTAGGTGCTGCCCCCACGTATTTTGCGTAAGCCAAGTTAGTTGCGGCATTAGGAACACGTAATTTTAACCCTTTCATATCTTCAATACTATTGATGGCACGGTTAGAGGTTGTTTGGCGTGTACCATTATATGCTACGGATAAGACTTGTACATTTAACTCTTTATCAATTTTTTTCAATAAGCTTTGACCAAATTTGGTATCGAGCAACGCTTTTTTAGAGGTGTCAAAATTAGGGATCATATAAGGCAACGCAAACACTTCTGCTTCTGGGAAGTAAATTTGGAAACGTGCTGATTCACCTAATGTAAAGTCTAATGCACCGTCTTTTAATTGTTTAATCATCACACGGTCGTCACCTAACTGGGAGCTAGGAAAAATAGCCACATCAATTTTGCCATTGGATTTTTCTTTCACTTCTTTCGCAAAAAATTCTACTGCTTTATATTCGTTTGAGCTTGGACCCGCAACCATACCGAATTTAAGATCGTAATCTGCTGCAAAGACAGAAGCTGAAACACCTAAACATAAAGATGCAAGTAGTAGTTTTTTAAATTTCATTATGAGTTCTCCTCTATTGGTTACGTTGGGATTACGTTAAAATGATGATGAAATAGATTTCACACATTTGGCATTCTAAAGTGAAAAAACTATTTTTTATATAGAAAATGAAGTTTTATTTCATAAATGATAGGTTCGTCACAAAATTGAATATTCACCCTGACGACAGATAAGTTTACTGTTTACCGGAATATTGGGTTTTATATAATACTTAGCATGTTATTCCAAAAATAGAGGTCTAGCTATGCTAAGTGATCAGGCGATTTACCGCCGTTATCAAATCAAAATGGCAGAATTTGCCAAACCTGCCGATATCAGCTTAATTGGTCATTCACTCTTTGATATGTGGGGTGATTTGCCAACAGGCACCCCAAAATTAGCAGGGAAAAGCGTGGCAAACTTAGGTCTCTCGGGCGTCAGTACTCGACAATATTTGGATGTTATCGTTAAACCCAAACGGATTCAACAACTTGGACAATCTGTTTTTCTTTTTTTAGGCGTCAATGATATTTGTAAGGAAAAAGCCTATTCGCCCGCACAAGTCATGCGATGGTTAAATGAGATAATTACTTATCTACGCAGTATTTCTCCTACGTCCCACTACTTTTTATTAGAAGCTACGCCAGTCAATCAAATTCATACGGTCACGAACGCACAAATTCGTACGCTTAATGCCTATCTAAAACAACATTGTCCGCCTGAAGTAGTTTATGTTGAAACACAAAAAGACTTTTGTGACGCGAAAGGCGAGCTACATTTATCCCTTTGTACTGATGGATTACATTTTAATGCGCAAGGTTATCAAGTGCTCAAGACATTATTGGAACACTACATCAAAAACACGCCAACACAAAAATAGCGAGGGTTAACAAATAATTACTAAAATTAATCTGTCTATTTGCTATGAATAAATATGCGACAAAGATCTCAATTTTTTATTATTTTGGTTGTTATTTTTTAATTCTAAGATTAACCTATACAAATTGGAGTCAATCTTCTTTTGGTAAATTTAGACTGGAGTTAATATGTCAAAACTATCACATCCGCAAATTTTAGAACAAATTAAATATGGATTAATCGCCTCCTGCCAACCTGTCGATAATGGCCCAATGGATTCTCCCGAAATCGTTGCGGCCATGGCACAAGCCTCTGTTATCGGTGGTGCGGCAGGCTTACGTATTGAAGGAATTGAGAATTTAAAAGCTACGCGTAAAGTCGTCAATGTACCGATTATTGGTATTGTGAAACGCGATTTACCTGACAGTCCAGTTCGTATTAGCCCATTTTTACAAGATATTGAGGATTTAGCCGCAGCTGGTGCGGATATTATTGCTTTTGATGGGACTGATCGCATCCGTCCAACTACACGCGAAGCCATCATTCAACGGATCAAAGAATTGGGTTGCTTAGCCATGGCAGATTGTTCGAATTTTGAAGAAGGGATGTATTGTCACAACTTAGGTGTCGACATCATCGGTAGCACAATGTCTGGCTATACTGGTGGCGACATTCCAGCTGAGCCCGACTACCAGTTAGTGAAAGACTTGAATGCGGCAGGCTGTCGTGTGATGGCAGAAGGACGTTATAACACACCAGCTCTCGCAAAAACGGCAATTGAAATTGGCGCATACTCGGTGACAGTGGGTTCCGCACTGACGCGTTTAGAACATATCGTCAGCTGGTTTGCTGATGCGGTAAAATCAGCCAAATAAGTGAGTATAAAAGGAGAGCTTATGCGCTGTTTAGCCTTAGATATCGGTGGAACGAAAATTGCCTCAGCTATTGTGGTCGATGGCAAAATAGCACAACGCCAACAAATCGCCACACCACAAGCCGATGCGGCCAATGCAATGCATGACACACTGGCCAACATTCTTGCTTTCTATGCTGGACAATTCGATTATGTTGCGGTGGCTTCAACGGGGATCATCAATCATGGTGTGTTAACTGCCTTAAATCCGAAGAATTTAGGTGGCTTAGCCGAGTTTCCATTAAAGGAAAGCATTGCGCGCCATACGGATAAACCGATTGGCTTATTAAATGATGTACAAGCCGCCGCGTGTGCGGAATATAAAGACGAAGACAAAAGTGCGGTGCAAAATTTTGTCTTTATCACCGTATCGACTGGTGTCGGCGGTGGCATTATTTTAGAGCGCCGTTTATTGACGGAACCCAATGGGGTGGCGGGGCATATCGGACATACATTAGCAGACCCTAATGGTCCGGTGTGTGGTTGTGGACGTGTAGGTTGCGTTGAGGCAATTGCTGCTGGACGTGCGATTGAAGCGGTATCGAGTCAATGGACACCACCTTGTACACCGAAACAAGCCTTTGCGCTATTTAGAAAAAATGATGAGAAAGCAACCGCACTTATTCAGCGATCCGCGAAAGCCATTGCCAACCTGATTGCAGATTTAGTGATTGGTTTAGATGTACAAAAAGTGGTAATTGGTGGTAGTGTTGGCTTAGCGGAAGGCTATCTTCCTTTAGTTAAACAATACCTCAACACGATGCCACATTTCTATCATTGTAGCGTTGAACAAGCACGTCATGGACAAGATGCAGGGCTTCTTGGTGCGGCTTGGTGGGTAGCCGATTGCCTACAACAAGGCATTCACTTGAAATAGGAGAAGGATATGTTTATTGGGGACTTAACAAGAAACGATTTTAAATTAGGCTTACCGGCTGTTATCGCTGAGGTATGCGACTATTTAAATACCTTAGATTTGACGGCGTTAGAAACAGGTCGTCACGACATTACTGAACAAATTTATATGAATGTGATGGCGTTTGATAGCGCAGCACCAGAAAGTAAACAAGCAGAATTACATCGTCAATATATTGATATACAAGTGCTGATTTCAGGACAGGAAAATATCGAATACAGTGTGGCTTACCCAACCTTAGCCAACTACACTGAATACGATGAAAAAGATGATTATCAACTGACCCCAGAAATCGAGTATAAAAGTACGCTCACATTAAAACCAAACATGTTTGCTGTGTTCTTGCCGTATGAACCACATAAACCTGGCTGTAATGTGGATAACCAAGTGACAAGTCTGAAAAAACTTGTCGTCAAAGTGCCGGTTGAATTATTGTGATTCACCCCACATTGTAAGGAGCCTCTATGTTAATCAGTGGAAAAATTTTAGACACGATTGGTGCACTACATGATAGTTTAACCAAAACAGAAAAACGCATTGCTGCAACAATTCTCGCTTCACCAGATTTATTAAGTCAGTCTTCATTGTCTGATATTGCTAAACATCTTGATGTCGGTGAAGCCACTTTTATTCGTTTCTGTCGTACATTGGGCTTTAGAGGCTTTACTGACTTTAAATTAGAACTCGCTATTGAATTAGCGACAAGAGAAAAACAATATCATTCTTTACTTGATACTGATATTTCCCCTTCTGATGAACCGAAAAACATTGCGGCTAAATTGCAAGGTGCGGTCACGAATGTGATTGCAGAAACCATCAACTTATTGGACTTCAATGAGCTAGAAAAAGTCGTCAATACCATGATGAACGCAAAACGCATTTTTCTGTTTGGTGTGGGTTCATCTGGCATTACTGCAGAAGATGCCAAAAACAAATTTATGCGAATTGGCTTACAAGTCGATTCCACCTCCAATAACCATTTTATGTATATGCAAGCTGCGCTGATGCAAGAAGGTGATGTGGTTGTGGGGATTAGTCATTCTGGTTATTCGAAAGAAGTCATTCAAGCATTAAACATTGCGAAGAAAAATGGTGCGACCACTATCGCAATTACGCATAATTTGCGTTCACCCATTACGCACGCTGCGGACTATGTCCTGATTAATGGCAATCGCCAAGGACAATTACAAGGTGATTCAATGGGAACAAAAATTGCTCAGCTTTTCGTTTTAGATTTAATCTATACCTTAATCGTACAAGCGACGGAAGAAACAGCCACTAAAACGAAGCAAAAAACCGTTAATGTCATTCTCGAACAACGTGTTAAATAACACATTTATAGGAGTATCCAATGAAAAACTTAAAAGGTATCTTCAGTGCATTGTTAGTTTCTTTCAACGCTGATGGTTCAATCAACGAAAAAGGCTTACGTCAAATTGTTCGCTACAACATCGACAAGATGAAAGTGGATGGTCTTTACGTTGGCGGCAGTACAGGTGAAAACTTCATGCTTTCCACTGAAGAGAAAAAAGAAATCTTCCGTATTGCGAAAGATGAAGCAAAAGATGACATTGCGTTAATTGCTCAAGTTGGTAGCGTAAACTTACAAGAAGCGATCGAATTAGGTAAATATGCCACTGAACTCGGTTATGACAGCTTATCTGCCGTGACACCGTTCTATTACAAATTCAGTTTCCCAGAAATTAAACACTATTACGATAGCATTATCGACGCAACTGGCAACTATATGATCGTTTACTCGATCCCATTCTTAACGGGTGTAAACATCGGTGTCGAACAATTTGGCGAACTTTATAAAAATCCAAAAGTATTAGGCGTGAAATTTACTGCCGGTGACTTCTACTTATTAGAGCGCTTGAAAAAAGCGTATCCAAATCACTTAATTTGGGCTGGTTTTGATGAAATGATGTTACCTGCTGCTTCATTAGGGGTAGATGGTGCAATCGGCAGCACATTCAACGTCAACGGTGTGCGCGCTCGTCAAATCTTTGAATTAACGCAAGCGGGTAAATTAAAAGAAGCCCTTGAAATTCAACACGTAACCAACGACTTAATCGAAGGTATCCTAGCAAACGGTTTATACTTAACCATTAAAGAATTATTAAAACTCGATGGTGTTGAAGCAGGTTACTGCCGTGAGCCAATGACCAAAGAATTAAGCCCAGAAAAAGTGGCCTTTGCGAAAGAATTAAAAGCAAAATACCTGTCTTAATTTTGGCGAAAAGAAACCGCACTTTAATTTATAAAGTGCGGTCGAAAGATCGAAAAAACCGTTTAGTCAACGCTAAACGGTTTTATTTTGTCTTACAAATAAGGTTCGCTCCAAGCTAAAAAGGTATTTTCATCAATCACCTTCACACCAAGCTCATTGGCTTTCGTGAGTTTTGAACCCGCACTGTCTCCTGCCACCACCAAATCCGTTTTAGCAGAAACACTGCCACTGACTTTGGCCCCCAACTGTTGAAGTAAAGCCTTCGCTTCACTCCGTCCCATTTGCGTTAAAGTTCCCGTTAGCACCACGGTTTTCTCTTTAAATGGGTTTTCCCCAACCTCTTTCACTTCGACCGTATCCCAATGCACGCCTTGAGCAATCAGATCCTCAACAACAGCGACATTATGCGGTTCACGCCAGAACACAAAAATGCGATTCGCGACCACTTCGCCCACGTCTTGTACTTCTTGGAGTTGTTCAAGCGTTGCCTTTTTTAATGCCTCTAAGGTTTTAAAATGGTTGGCTAAGTTCAACGCAGTCGCCTCGCCCACTTCACGAATACCGAGCGCAAAAATAAAACGCGCTAAAGTGGTTTTCTTTGCTTTTTTCAAACTGGTGAGCGCATTTTGCGCGGATTTAGGTCCCATACGTTCTAAACGAGCCAACGTGTTAAGATCTAACTTAAATAAATCCGCAGGCGTATGAATCTGCTCTCTGTCCACCAACTGCTCAATTAATTTTGCCCCGACCCCATCAATATCCATGGCTTTACGCGAAACAAAATGTTTCAACGCTTCTTTACGTTGTGCCGCACAGAATAAACCGCCCGTACAGCGTGCCACAGCTTCACCATCAATACGCACAATCACTGAGCCACAAACCGGACATTCGGTTGGGAAGACGATTTTTTCTGCATATGCTGGACGCTTTTCGTGTAACACGCCAATAATTTGTGGAATCACATCGCCCGCGCGACGAATAATCACCGTATCACCAATCGCCACATCCAAACGCGCAATCTCGTCCCCATTATGTAATGTGGCATTACTGACCGTTACCCCCGCCACGAAAACAGGTTGTAACTTCGCGACCGGCGTAATGGCACCGGTTCTCCCCACTTGAAATTCCACCGCATTTAACACAGTCAATTCTTCTTGTGCGGGGAATTTATAGGCAATTGCCCAACGAGGCGCTTTCGAAATAAAACCTAATTCTGCTTGTAACGCAATATCGTTGACTTTAATCACCGTGCCATCAATGTCATAGCCCAAGGTACTACGTTTTTGCATAATAGTGCGGTAGAAATTCAGCACATTCTCCGTCCCTTCACATAACTGAATTTCGTTATTCACTGGAATACCAATGGATTTCAGCCACTGTAAGCGCTCAAAATGCGTATCAGGCAAATCCACCCCCTCTGCCACACCAATGCTATACGCATTTAATAGCAACGGACGCTGGCTAGTAATACGCGGATCGAGCTGTCGCAATGATCCGGCTGCCGCATTGCGTGGATTGGCAAAGGTCTTCTCCCCTTTGGCTAACGCTTTTTCATTTAATGTCTCAAAGCCTGCTTGTGACATAAAAACCTCGCCACGCACTTCTAGACGAGTAGGGGGATTTTCCATTAACAATTGCAAAGGAATATTACGTACTGTGCGAATATTTAAGGTAATATCTTCCCCTGTTTGCCCATCTCCACGGGTCGCCGCCTGAGTTAATTTACCATCCACATACAAAATACTGACCGCCAGTCCATCTAATTTCGGTTCACAACAAAATTCAAGTGATGTCGGTGAAAAAACCAGACGATCTTGAATACGTTTGACAAACGCATGCAACTCCTCATCGGAAAATGCATTATCCAAGGACAGCATAGGCATTTCATGTTGCACTTGCGCAAACGCAGAAAGGGGTTTCGCGCCTACGCGTTGTGTAGGAGAGTCAGGGCTAAGCCATTGTGGATATTGTTGTTCAAGTGCTTTTAAACGATGGAATAAACGATCGTATTCTGCATCAGGAATTTGCGGATTATCTAAGACGTGATATTGATATTCATGATAACGTAAACATTGACGTAGTTCTTCTATTTCTAATTTGATACTGTCTGTCATATAAAATCCTGATAAAAATCACCGCACTTTGGCGGGTTCGATGCGTAATTTTACAATATTTTCTGAATTGAACAGATATACATGAGTGATTTTTCACTCATGCCTTACCAACCTTAACCTCATTTAGTGAGGGAGGAATAATATTGAGAGAAATATAAAAATGATGTTCCAAATTGAATTTATGCATATTAAAAATACGACATATTGTCGCACTTTTTATTCAAACCAAATGAATGTCGCCATCCGCCCAGTTCGCTGTTCTCGTCGATAAGAAAAAAATTGCTCTTTTTGGGCAAACGTACAATAGTCACCCCCACTGACTTGGGTAATGCCTAACTTATTGAGACGTTGTGTGGCTAATAAATATAAATCCGCTAAATATTTTTCTTCCACCACTGGATCGGGTAAAAAGGCGCATGCTGCGTCAGGATCTTGTGCGATAAACTGTTCCCTTACCTCTTTCCCCACTTGAAAATAGGGCTGACTGATGGCGGGCCCTAGCCAAGCCATGAGCTGATCTGTTGGTGCTTGGAATTTTTCCACTGTACGTTCTAAAATCCCATGACAAAGTCCTCGCCAGCCAGCGTGGACCGCCGCGACTTCGTTGCCTTCCGAGTGAGTCAATAATACGGGTAAGCAGTCCGCTGTCATGACTAAACAGACTTGGTTTGCTTGGTGGGTATATACCGCATCGGCATCTCGATTCTGCCCTGTGGTTGGCAGACTGAGTACTCGCGTACTGTGTATTTGATTTAAAAAAAGTGGAAATTGAGGCAGTTTTAATGCCTCCACTAATAAAGTACGGTTACGTTTCACTGTATTGGGATCATCGCCTACATGATCACCTAAATTCAAACTGGCATAAGGCGGTAAGCTATATCCACCTGAGGTTAAGGTGCTAAACGCATGGACATGCTGGGGAGCAGACCAATTGGGTTTGATCACATCCATCTCATCACCTATTAATAATCTAAATCATCTTGATGGAGCTGATAATCTGCTTTTAGTGCGTCCACTAATTCTACAAAATCATCTGGTAAAGGTGCATGCCATTCCATCAACTCGCCTGTAATAGGGTGGGCTAAACGCAACATAATCGCGTGCAATGCTTGACGTTTAAAATCACGCAAGGTTTGCATCAATGCTTCACTGGCATTTTTCGGTGGACGTGGACGACCACCATAGGTTTGATCACCTAATAAAGGGTGAGCAATATGAGCCATATGCACACGAATTTGGTGGGTACGCCCAGTTTCAAGACGTAAACGTAAACGGGTGTAATTACGAAAACGTTCCATAATGCGGTAATGGGTCACAGCAGGTTTACCCATTGGGTGTACCGCCATGTGAGTACGTTTGGTGGGATGGCGTGCCATCGGCTGATCCACCATTCCCCCTTTGGTCATAATGCCACAGGCTATGGCTTCATATTCGCGCGTGATTTTACGCTTTTGCAAATCTCGCACTAATTTGGTTTGTGCTGGAATCGTTTTCGCGATAACCATTAGGCCTGTGGTATCTTTATCTAAACGATGTACTATGCCCGCTCGAGGCACTTCAGCAATAGTAGGATAATGATACAATAGCGCATTTAACACCGTGCCAGAAGTATTGCCGGCACCCGGGTGTACAACAAAATCTTTAGGTTTATTAATCACTAAAATATCATCGTCTTCATACACAATATTGAGTGGTAGATTTTCGGGCTCAAAGCGGGTGTCATCTTCAATGTCCACAGTAATATCGATTTGCTCGCCCCCATAAACTTTGGCACGCGGTACGTTCACAACACTGCCATTGACGAGAACCAAATCTTGTTCGATCCACGTTTTTAAGCGAGAACGAGAATAATCTGGGAACAATTCAGCTAAAGCTTGGTCTAACCGTTGTCCCAGTTGAGATAGCTGAATTTCAGCCGATAGGGTGATTTGTGCCATAAATAAAAAAATCCATGAATGAGGTTTGCTTATTTAATAATGTTATATACAATAATGGGTCATTGTAACTCATTTGTTGTTGCTCGTAAAAATAAGGATTATCTAATGCGTAAATTAAAATCGTTCACGTTTATTGCCTTGACCGCATTTGCGATAACAGCGTGTTCAAGCTCTAAAGATGTTGAACAACGTCCAGAACAAGAGCTTTATAATGTTGGTCAAACGCATTTACAAAAGGGTGAATATTCACAAGCAATCCGTTATTTGGATGCTGTCCGTAGTCGTTTTCCAGGTAGCAGTTATAGTGAACAAACACTATTAAATCTGATTTATGCAAATTATAAGACGCAAGATTATACACAAACTTTAGTCTTAGCGGATCGTTTTTTCCAACAATATCCAACTAGCCGCAACGCTGATTATGTGTTGTATATGGCAGGCTTAACCAATGCGGCGCTCGGTGATAACTATATTCAAGATTTATTCCGAATCGATCGAGCAACACGTGAAAGTAGTTCAATCAAGGCAGCATTTGCGAACTTCCAAACATTGGTAAAAAATTTCCCAAACAGTCCTTATGCTCAAGACGCGCTTGCTCGCATGGCGTATATTAAAGCTAGCCTAGCACGTCATGAATTAGCGATTGCTAAATTCTATGCTAAACGCAATGCGCATGTTGCTGTCGCCAATCGTGTTGTCGGTATGCTCCAACAATATCCAGATACGCAGGCGACTTACGAAGCCTTACCGCTTATGCAACAAGCTTATGAAAAAATGAACTTAAAAGAGTTAGCCGCCCAAACCGCTACGATAATCGAAGCCAATAAAGGCAGAACCTTTGCGGAAATCGAAAAACCGGCTGAACCAGAAGATTTATTGAAACAATAAACTGCCAAACTAAAAATAGGACAGCCCTTCTTGGTTGTCCTATTTTGTTATCCCCTTTATTCGGCAATTAAAATCTGGGCAAGCGGCATATCCCAAGCTTGGGTCGGTAAATGCTCTACTAATTGACAGGCATGGGCAAGTCCCACCGGTAGAAAGGATTTTTCCTGCCAACCTTGCAACGTCCGATCATAAAATCCCCCGCCCATCCCCAAACGATTACCTTGTTTATCCACCGCGACAAGAGGCGTGAAGATAATCTCTAGCTCGCTCAACGGCACAACATCTTGTAGGTTTAATTTAGGTTCTAAAATACCAAATTGATTTTTATCCATTATTGATGCGGGATGATAACGTAAAAACAATAAATGCCCGGGACAAAAAGGGTGCAATACCGGCAAGGTCACCTGCTTACCTTGTTGCCATAAACACTTGATCAATTTGTGAGTAGACACTTCCCCGTCAAAAGATAAATAAAGCGCTAGGTTGTTTGCTTTTTTTTGTTCAATCAATTGAAGCGCTTTATTGGTAATCGCTGTTTCGGCTTGCTGTTGCTCAAGTGCGGTAAGTTTCTGACGACGTTTTCGAATATCGTGTCGAATTTGTTGGCGAAGCTGAGAATGGGTATTCATAGATAAGTTGACTAAAGAAGAACCCGAGATGCCGCTGTCGGTCTCAGTCCTTGAACCCAACGGTTCAAGGGAATCAGTGATAATCGTTTTTAGGCTTCTTAGTCAAACTAAGCATGCTCACCAACAATTAGAAACCAATTCATAAAATAAAAGTATCGGCTCAGGGACATAACCCACTGGCAAACACCTCAGGTAATCTTTGTTTAATACTAACGTAATTTCAGGTGATTGACTAGCGATAATTCGCAGTTCTCCCCCTCTATCACCCTGATCGTAAATTAATTGCTTACTTTTTGCGTTAAAATACTTTCGAGAGAATGATCAAGTTGCTGAATGCGGTTCTTTAATAAATCTTCAATCGAGGTCGTCTTTTGTTGTGCTTGTAATAATTCATAACTTAAATTTAACGCGACAATCGACAAGACACGTTCTAACTGCAAAATACCGGTGCGCTCTTTCATTTCACTGACACGTAAATCAAGCTCCCTAGCAGCTTGTTTTAATGCTTCATGCTGTTCTTCTGGACAATTTAAACGTAAAACCTGCCCTAACACAGGTAATTCAATACTTTTAGACGACATCTCGCCTCCATTCAGCGTAATTATTAGGATTTAGAATGGCAACATTATGCCATAGCTAAAAAAATCCGTCTAATTATTGGTTGCCTAGGCGGAGAGTGGTAAACTGAACGCAATCTATTACCGCATAAACTCTAAACTAAGGATACAAGTATGTCGTCGTATTCCGACTTTTCTCAACAATTAAAAACAGCCGGTATCGCCTTATCTAGCGCAGAATTACATGGTTTTCTTACAGGTTTAATCTGTGGAGGCATCCACGATCAAAGTTGGCAGCCACTTCTTTTTCAATTGACTAACGAAAATCACGCTTACCCTACCGCACTGTTACAAGAAGTCACGCAAATACAACAACACATCAGCCAAAAACTCGCTGATATTGATGGTTTTGACTTTGAATTATGGCTACCTGAAAATGAAGAGGATGTTTTCAGCCGTGCTGATGCGCTATCCGAATGGGCAAATCATTTCTTGCTTGGTTTAGGACTCGCCCAACCGAAATTAGATAAAGAGAAAGGCGATATTGGAGAAGCGATTGACGACTTACATGACATTTGTCAACTAGGTTACGATGAAAGTGATGATAAAGAAGAACTCAGCGAAGCCTTAGAAGAAATCATTGAATATGTTCGCACACTAGCATGTTTACTCTTCACACATTTTCAACCGCAACCGACCGAACAAAAACCAGTCTTACACTAATTGAGATGAGCAAGGAGAATAAAATGGATTTAGCTTATATAGCGGCACTGCCTCAAGAAGAATTTGCCAAACGCCGTCAACGTGTCTTTGAGCAAATGCAAGAGAATTCTGTGCTTATCGTTTTCTCTGAAATTGAAAAACGTCGTAGCAATGATTGTGCCTATCCTTTCCGTCAAGACAGCTATTTTTGGTATTTAACGGGTTTTAATGAACCCAACTCAGTGCTGATTTTAACCAAATATGGGCAAACAACCGAAAGCATTATTTTTGTACGTCCTTCCGATCCCTTACGGGAAACTTGGGATGGGCGTCGTTTAGGCGTGAGTAATGCAGCTAAGAAATTACAACTAGATCGAGCTTTCTCAATTGACGATTTTCAGACTGAGTTGCCAAAAATGTTAGCAAAAAGTACCGCACTTTATCATGTGCAAGAGCTTCATCCTTGGGGCGATGCTCTGTTAGCCCAAGCCCAACTTAATGTAGAGCATGTCCTTTGTTGGAAAGCCATGCTAGATGAAATGCGCTTATTCAAATCGGAAAATGAAATCGCCTTGATGCAACAAGCAGGCCAAATCAGCGCACTGGCTCATATTCGTGCAATGCAAAAAACACGTCCAAATCGACTTGAATATGAAATTGAAGGCGAAATATCACATGAATTTAACCGTTTTGGTGCACGTTCTCCTGCTTATAATTCCATCGTTGCTGGCGGGGAAAATGCCTGTATCCTGCATTACACTGAAAATGATATGCCACTGAAAGATGGTGATTTAGTGCTGATTGATGCGGGTTGTGAGTTTGCGATGTATGCAGGCGATATTACACGCACCTTCCCAGTGAATGGCAAATTTAGCCAAGCACAACGAGAAATTTATGACATCGTGTTAAAAGCACAAAAACGGGCAATTGAATTATTAGTACCAGGCAATTCTATTCAACAAGCTAACGATGAAGTCGTTCGGATCAAAGTGGAAGGCTTAGTGAAATTAGGTATTTTACAAGGTGATGTAGAAACCCTGATCCAAAATGAAACCTATCGCCAATTTTATATGCATGGGCTAGGTCACTGGCTAGGGCTTGATGTCCATGATGTTGGTAGCTACAGCAAAAATCAGCAGAATAATAACCGCAATAGTAAAGTACGTGACCGTCCACTCGAAGTCGGTATGGTTCTGACCGTCGAACCAGGGCTTTATATTTCCGAACAAGCTGATGTACCAGAACAATATAAGGGGATCGGTGTGCGAATTGAGGATAACTTAGTGATGACCGAATACGGTAATAAAAATCTCACTAGTGCTGTACCAAAAGAAATCGATGAGATTGAAAAATTAATGGCGGGCAAATAAAGGATCATTTTATGCTTGAAGCAGCAAACTACGATGTGATTATTGTAGGCGGGGCGATGACCGGAACAACGCTAGCCCTTGCACTCAGTAGCAAAACAGCGGGGAAAATGAGAATTGCGGTCCTTGAAAAGCAAGTAACTCATCATCACCAACAAAGTGGCTTTGATGCGCGTTGTATTGCTTTATCTGACGGTAGTTGCCAGCGTTTTGCGCAAATCCAATTACTTCAGTCATCGCATCTTTGGTCACGTTTGCAACCCGTTAGCACCCCCATTCATAAGATCCACGTGTCTGACAAAGGGCATAGTGGTTTGCTGGAATTCAGGGCACAAGAGTTTAATTTACCCCAATTAGGTGCAGTCATTGAATTAACCCAAGCAGGGCAAATACTCCTCAATGCCATTCAAGAATACACGCATATTGACTACCTTGCACCGATTGAGATTGAGAACATCACACGAAATGACGCGCATGTCGAAATCAAGCTGAAAAATCACCGCACTTTACGTGGTCAACTTTTAGTTGGCGCAGATGGTACACAATCCTTGGTCGCCAAAGCCGCTAATATCGCACAGAAAGTCGTACGCGAATATCGCCAAACAGCGATCATCACCAATATCTTGGTACAACAAGATCATCAGTATCGCGCTTTTGAGCGTTTTACCGATGAAGGACCGCTTGCTTTATTGCCAATGCAAGACAATCTGATGTCATTAGTTTGGTGCGTTAAAGATGCTCAACAATTAATGACACTCAATGATCAGGCGTTTTTATCTGCCTTACAAGATCGTTTCGGCTGGCGTCTAGGTAAACTGCTACAATGTGGACAACGTTTTACTTATCCATTGAATCTATATCAAGCCGAACAACATATCCAACCGCGCATTGCCTTAATTGGCAATGCCGCCCAAACACTGCATCCGATTGCGGGGCAAGGTTTCAATTTAGGCATTCGTGATGTGATGACCTTAGCCGATGTGGTCGCCACACATTATCTACAACAAAAAGATATCGGCACTTACGCACATTTACAAGCATATGAAAAACAACGTCAGTCAGATCAACAGCAAACGCTACGCTTAACTGATGATTTACTTTCTATCTTTGCAAATCATTTATTACCATTACAATTTGGACGAACACTCGGCTTAATGACACTGTCGCAATCAACCTTATTGCGACAACATTTTGCCAAACTGGCATTAGGGTGGACTTAAACATGAAAACATTTGATCTGGTTATTGTCGGTGGTGGCATGGTTGGGCTCGCTCTCGCTGCTCGCCTCGCTAACGCACCACTACGCATTGCGCTGATTGAGGCATTTCCGCCAACAACCCCACTAGAAACAGTTACTCATCGCGTGAGTGCGTTAAACCTGGCGAGCCAGCATTTACTGACTCAACTCGGTGTCTGGCAAGACATCACGCACATACGAGCAACAGAATACAATGCCATGCACGTATGGGAAAAAGATAGCTTTGCTCATATTCATTTTACGACCGCAGGATTAGGCATTTCTCACTTAGGGCATATTGTTGAAAACCACGTAATTCAGCAAACATTATGGCAAAAAGTGAATCAACAAAAAAATATCGAAATACTCACCGCACTTCCACAAACATTAGGCTTAACCGAAAGCCACGCCATGCTCTCACTCAATGATGGTCAAATGGTCGCCACCAAATTATTAGTGGGTGCCGATGGTGCAAACTCTTGGGTACGCAAACAAGCAAACATTCCACTTGTTTTTAGAGATTATGGACATCATGCATTAGTTTGTAACGTGGCAACCACAGAACCGCACCAACATTGCGCACGCCAGATCTTCTCAAAAGACAGTGTCCTTGCCTTCTTACCATTACATCAACAACACCTTTGTTCGATAGTTTGGTCACAACCTGGAGAACAAGCAGAGCACCTTGCACAATGTGATGAAGAAGAATTTAATCGCGCATTATCTGTTGCATTTGATATGCAAATGGGATTATGTCAAGTTCAAGGCGAAAGACAAGCGATTAAATTAACCGCACGTTATGCTCGCGATTTTGCTCAAAATAGAATTGCGCTCGTCGGTGATGCGGCCCATACCATTCATCCTCTCGCTGGTTTAGGCGTAAATTTAGGTTTACAAGATGTCATTGAACTTACCCATACTATTGAAGAGAATATCAAAGCAGATGTAGATATCGGGCAATATCGTTATTTACGCCACTATGAACGTAAACGCAAGAAAGAGGCCATAAAAATGTTACTTGTCATGCAAGGCTTAAAAGATCTTTTCCATGGAGATCATCCAATCAAGAAAATGATCAGGGGCATTGGATTGAGTGCAACTGATAAATTTAGCCTTGTCAAAACAGAATTAATGAAACAAGCCTTAGGATTATAACGACACATATAAAAAAGCGTGGTTCGATAAATATCAAACCACGCTTTTTTTATCCCTTCTCATTTATCCTAGCATGCTGATCAGATACTATCTAACGACATTTCTATAAAAGAGACCGCACTGGAACACTCGGATTAAGTCAAATTTCCGTCATACTATCTTATACAGATTAAATATAATGTCGTGAAAATAGGGATATTTAGAGTTTTTTAGAAAATAAAAAAGCCGTAAGCTTATGATTTACTTACGACTTTATCCACATAATAATGGCAGGGGCGGAGAGGCTCGAACTCCCAACACCCGGTTTTGGAGACCGGTGCTCTACCAATTGAACTACGCCCCTAGAAAGAAAGCGAAACTTAATTCGCTTAAATAAGTGGCGGAACGGACGGGACTCGAACCCGCGACCCCCTGCGTGACAGGCAGGTATTCTAACCAGCTGAACTACCGCTCCGCGAAATTTGGTATTTGGTAGTGACCTACTCTCACATGGGGAAACCCCACACTACCATCGGCGTTACAACATTTCACTTCTGAGTTCGGCATGGGTTCAGGTGGTTCTGCTGCACTATGGCTACCAAAAAATTTTTATTTGATTAATTCACTTATCATTAAATGAATTAATCAAATAATGACCTGGCGGTGTCCTACTCTCACATGGGGAAGCCCCACACTACCATCGGCGTTACAGCGTTTCACTTCTAAGTTCGGCATGGATT